>CANGRI010000081.1 GCA_947456525.1 Opitutia bacterium
CGATGACGGGATCCATCTTGCCCGTGCGGGCGAGCGCGGTCAGGTCCTGGCCGTACTTCGCGAGCGCCTCGTAGGTGGCCTCAGGATTCGCCGAGGTAACCCGCTGCGAGCCGCGGACGGCCTGCAGCGCGGCGAGGATCGCCTTGCGGTCGAAACCGACGGCGGCGAAGGACGCGCGGAGCGAAGGCGTCTCGGCGAGCGCGAGCAGCACGTGCTCGGCGGAGACGAAGTCGTCCTTCATGCCCTCGGCTTCATCCTTGGCCTTGAGCAGGAGCGCATGGGTCTCGGAGGAGAGCCCGGACTGGCCCGCAGACTGGGCGAGTTTGGGCAGTCGCGCGAGCTGGCCGGCGACGGCGGAAGCAAGAGCGGCCTCGTCCTTGCCGGCCCGGCGGAAGAGAGAGGAAGCGATCCCGTTCTCCTGGGAGAGGAGACCGTGGAGGATGTGCGCCGGCTCCAGCGAAGGGTTACGGCGCTGCATCGCCTCGCTCTGCGCCTGCTGGAGGGCTTCGGAGGTCTTTTCGGTATGGTTGCCGTAGGGAGATGACATGCTTGGGGAGATGCACCAATCGTTCCAACCGTCGGCCGGCGATTAGGGCCTGAAATCGCCGCGAATCGGACCGAAGGAGAGACAGCCGAGCGACATTGCGTCCCTCGGGCGACGAGTTGTCGCTCCCACCGTCAACTCCTAAAAGACCATCGCGCGAGGACTCCCTTGTTGCCGTGCCCCGCTCGCCGTCGGTAGAAAACCGCCATGACGCACGACGCGGAGCTGGCGACCTTGGAGCGCCTCCTCGACGACCCCTCCCCGGTCGTCCGCCAAGCCGTGCTCGGCAAACTCAAGGCCGCCGGACTGCCCGGTGTCCTGTGGCTGGAAGCCCTGACGAAGGACGAAGCCCTCGCCACCCACGCCCGCACCTTGCTCGCCGACCTCCGCACCCCGGAAGCCGCCGCCCATTCGTTCCTCGCCCATATCCGCGATCCGCACTGCGACCTGGAAGAGGCCTGCCTGCTGCTCGAACGCGCCACGGCCCCGTCGCTGGCCGACGACGCCTACTCCGCCGAGCTCGACCGCCTCGCCGAACGCACGCGCGAGCTCGTCGCCGAACCGCTCGACGTCCGCGCGAAATGCCGCCTGCTCTGCCGCGTGATCTTCGGCGAAGAGGGCTACCGCGGCGCCCAGGAAAGCTTCGCGGTCCCCTCCTCTTCCCTGCTCTCCCAGGTCATCCGCAGCCGCCGCGGCATCCCGATCTCGCTCTGCCTGATCTTCCTGCTCGTCGCCCGCCGCCTAGGCCTGCCTGTCGAACCCGTCGGCCTGCCCGGCCGCTTCATGGTCGGCATCTTCCGCGGACGCGAACCGATGTACGTCGACTGCTACGAAGGCGGCGCCTTCCGCACCCGTGCGGAAGTCCAGCTCCTGCTCCTCGACAACCAGCTGCCGGCCGACGAGGCCTTCCTGCTGCCCGTGACGACGCACCAGACGCTCGCGCGCTGCTGCCGCAACCTCGTCTCGCAGTTCGAGGCCCAGGGCGATGACCGCAGCAGCCGGCTCTTCCTCACCTTCGTCCACGCCTTGGAGAAAACCGATGAGCGCGCCTGACACCCTCACGCTCGCGCTCCTGCGGACGACCGACTTCGCGCCCGGCCAGCTGGGCGTGCTCGGCGACCCCATCGCGCACTCGCTGAGCCCGGCGATGCACAACGCCGCGCTCGCGACGCTGCTCCCGACGCACCCGCGCCTCGCCGGCGTCCGCTACCATCGCCTGCACATCGTCGCGGAAGAACTCCCCGAGGCGCTCGCGTTGCTCCATCGCAAGGGCTTCGCCGGCGTGAACCTCACGGTGCCGCACAAGATCCAGGCCCTCGCCATCGCCGAATCGCTTTCGCCCGAAGCCCGGCGCGCCGAATCCGTGAACACGCTCGTCCGCACCGCGACCGGCTGGGCCGGACATACGACCGACGGCCAAGGCTTCCTGGAAGCCCTGCGCGAACGCTCCGGCCGCACGACCAAAGGCCGCCCGGTGATCCTCCTCGGCTCAGGGGGCGCCGCCCGCGCCGTGGCCGCCGCCTGCCTCGCCGACGGCTGCGCTTCTCTGAGCCTGCACAACCGCGACGCGGCCAAGGCCGCCGACCTTGCGAACGCGCTCGCCGACCCGCGGGTCAAGGCGGCGGGCCTCGCCGAGATCGCCGCCTCGCCCGAAGCCGTCATCGTCAACAGCACGACGCTCGGCCTCAAGCCGACCGACGCGTCGCCCTTCCCGACGGCGCTGCTCTCGCCAGGGCAATTCGTCTTCGACACCACTTACGGCGCCGAAAGCTCCCGTCTGCTGAAGGACGCACGCGAACGCGGCGTCGACGGCTGCGACGGACGATCGATGCTACGCTGGCAAGGAGCGCTCGCCTTCCGCCTCTGGAACGGCATGCTTCCACCTGAAGCCCCGATGCGTGCCGCCCTAGGCGAAACCGCCCCCTGACCCCATGACGCTCGTCGACCTGCAGAACTTCGCCAAGCTCCACCCCGGCCTCGCCGCGCTGAGTGCCGGCGCCTTCGGAGCCTGCGTCGGCAGTTTCCTCAACGTCTGCATCCATCGTCTGCCCAAAGGAGAGTCGATCGTCACCCCGGGCTCGCACTGCGCCTGCGGCCAGCCGATCCCGTCCTGGTTGAACATACCGCTCTTGGGCTGGCTCTTCCTCCGCGGACGCGCGAAGTGCTGCGGCGCACGCATCTCGGTCCGGTACCCGCTCGTCGAACTCGCCACGTCCCTGCTTTTCGTCGCGGCCTGGACTTTCCTGCCGCCGGCGAAAGCCGCCGTCGCCTGCGTCTACCTGCCGCTCCTCGTGCTCCTCGCCGGCTGCGACCTCGACGACATGATGGTGCCCGACGCCCCGAACTTCGCCTTGGTCGGCACCGGCATCATTCTCTCGATGCTCGTGCCTTCGCTCCATGGCGAAACCGCCCACTCGATCGAAGCCGTGAACCGGTTCCGCGCCCTCATGGACGCCTTGCTCGGCGTCGCCGCCGGGACCGCCTTGGTCTGGTGGATCCGGACCATCGGCAGCGTCCTGGCTGGACGGGAAGCCATGGGCGAGGCGGACATCATCCTATGCGCGGGGGTAGGTGCCTTCTGCGGCTGGCAGGGGGCCGTCTTCTGCCTTTTCGGGGGGGCGGTCGTCGGAGTCATCACCGCCCTTCCCGGCCTGATTCAGGCCAAGATTAAGGGGGAAGAATACGCCGGAGTGGTGCCTTTCGTGCCCAGCATGGCCATCGCCGGGGCGGTCTGGTTCTTCCGCGGCCCCGAACTCGTCACGCTCTGGCGAGGCTGGGCGGCATCGTGAATGATTCTGACTTGTCAGCCCCCTCCCCCCGTCCAATCATCAAACTCACCCCACTATGAAGCAGCTCGCCCTTGCTACCTTGATCGCTTCCGCCGCCCTCGTCGGTTGCACCACCTACGACACCCCGAACCACGGACGTAACGTCTCCCTGGAGCCTTCCCATAACTTCCTCGGCATCGTCAAGGTGGAGTCCCACTCCTACGCCCCGAGCGAAAAGGCCACCGTCAGCGCCAACATGAGCGAGTTCTACACGAACCGCATCACTTCCGGCGACCGCATCACCCTCCTCTGGGGCGCGATCACCCTGACCGACTACTAAGCCGACAAGTAGCCCTTGCAGAAGCCCCGGATTCGGGGCTTCTTCATTTGCAGGCCATGAACGACCCCGGAAGCAACGTCGCCCGCCATCTCCGGATCGCAGCCACCGACCGTCCGGAGGGCCTTGCGACCAAGTCACCGGCCAAGGTCGGCCCGAAAGGCGAAGTCACCCATGAGGTCCGTACCTTCCGCCAGCTCGACCAGGAAAGCGATGCGGCCGCGGATCATCTCGCCAAGGCGGGCGTCACCGGCGGCACCCGCGTCCTACTGGCGGTGCGACCCGGCCAAGACCTGATCGTCGGGATGTTCGGTTTGCTGAAACTTGGCGCCATACCCGTGGCCATCGACCCAGGCATGGGTTGGTCGGCCTTCCTCGACTGCGTCAGGCGGTCCCGGCCCGCCGGCATCGTCGGCCTGCGCAGCGCTACGCTCCTGAGCCGCCTACCCCTCGCGGCCTTTCGCACGATCCGCCACCGCGTGACGGTCGGAAGCTCCGCCTGGCGCCGGTCGCTCGCGGCGACCTCCACCCATCCCCGCCCGCTCGCCGAGGTGACCCCCGACACGCTCGCGGCCATCCTGTTCACGTCCGGCTCGACCGGCGCCCCCAAGGGCGTCTGCTATACGCATGGGATGTTCGATGCGCAGATCGAACTGGTGCGCTCGACCTACGGCATCCGCCCGGGCGAGACCGACATGGCGATGCTGCCGCTCTTCGCGCTCTTCAATCCGGCGCTGGGAACGACGACGGTGACCCCTCTTCTCGACCCGACGCGACCGCTCGCCGCCGACCCCGCGCCGCTCGTCGCCGCGCTGATCTCCGAGAAGGTCACCTGCTCGTTCGGCTCGCCCGCTATCTGGGGCAAGGTCGCAGACCATTGCGAAGCCAACGGACTCAGGCTGCCGGACCTCCGTCGCCTGCTCATCGCCGGTGCGCCGGTCTCCGGCGAACTCCTGGCCAAGCTCCGCAGCATCGCGCCGCACTGCGTGACGCAGACGCCTTACGGCGCGACGGAATGCCTGCCGGTGACGACGATCACCGCCGATGAACTCCTTGGCGAAGCCCGCCAGCTGGCTCTCCGCGGCCATGGCACCTGCGTCGGCCGCCCGGTCAGCGGCGTCGAGGTCCGCGTCATCCGCGAGACCGATGGTCCTATCGCGACGCTCTCCGACGCCATCGCGTGCGCGCCCGGCGAAATCGGCGAGATCATCGCGACCGGCCCGAGCGTGACCCGCGAATACGACGGCCTGCCGGAAGCCACGCGACTCGCGAAGATCGCCGACGGCGGCCGCGTCTGGCATCGCATGGGCGACCTGGGTTCGATGGATGCTTCAGGGCGCCTGTTCTTCTTCGGCCGACGGGTGGAAAAAGTGCGGACCGCCGACGGCGACCTGCCGACGGAATCGCTCGAACCCGCCTTCCGTCAGCACCCGCAGGCCTTCCGCTGCGCGCTGATCGGCATCGGCGCAACCCCGACGCAGACGCCAGCGCTGGTCGTCGAGCCGCGCGCGGGGCACTTCCCGGAGACCGAGGCCGACCGCGCACGCTTCGTCCAGGAACTCCGCGACCTCGCGACGATCAACCCGCAGGCCGCGCAGGTCCGGCACATCGTCTTCCAGCGCACCTTGCCGGTCGACGTACGCCATAACGCCAAGATCCATCGGCTGCAGCTGGCGAAGGAATGGACCCACCGACTCGCCCGATGAATCCGCCCCTCGTCCTCGTCACCGGCGGCGCCGGCTTCCTCGGCCAAGCCGTTGTCCGCCGCTGCCTTGCCCGCGGCTACCGCGTCCGCGTCCTGGGCCGCACGCCGCTCACCGGCGAACTCGCCGGCCAGGTGGATTTCATCCGGGGTGACATCGCCGACCGCGCCGCCGTCGACTCGGCCGTCCAAGGCTGCGACTACGTCTTCCATGTGGCGGCCAAAGCGGGCGTGTGGGGAGCCTGGGAAGAATACGTCCGCACTAACATCGACGGCACGACGCACGTCGTCGAAGCCTGCCAAGCCCACGGCGTCCGCGCGCTCGTGCACACGAGCACCCCGAGCGTCGTCTTCAACGGCGAAGCGTTCCGAGGCGCCGACGAAGCCCTGCCCTACGGAGAGAACTGGCTCTGCGCCTATGCCGAGACCAAGGCCATCGCCGAGGAAGTCGCGCTCAAGGCCGCGTCGGACCGTCTCAAGGTCTGCGCGCTCCGCCCGCACCTGATCTGGGGTCCGGGCGACCATCACCTCTTCCCGCGCGTCCTCGCCCGGGCCCGCGCCGGCAAGCTACGCATCGTCGGCGACGGCGAGAACCAGGTCGACGTCACGCACGTCGACACCGCCGCCGACGCCCACCTCGGCGCGCTCGACGCATTGCTCGCTGGACGCGCCAATGGTAAGGCCTACTTCCTCTCGCAAGGTGAACCCGTGAAGCTCTGGGAGTTCATCAACCGCCTGCTCGTCGGTGCCGGCGAGAAACCCGTCACCCGCCGCATCAGCCAGCGGTCGGCCTATTGGCTCGGCGCCCTGCTCGAAGGCGTCTGGACGCTGTTCCGGCGCAAGGGCGAACCGCCCATGACCCGCTTCGTCGCCGTCGAACTCGCCAAGGACCATTGGTTCGACGTCTCCGCGGCCCGCCGCGACATCGGCCTGAAGCCGGCCGTCGAGACCTGGTCCGAACTCGACCGTCTGGCCGCCACGTTGCGGAAGAAATAACGGGTTCGCTTGCCCCGGTCGGCTTTCGCCTCATCCCTTCCCCCATGCCTGCCGACGGACTCCAGCCCGACAAATCCTTCGTCGTCACGATGAAGACCTGGTTCGACCAGACCGACGGGCTCGGGATCCTCCACCACTCCCACTACGTGCTGCTCATGGAGCGGGCGCAGAAGACGATGTTCGTGGCGATGATGGGGAAAGACACGCTGGATCCGGCCGTCGCCCCTGACGTCTACGTGGTCGTCCGCGACATCGACCTACACTACCATGCGCCCATCCGCCCGGAGTGCGACGTGAAGCTCATCCTGAGCGTGCGCAAGGTCCGCGCCGCCGGCCTGACGGTCGATTTCGAGTTCCGTAGCGCCGACCTCTCCGTCCTGCATGCCAAGGCCTCACGCACCGTCTGCCGCATGGACGGAACCACGCATCAGCCTGCGGCCTGGAGCGAAGAGTTCCGGGCGAAGCATGAAGCGTTGGTGCGCTGAAGCGAAGAGGACTGCGTAGAGGACAGCATAGAGGTCTGAATGGAGGCCTGAATTGATCGATGCATGCGCGGCATTGAGTGGGATCTCATCATCCATTCAGCCCTCAACGCAGTCCTCCATTCAGCGATCCATTCAGTCCTCTATTTCTTCGCTAGCGCCCCGCA
>CANGRI010000082.1 GCA_947456525.1 Opitutia bacterium
GGCCGTTGCGGATGCTGGGCGGCAGGTCCTTGTCGTACATCTCCTTCATCTTCGGCTTGTAGTCGAAGAGATCGAGCTGCGACGGGCCGCCGACCATGTGCAGGTAGATGACGCGCTTGGCCTTCGGCTTAAAGTGCGTGGGGACGGCGCCGGGGGCGGCTTCGAGCGCGGACTTGCCGATCAGCGACGCGAGGGCGGCGGCCCCGATGGCGTTGGCTCCCTTGCCGAAGAAACGGCGGCGGGTCTGGAGGGTGTTCCACTCGTGGAGGATGGACATGGTGGTTATTTGTTAAGGACTTCGTCGAGGTTGAGGAGCTGGCTGCAGACCATCGTCCAGGCCGCCAGTTCGGGCTTGGGCAGTTTCTCGTCGGACTTCGAATCGCCGACCTTCAGGAGGGCTTCGGCGTCGGCCGCATGGGCGCCGTAGTGCTTGCGCAGTTGGGCGAGGCTGTCGGCGAGGATCGGCAGCTCGTTCGCGCGGAGCGGGCGGCAGAGCAGGCGGGTGGCGGCGGCGTTGAGGCGTGCGGTATCGTCGCCGGGCGATTGCAGCGTGTGCTGGGCGAGGATGCGCGAGGCTTCGACGTACTGCGGGTCGTTGAGCGTCACCAGCGCCTGGAGGGGCGTGTTGGTGCGGTCGCGACGGACGCAGCTGGCTTCACGCGAAGGGGCGTTGAAGATGTCGAGGCTGGCCGGCGGAGCCATGCGTTTCCAGAAGTTGTAGACGGTGCGGCGGTAGAGGTTCTCGCCGGTGTCCTGCTTGTAGGACATGTTGTGCATGCCGACGATTTCCCAGATGTTCTCGGGCTGGTAGGGGTAGGTGCCCGGGCCGCCCATGCGCTGCGAGAGCGTACCGCTGGCGGCGAGGGCATAGTCGCGGATCATTTCGGCGTCCATGCGGAAGCGCGGGCCGCGGCTGAGCAGGGCGTTGTCACGGTCCTTCTCGAGTTTCTCGGGGGTGATGATCGCGGCCTGCCGGTAGGTGGCGCTGGTCAGCGCCTGCTTGTAGAAGCGCTTCACGTCCCAGCCGTTGGCGCGGAAGTCGACGGCGAGCCAGTCGAGCAGCTCCGGATGCGAGGGCGCGCTGCCCATGATGCCGAAGTCCTCGGTGGTCTTCACGAAGCCCGTGCCGAAGATTTCCTGCCACATGCGATTCACGGTCACTCGGGCCGTGAGTGTGTTGGCGTCGCTGACGAGCCACTGCGCAAGGCCGAGGCGGTTGCGAGGGGCGTCGGCCGGGAGCTTGCCCAGCGCGGCGGGAACCTCGGCTTCGACCTGCGCGCCGACCTTATCGTAGGCGCCTCGCATGAGGATGTTGGCCATCGGCTTCGAATCCATCTTCTCCTCCTGGATGTGCGTGAGCGGGCTGCGGGCCTGGATGGCCATGCGTTCGGCGGTCAGCTTGGCGACGAGGTTGACGGCGACCTTCGACGGCTCGTGCCGGTTGTTGAGGTAGTGCTCGAGCAGGGCTTCCTTCTGCTTGGGGCCCGGCTTGCCGGCGAGCATCAGGCGGAGCGGGGCGAGCTTGGAGAGGGTCGTGACTTCCGTCGGCGCCAAGGTGCGGGCATAGAGGAAGACGTCCTGGATGTTGCCGATGAACGGTTCGCCTTGGCTGCGCTGGCCGATGCGGGTCGGTGTCGCGGCTTTGGTGTCGGTCTTGAGCTTGTCGACTTCGCCGCGGGTCTCGGCGAGGACGCCGTCGACATAGATCTTCACGCCGGAGGCCTTGCCGCTGCCGTCGTAAGTCATCGTCACGTGCTGCCAGGCGACGCGGACAGGGTTCTTGGTCGTGACGACCTTGATGGCGTCATCAGGCCACTTGCTGATGATGTAGACGCCGAAGTTCTTGGCGGTCTGGAAGAGCGTCCAGCCTTGGGCGCCCTTGGGGTCGTCCATGCGACCGACGATCGTGCCGTTGCCGCTGAGATTGTCGGGCCGGGCCCAGGCGGCGGCGCTGAAGGCCTGCTTGGTGCTGAAGTTGCCGGCTTCGCCGATGACGAGATGGGAGCCTTTCTTGAAGGTGGGGGCCGGGCCGCTCTTGCCGTCCTTCTTCCATGTGACTGGTTCGCCGGCGGCGGTCGTGCCGGCGGGGATGCCGGTGCCTTCGTTCAGGGCGAGGTGAGCGACGAGATCCTTGGTCGGGATGTCGGCGTCAAGGTCGGCGGGCTTGGCCGTCGCGACCCACTTCTCGAAGAGGGGGGCGCCTTCCTTGCGGGCTTCGGCGACCTGTTTCTTGCCGGCTTCGATCTCGGCGGGCAGGGCGGTCCAGCGCGGCTTATCGGCGTCGGCCGGGAGGTAGAGCACAGGGCCGCGGCCGTCCTTCACGTTGCCATCGAGTCCGCCTTGGGTCGTGTTGCGGAAGAAGGCCGCCATGGAGTAGTAGTCCTTCGCCGTGATCGGGTCGAACTTGTGGTCGTGGCACTGGGCGCAGTTGGTGGTGAGGCCGAGGTAGACCCAGCCCATGGTCTGCACGCGATCGGCGGCGTAGTTGGCGAGGTTCTCCTCGACGATGGTACCGCCCTCGTTGGTGGTGATGTTGCAGCGCTGCAGGCCGGTGGCGATGAGCTGGTCTTCGGTGGGCTTGGGCAGGAGGTCGCCGGCGAGCTGTTCGATGGTGAACTGATCGAAGGGTTGGTTGCGATTGAAGGCTTTCACGACCCAGTCGCGATAGGGCCACATCTCGCGGTAAGCGTCGAAGTGCAGTCCGTGCGTGTCGGAGTAGCGCGCGGCATCGAGCCAGTAGCGGGCGCGGTGCTCGCCGTAGGCGGGGGTGGCGAGGAGTTCGTCGACCAGCGCATAGAGTTGCGTGTCGCCGAGGCGGGCGTCCGGCTTCGGAGCATATTTGGCGAGCAGTTCGGGAGAAGGCGGCAGGCCGGTGAGGTCGAGGCTGACACGACGCACGAGCGTCGCGGCGTCGGCTTCAGGCGCGGGCTTGAGTCCGTTGGCGGCGAGCTTGGCGGCGACGAAGCGGTCGATGGGGTTCTTGGACCAGGTGGCGTCGGCGACTTCCGGCAGCGCGGCCTTCTGCGGGGCGACGAGCGACCAGTGCGGCTGCCACGGGGCGCCTTGTTCGATCCAGCGCTTGATCAGCGCGATCTCGGCGGGCTTGAGGGTCTTGTGCTCCTTGGACGGAGGCATGATCTCCTCTTGGTCCTTGGTGATGATGCGTTGGAAAAGCGTGCTCTTGTCAGGCTGGCCCTTGATGATGGTCGGCGGTTCTTCCTTGCCGTCCTTGGTCATGCGCGGTGCGAAGAAGCCGGCTTCGGTATCGAGGCGGAGGCTCGCCTTGCGGGCGGCGGGATCGGGGCCGTGGCAGTGGAAGCAGTTTTCGGCCACGATCGGGCGGATGTCGCGGTTGAACTGGATCTTCTCTTCGGCCGCGAAGGCGGCGGACGCGAGAAAAGGCAGGAGCGCCAAGAGGGACTTACGCATGGGAAGGGGTGTCTCGAATAAAAGGGGTTAACGGGGGAGGGGAAGCCGGATTCGGCCCGTCCGAGAATAAGAGTCGGGTCCCGGACGGGTTGTTCCCAGCCTAGGTATAAAATACTACCTTCTGAGGGGTAGAATCAGGTCAGAAATCCCAGCGTCGGACCTTGGCCCCCGCAGGCTTGAGTTCCACCCAGTCGATCTCGACGTTCTCGTAAGCCGTGGGCAGGTAGAGGCGCATGATCGCCGCCGGCCCCTGGTGGGGTAGCTCGACGGTTATTTCCTGCCACTCGCCGGGCTTGGCCGCATAGGGGAACGAAATGATGTCGGAGGTCTTGCTGGTGCCGGTCGGCACGAGGTCGACGTGGCCATCGCCACCGGAGGTGGTGCGTAGTCGGAAGGTCACTTGGGCTGGGCCGCTGAGATTGGCGCCGACGCCGAGAAAGGGGGAAGGGCCCGTGCCTTTGGCGGTGAGGATCCCGTCCTTGACCGTCGCATCGCAGTTGCGGTTCTTCCAGGACATGAGCGGGTCCTTAGGTGCCGCGGCCGCTTTGCCGAAAGCGGGATTAAGCTTCGGGATGACGGCTTCGGTATCATTGAGGAAGTCGGCGATGAGTCCGTTCAGTTCCTTGGCGAGCTCGGGCTTCTCCTTCGCGAGGTTATGACGCTCGCCGAGATCGTTCTTCAGGTCGTAGAGTTCGAGGTCGTCGGAGCCGTCGTCGTTGCGGGCGTAGAAGCGGATGAGTTTCCAGTCTCCCTTGCGGACGTAGGTGCCGGCATAGAAGCCGTCCATGACGGCATCCCGTGCGGCGTTGCCGTGAGGGAAGTGGCAGAAGACGCGGTCGCGGGCCGATTCGCCGCCGAGCAAGGCCTTGGATTGGTCGAGTCCGTCGACTTTCAGTTCCGCGTGCGGCTTGAGGCCGAGGAACGATAGGAGCGTCGGGTAAAAGTCCACCGACTGGAAGAGGATGTCGCTGGTCGCGTCTGCCTTGGCCTTCCCTGGCCAGGCAAGGATGAAAGGCTCGCGGGTGCCGCCTTCGTAGACGGAGGCCTTGCCGCTGCGGAACGGAAGGTTGCTGGTGGCCGGGATGTCGGCGTAGCCCTCCGGGTCCGTCTTCTTCGGAGGGTAGGAGTAGCCGCCGTTATCGGAGAAGAAGACGATGATGGTGTTGTCGGCGATGCCGGCGTCGTCGACGGCCTGCATGATCCGGCCGACGCCGTCATCGAGGGATTTCACCATCCCTGCGTAGAGGGCGTTGTGCTGCGGGTTCTTCGGGTCGGCCTTGGCCTTGAAGTGTTCGACGTGGTCGGCGCGGGCGTTCCAGGGCGAATGCACGGAGTAAGCCCAGTAGTTGAGGTAGAACGGCTTGTCCTTGTGGGCGGCGATATACTTCGCGGCTTCCTTTGACATGCGGTCTTCGATGTTCACGCCGACATCGTCGGTGATCGTGGGGTCCTTGATGAATTTCCACGGTGCGAGATAGCCGTTGCCGGGGCCGGCGGCGTTGGGGGCGTGCGGGAAGTCGGAATCGAAGCCTTGGTCTTTAGGTTCGAAATGGTCGGCGGGCTTGAGGTTGTGGCCGAGATGCCACTTGCCGAAGTGCGCGGTCGCGTAGCCGGCTTCCTTGAGGGCTTCGGCGAGCGTGAAGTATTCCGGCTTCAGGCGGGACAAGCTGTTGGCGTCGAGCAGGCGCGTGTTCGGCCCGCCTCGGATGAGCTCCTTGTTGAGGTAGATCGGATTGATGTGGCAGACCGGTGCGGTGATGCCGATCCGGGCGGGGTATTGGCCTACCAGGATGCTGGCGCGCGTGGGTGAGCAGAGCGGGCTGGCGGCGTAGGCCTGTGTGAAGCGCGTCCCGCGCTTGGCCAGGCGATCGATGTTCGGGGTCTCGTAGAACGTACTTCCGAAGCAGCCGAGGTCGTGCGCCCCCAGGTCGTCGGCGAGGATGAAGATCACGTTCGGCCTCTCGGCGGCGAGCGCGGCGAGCGGGGCTAGGAGGAGGGTGAAGAGGCGCATGGCGGCTTACTTCTTCGCCTTCTTGCCCGGGGGCTTGAAATCCGGCGCGGTCGGATCCTCGGTGATGCTGCCATGCCACTTGGGGGCGATGTTGTGGCTGTCCCATTCCTCCCAAAGTTTGATCAGTTCCGCCTTCTTCTCGGGGAACTGGGCGGAGAGGTCATGAGCCTCGCCGATGTCCTTCGACAAATCGTACAGCCGCCAGCCGCTCTGGGTCTTGGTGTCGAAGTCGCGTTCATCGGTGAGTTTCCAGTCCCCTTGGCGGATCGCCTTCTGCGGGCCGAAGCGCCAGGCGAGCGTCGCGTGGGGGGCCGACTGGCTCTCGCCTTTCAGGAAGGGCAGAAGGTCCACGCCTTCGATGGAATCGACGTGCTTGGCGCCGGCGAGGGCGCAGGCGGTCGGAAGGAAGTCCAAGGTCGAGACGGGGTGGTCGTACGTCTTGCCGGCGGGGAGCTTGCCGGGCCAGGAGGCGAAGAACGGCACGCGGATGCCGCCTTCCAGGGTCTGACCTTTGTCTCCGCGGAGCGGGGTGTTCACGCCGGTGTTGTAGGCGAGGTAGGGCTTGCGGCCGGCGCCGCCGTTGTCGCTGACGAAGAAGACGAGGGTGTTCTTGTCGGCGCCGGATTTGCGGAGGTAGTCCGTGACGCGCCCGATGGCGTCATCGAGGCCTAGCAGGAGTCCGAGGTAGCCGCGGCGATCGTTGTCGGTCACGCCGGCCGGGATGCGGGCGGCGATGGAGGGTGAGATCTCGAGCGGCGTGTGCACGGCGTTGTAGGCGAGATAAAGCATCCAAGGCTTCTGCTTGTTGCGGTCCATGAAGCCGATGGCTTCGTCGGTGAAGATGTCGGTCAGGAAGCCGTCCAGTTTCTGCAGCTTGTCGCCGCGGTAGATCATGTTGTGCGAATGGCCGGAACCGAACTCGGGGTCGGCGTCCGGGTGCTGCGCATAGTTGTGTCCGCCCACCAGGAAGCCGAAGAATTCGTCGAAGCCGCGGGAGTTCGGGTGGTGCGGCTTGTCGAAGCCTTGGTGCCATTTGCCGATGAGCGCCGTCGCATACCCGACGTCATGCAGTTCGTTGGCGATCGTGCGTTGGTCGAGCGGCAGCCCGAGCTCGGCTTCCTTGCCGACATGCGGGTTGAATTCATGGCCGAAGCGCGTCTGGGCGCGGCCGGTCAGCATGCCCGCGCGGGAAGGGCTGCAGTAGGGACAGGTGACGTACCCCGAGGTGCAGCGCACGCCGGACGCCGCCAGCGCGTCGATGTTGGGCGTCGGCACGGCCTTGCCGCCGTGCACGCCGATGTCCCCGTAGCCGAGGTCATCGGCGAAGATGATCAGGATGTTGGGCCGGTCCGCGGCGAGGGCCGCGAGCGGAGCGAGGAGGAGGGTGAGGAGGGCGCGCGCGTTCATGGGGTGGAGTGAACCCTACTCCCCGCCCGCAGGCTTAACAGATTATTTATATGACCGTATTTGAATCAGCGGCTGAAATCCGCGAGGTCGGCCGACCCCTGGGCGGGACGAAGCTCGATGGAGCGGA
>CANGRI010000083.1 GCA_947456525.1 Opitutia bacterium
ACGCCGAAGGCCTGGGCCATCACCACCGAGGCGGTCTTGTGGCCGACGCCCGGCAGCTCCTCGAGTTCCTCGAACGTCCGGGGCACCTGGCCGCCGTGCGTCGCCCTGAGCATCTTACCCAGGCCGACGAGCGCCTTGGATTTCTGCGGCGCGAGCCCAAGCTGACGGATGAGCGTCAGCACGCGGGCCTCGGTCATCGCCGCCATCTTGGCCGGAGTCCCCGCCTCGGCGAAGAGCGCCGGGGTGACCTCGTTGACCTTCTTGTCCGTGCATTGGGCCGACAGCACCACCGCCACCAGCAACGTGAAGGCATCGGTATGATCCAAGGGGATGGGCGTCGTCGGGTAAAGCTTCGCGAGCTCCTTCCCCACGTAATCGGCACGTTCCTGCTTGGTCATACGCCGACGATGAGAAGCCCCCGGCCGATGGCAACGCACCTCGGCCGGAAGACTTATTCACAAGCCTCCGAATGGGTTGCCAAACCTTATGCCGAAAACGTGATTCTCTAATACCCCCACCCTCGCTTGGTGGGCGGTTGCGACACCCGTTTCCTCCTTCAAAACCTTTCCCACTTCCATGGCCCAGCTGCCCTACGATCCGTCCAAAATCATCCGCGAACTCGCCCGCCATTACATCCCGGCGACCGAGGCCGACATCCGTGCGATGTTCGCCGCCATCGGCTCCAAGGATTTCCCGGACATGTATTCGCACATCGACGCCGCGGTGAAGTTCGCCGGCGCTCAGGACCTGCCGGACGAACTCGAATACCAGGCGCTCGCGGATCGCATGGAGAGCCTGTCCAAGAAGAACTCGGTCAAGACCGCCTTCCTCGGCGACGGCCTCCAGGTCTACCGCACGAACGAGATGGTCGGCCACGTCTGCTCCATCCGCAACCTGACGACCTCGTACACGCCCTACCAGCCCGAGCGTTCGCAGGGCACGCTGATCACCCACTGGATCTACCAATCCACGCTCGCCCAGCTGACCGGCTTCGAAGCCGTCAATTCCTCGCTCTACGAACGCGCGAGCGCGCTCTTCGAAGCCGCCGTCTGCGCAGTCCGCATGGGCGATGCCGAAGCGAACACGGTACTCGTCGCCGCTAACCTGCTCCCTTCCGACCTCGAAGTCCTCCGCACGCACGTCGCCGACACGTCGGTGAAGCTCGAGTTCCTGGCTCCGGACGAAGACACCGGCCGCCTCACCGCAGCCGGCATCGCCGCCGCCTCCGCACGCCTCGGCAAGCAGCTCGCGGCCGTCATCTTCCCGCAGGTCAACGCCCTCGGCCTCCTCGAGGACGTCAACGCCCTCACCGACGCCTGCGCCGACGCCGGCGTGAAGTCCGTCGCGGTCATCGACCCGATGCTCCTCGCCACCGGCGGCCTCAAGGCCCCGGCCCAGTATGGCCGTAAGGGCGCCGACA
Organism: Opitutia bacterium; assembly: GCA_947456525.1. Lineage (GTDB taxonomy): Bacteria > Verrucomicrobiota > Verrucomicrobiia > Opitutales > UBA953 > UBA953. The sequence goes on from CANGRI010000083.1 coordinate 1,421, forward strand.
TCCTCGTCGGCGAAGGCCAGCACCTCGCCATCGGCGCCAACTTCGGCGGACCGGGCCTCGGCATCTTCGCCGTCCGACATAACGCCGACAAAAAGAATGAAGTGCGCGAGACCCCCGGCCGCTTCGTCGGCAAGGCCAAGGACAACGCCGGCCGCGATTGCATCGTGATGGTGATGTCCACCCGCGAGCAGCACATCCGCAAGGACAAGGCCACGTCCAACATCTGCTCCAACCAGGCCTTCATCGCCACGATCGCCGGCGCCTCCATCCTCGCCCGCGGCGAGAACGGTATGTCGGCCAGCTGCGTCGCCGGCCGCGACCAGGCCCGCCGCGCCGCCGCCCAGCTGCACAACATCCCCGGCCTCAAGGTCTGCTACGCCAACCAGGCTTTCTGGAACGAGTTCAGCCTGATGCTCCCCGAGCCCGCCGCCGCGGTCATCGCCAAGGGCCGCGCCGCCGGCCTGCACGTGGGCGTCGACATCACCGGCCGCACCCCTTGCCACTGCTCGCTGCTTAAGATCTCCTTCAGCGACCTCCAGACCGCCGCCGACACCGACAAGCTCGTCGCGTTCTTCGAAGGCCTTTACGGCAAGTCCGCCGGTTCGAAGACGATCGCCGAGATTCCCGCTGCGCTGCTCCGCCAAGGCGCCGTCGGCCTCCCCTCCTTCCCGCTCGCCGAACTGAAGGCGTACTACACGAAGCTCGGCGAACTCAACGTCTCGCCCGACACCGGCTGCTTCCCGCTCGGTTCGTGCACGATGAAGTACAACCCGCACATCAACGACTGGGCCGCGGGGCTCCCAGGCTTCACCGGCCTGCACCCGCAGGCGCCTTCCGAAGACGCACAGGGCTCGCTCGAACTCCTCTGGCAGATCCAGGAGTGGTTCCGCAAGATCACCGGCCTCGCCGGACTGACCACCCAGCCCGTCGCCGGCGCCCAAGGTGAACTCGTCGGCCTCAAGCTGTTCCAGGCCTACCACCGCCACCACGGCCAGCACCGCGACATCATCCTCATCCCATCGACGGCTCACGGCACGAACTTCGCCACGGCCACCACGGCCGGCTATGCCACCAAGCGCAACCCCGACGGCTCGCCCTCGGGCATCGTGATCCTGAAGTCCGCCCCCGACGGCCGCGTCGACCAGGCCGACTTCGCCGCGAAGATCGCCGAGTTCGGTCCGCGCATCGCGGGCATGATGGTGACCAACCCGAACACTTCCGGCGTCTTCGAGACCGACTTCCAGAAGATGGCCTCGGAGATCCATCGCATCGGCGGTCTCGTCTACATGGACGGCGCCAACATGAACGCCATCGCGGGCTGGGTGAACCTCGGCGCCCTCGGCGTCGACGCGGTCCACAACAACCTCCATAAGACCTGGACCGTCCCGCACGGCGGCGGCGGCCCCGGCGACGGCATCGTGGCCGTCTCCGAGCGCCTCGTCGACTTCCTGCCGGGCTTCCAGATCGAGAAGCGCGGCGACACCTATGTCCCGGTGAAGCCGAAGCATAGCATCGGCTCCTTCCACCGCCACTGGGGCAACTTCGCCCATAAGGTGCGCGTCTACTCCTACCTCCTCCGTCTCGGCAAGGAAGGCGTGCGTCGCATGTCCGCGATGTCGGTCCTCTCCAGCCGCTACCTGTTCTCGAAGCTCGGACAGACCTTCCCTTCGCTCCCCGCGGCGGCCGACGGCGTGCCGCGCATGCACGAGTTCATCCTCACGCTCACCGAAGAGGACTTCAAGCGCATCGAGGCCGCCGGCATCCCGCGCCCGAGCATCATCGCCCGGGTCGGCAAGCTGTTCCTCGACTTCGGCTTCCACGCCCCGACCGTCGCCTTCCCCGAAGTCTTCGGACTGATGATCGAGCCGACCGAATCCTACACCAAGGACGAACTCGATCGCTTCGCCGAAGTCGTCCTGGCCATCGGCGACCTTATCCGCACCAACCCCGAGGTGCTCAAGTCCACCCCGCGCTTCACGCCGGTGGACCGCGTCGACGAAGTCGCCGCGAACCGCAACCTGGTGCTCAGCGAACGCCTCACGGCGCTGCCTTTGATCAACGAGAACCGCCTGTCGCCCGTCCTGCTCAACGCGATGCCCGTCGCGGAGATCAAGCAACGCGTGCTGGCGACGGCCTGATCAGGCCTTCGGCAGACGGACGACGATGACGGTGCCTTTGCCGACCTCGCTGGTCACGGTGATGGTGCCGCCATGGGCTTCGACGGTCTGCCTGACGATGGCGAGCCCGAGGCCGGCGCCACCGGTATGGCGAGAGCGCGAGGCATCGACGCGACGGAAGCGCTCGAAGATGTGCGGCAGGCTCTCCGCGGGAATGCCGCGACCGTCGTCGGCCACGCGCAGCTCGGACCAGCCGTCCGCCACGCCGGTGGTGACGTTCACGGTCACGCCGGCTTCGTTATGGAGGATGGCGTTGATGGAGAGGTTGAGGATCACGCGGCCGAGGCGGCCGGCGTCGCCGATGACAGGCGCGCCTTCGAGCTGGGGCACGAGCTTGGCGCCGTGCTCGCGGGCGACACGACCGAGCAAGGCGACGGATTCGTCGGCGAGATCCGCGAGGTCACAGGGATCCTGCGCGACCGGCCGGCCGGCGTCGCCCTGGGCGAGCTCGAGCAAGGCGTCGGAGATGGATTTCATCCGCAAGGCGGATTGCTTGATGGTCTCGAGGGTGGCGCGATACTCCTCCGGCGTGCGCTCCTGACGCAAGGCGCCTTGGCTGTCGGACAGGATGACCGTGAGCGGCGTCCGGAGCTCATGCGAAGCGTCGGCGGTGAACTGCGCCATGTGCTCGCGGGCGGCGTTCATCTTGCCGAAGGTATCGTTGAGCACCACCGCGAGGCGACCGAGCTCGCTCTCGGTATCTTCGAGGTCGATCTTCCGCCCGAAGTCCCCGGCGGCGATGCCCTCGGCGTCGGCGGCGATGCGTTCGATGGGCCGGAGGGAGCGGCCGGCGAGCAGCCAACCGATGCCGCAGCCCACGAAGACCACGGCGACACCGGCGAGCGTCAGGCTCCGCGCCAAAGCGGCAAGGGCGGCATCGAGCTGGGCGGTCGATCCGCCGAACATCACGAGATTACGGCCAGGAGGGCGGTGGAGGAGCGCGCGATGTCCGGGCAGCGAGACCATGAAATCCTGCGGTCGGGAGGGCCCGTCTTCCGACTGGGCCTCCAGCTCGGCCAACGCCTGGGCGACGAGCGCGGGTTCGGTGGGCGCGTTCGGGCTGAGATAGAGCGGCTTTCCCTCGATGTCGACGGCCTGGACCCAGACGCCGGCCTCGACGATTTCCGTCAAGGCTTGGCGGGCCTTGGTGGCGCGCTGCTCCTGGTTGTCGCCGCGGGCAGGGGCTTTCCCGTTAGGCCTGGCCGGGGGAGCCGCCGGCCCCCGCGGACCTGCCAGCCCAGGAACGACCTCGTTCATGGCGCCCATGCCGCGGGTCATCTCCTGCCGCAGCCGCAGATCCAGCTCCTGCAGGCGCCCTTGCTTCTCATGACGATAGAACGCGACGAGGAGGACCGTCGCCGTGGCGGCGAGCAGGCCGAAGTTCCAGGCCAGGATGCGCCAGCGGATGGAGTGGAAGACCATGGCGCTTATTTCGAACCCGCCTCGATGACGTAGCCCAAGCCGCGGCGCGTCTTGATCAGCTCGGCGCCGAGCTTACGTCGCAGGTTGCAGACATGCACCTCGAGCAGGTTGGATAACGTATCCTCGTTCTCGTCGAAGAGATGCTCGTAAAGCTCGGAACGCGGCACGACCGCGCCGCGACGATGGGCGAGGTATTCGAGCAGGCCGTATTCGCGGCCGGTCACCGGCTCGTCCTTGCCGGCCTTCGTGACCCGGCGGGCGGTGGTGTCGATGACGACGTCCCCCAGCGAGATCACCGCAGCGGCCGAGCTGTGATTGCGACGCACGAGCGCGCGGAGGCGGGCCAGGAGCTCCTGCTGGACGAAAGGCTTGGCGACGTAATCGTCGGCGCCGAGATCGAGACCGGCCACGCGGTCGTCGACGGAATTGCGGGCGGTGAGCATCATCACCGGCGTGCGCTTCGTGTGCCGCAGCCGACGGAGCATCTCGCGTCCGTCCATCACCGGCATGAGGTAATCGAGCACGATGGCGTCGTAGTCGCATTCCATGGCCTTGTGCAGCCCTTCCTCGCCGTTGGCGGCGCCGTCGGCGGCGTAGCCTTCCTCGCGGAGGAGTTTCAGCAGGCCGTTACGCAAAGGGGCTTCGTCTTCTACGATTAGGATGCGCATCGGTGACTTGGCCCATATTCTACCCGAACCGGCCTTAATCCAAGATTAAGACGCTATTCCACCCGGATGAAGCGCCCGCGGGAGATGGCCGCATAAGCCCCGGTCAGCAGCGCGCAGGCGCCACAGACCCAGAAGACCTGGCCGGTCGCCAGATGGAGGCGCTCGGTCGCGACCCACTGGACGCCGGAAGCGGCCAGGATGCCGACGAAGCTAAGGAGGTTCGCGGCACCCTGCACCGCCCCCTTGGTCTCCGGGGACGGCCGGTGCTGCAGCACGGCGGCGATCGGGACGATGAAGAAGCCGGCCGAAAAACCCAACGCGGCCAACGCGCAGGTGAAACCGGCGACCCCGGTACCGGATGATCCCATAGGCAGCGTGCTCAGGGCCAAGCCGAGGGCACCGATCGGCACCAGCCGATATTCGATGCGACCGCGGGAGGCGAAGCCGGCGACGACGCTGCCGATGCCGATGCCGAGGGCGAGCGCGGCGAGCAGCAAGCCGCTCTGCGTCTCGGCCAGCTTGAGCACGTCCTTGGCATGCAGGAGTAGGTTCATCTGCACCAAGGCAGCCACGAAGAAGAAACCGACGTTGCCCCAGTTGGCGCGCCAGAGGTCGCGATCCTGCTTCATCACCTGGAGCTGCTTCCAAAGCTCGGCCACGGGGTTGAGCGGCAGCGGACGCTCCGGGGCGGCGGCGGGGACCGGAAGGACGCCGCGGCTGCAAAGCCATCCGACGATGGCCAGGGCGGCGAGGATGAGTCCGGCGACGCCGGGCGTACCCGCGAACGATTCGGCGAAGAAAGCCCCGGCGACGGTGCCGAAGATGATGCCCAAGAAAGTCAGCAGCTCGAGGATGCCATTGCCCCAGGAGAGCCGGTCGTGAGGCAGGACCTCCGGTAGGATGCCATACTTGGACGGGCCGAAGATCGCGCTGTGGCACCCCATCAAGAACACCGCGGCGAGTTCGAGCGGCAGGCTACGCAACGTCAGCGCGACCGCCGCGAACAGCATGATGGCGACCTCGGCGACCTTGACCGACGACATCACCCGCTGCTTGCTGAAGCGGTCGGCCAACCATCCGCCGAGCATCGAGAAAAGGATGAAGGGCGCGGCGAAGAGCGCCCCGGCGAGGGCCACATAGGTATTACGTTCCTGCTCCGAAAGCCCACGGGCCATCACGAGCAGGATGACGAGGTTCTTGAGCGCGTTATCGCTGAAAGCGTTCTGGAACTGGGTCGCCATGAGGCTCCAGAACCCACGTCGCCAGCCAGGGGGAATC
>CANGRI010000084.1 GCA_947456525.1 Opitutia bacterium
CAACACCTTCGCTCACCTCGACTCGACCGTCGTGCTCGAGCGCCGCATCGCCGAACTGGGCATCTACCCGGCCGTCGACCCGCTCGCTTCCACCTCGACCGCGCTCGCTCCCGAAGTCGTCGGCGACCGCCACTTCCGCGTCGCCCGCGGCGTGCAGGGCCTCCTGCAGCGCTACAAGGACCTCCAGGACATCATCGCGATCCTGGGCCTCGACGAACTGTCCCCCGAGGACAAGCTCGTCGTCTTCCGCGCCCGTAAGGTGCAGAAGTTCCTCTCCCAGCCCTTCCACGTCGCGGAAATCTTCACGGGCTCGCCAGGCAAGTACGTCGCCCTCGACGACACGCTGCGCGGCTTCGAGATGATCCTCTCCGGCGAGCTCGACCACGTGAACGAGAACGACTTCTACATGAAGGGCGGCATCGACGAGGTCCTCGCCGCTTCGGGCAAGTCCAAGTAATACGCCGACATGTCCCTTACGGTCGAAATCGTCACCCCTGACCGCCGCGCCTACGAAGGCACGGCGGACAAGGTGACCCTGCCCACCTCGCTGGGCAGCATCGGCATCCTGCCCGGCCACCAGCCCATCACCGCGATCATCGCCGCCGGCGAAGTCATCCTGACGGTGGACGGCAAGGTCAGCCGCCTCGCCATCGACCAGGGTTTCGTCCGCGTCGTCTCCGACAAGGTCTCGGTCGTGACCGAAGCCGCCATCGACGAGTCGAAGATCGACCTGAAGGCCGTCGAGAACGCCGAAGCTCGCGCCCGGGAGGCCGTCGAAGCCGCTCGCAACCAGAAGGAAGCGGACCCGATCGAGGTCGCGAAGATGGAGCAGATCCTCCGCTTCGCCTTGGTGCAGCGCCTCGTGAAGGGACGCTCTTCGCCGGGAATGACGGAGTAAGCTGCCGCTTCTCGGCATCGGTGCTCCGTTTTTCGTTTAAACTCAATTAAGCGGAACTTGCCCCTCCTTCGCGGGAAGGGCAGAGTTCCGTCGTGATTAAATCCGCGATCACGGTTTCTCTCGTCGCCCAGGCCAAGGGCGGACCTTTCGTCTATTGGGACGGCCTTGACTCCGCCGCGGCCTCCGCCGCCAAGCTGGGCTTCGACGCGATCGAGGTCTTCGCCCCGTCTGCGGCTTCCATCGACCGCCCGGCGCTCCACGCGCTGCTCAAGAAGCATGGTCTCTCCGCCGCGGCCTTCGGCACCGGTGGCGGCTGGCTCGTCCACAAGTGGCACCTGACCCACGCCGACCCCGCCATCCGCCAGCAAGCCCGCGAATTCATCCGCGCGATCATCGACGTCGCCGGCGAGTTCAAGGCCCCGGCCATCATCGGCTCGATGCAGGGCAAGGCCGAGGGCGACGTCTCCCGCGACCAGGCCCTGACCTGGCTCGCCGAAGCGCTCACCGACCTCGGAACTCATGCGAAGCAGTACGGCGTCGCGCTCCTCTACGAGCCGCTCAACCGCTACGAGACGAATCTCCTGAACCGTCAGCTCGACGCCGCGAGGTTCCTCGAAGACCGCAAGGTCGGCAACGTGCGGCTGCTCTGCGACCTGTTCCACATGAACATCGAGGAGGTCTCGAACGCCGCCACGCTCCGCGCCTGCGGTCGCCACGTCGGCCACGTCCACTTCGCCGACAGCAACCGTCAGGCGATCGGCTTCGGCCATACGGAGACCGCTTCGGTCGTCGCCGCGCTCAAGGACATCGGCTTCACGGGCTACCTCTCCGGCGAGATCCTCCCGCTCCCCGATTCCGAAGCCGCCGCCGCCCAGACGATCAAGGCCATCCGCACCCACTTACCCCGCTAAGACCATGCTCAAGCACCAGCTCATCCATCCGAAGATCTCCGAAGTCCTCGCCCGCGCGGGCCATCACTCGGTCATCCTGATCGCCGACGGCAACTATCCGGTCTGGGGCAAGAAGGGCCCGAACGCCGAACTGGTCTCGCTCAACCTGTCTCCCGGCATCCCGACGGTCGCCCAGGTCCTGCGTGCCGTGCTCAGCGCGGTGCCGGTCGACGCCGTCAATACGATGGGTATCCCGGCCGACGATTCTTACGCGCAGAAGGGCGAGCCGCCCGTGTGGGCCGAGTTCCGTCAGGAAGTGAAGGCCGCCGGCCTGAAGCTCGAACTGCAGCCGATCCTGAAGTGGGATTTCTACAAGGCCGTCGAATCTGCCGACCATATCCTGACCATCCAGACGGGTGATCAGGCGCTCTGGGGCAACGTGCTCCTCACCGTCGGCTGCCGCACCGCCTGAACTTTCGCACCATGAAGACCCGCCCCCTCGGCAAGACCGGGATCGAACTCCCCATCCTCAGCTTCGGCGCGTCGTCGCTCGGCCAGGAATTCCGCAGCGTCGCCCTCGACGATGCCCTTAAGTCCGTCCAGGTCGCCCTGGACTGCGGCCTCAACTTCATCGACACGTCGCCCTTCTACGGACGCGGCATGTCCGAAGTACTGCTCGGCATCGCTCTCCGCGGCGTCCCGCGCGACAGCTATAAGCTCTGCACGAAGCTCGGCCGCTACGACCTGCAGCACTTCGACTTCAGCGCCAAGCGCGTCGCGGAGAGCATCGACGTCTCCCTCCACCGCCTCGGCACCGACCACCTCGACATCATCCTCTGCCACGACATCGAGTTCGTCCCGATGCAGCAGATCGTCGACGAGACCATCCCGGCCCTACGCAAGGCGAAGCAGGCCGGCAAGGTGAAGGCCATCGGCTTCAGCGGCTACCCGCAGAAGATCTTCAAATTCATCTGCGACCAGGCGGAGGTCGACTGCGTGCTCAGCTACAACCAGCATACGCTCCAGAACACCCGCTTCTCCGACGAGACCGTGCCTTACCTCAAGGCGAAGGGCATCGGCGTGATGAACGCCGGTCCGTTCAGCGCCCGCCTGCTCACCAACGCCCCGCTCCCGGCTTGGCTCAAGGAGCCGGAGAACGTGAAAGCCGCGGCCCGCGCCGCCGCCGCGCATTGCGCCGCCAAGGGCAGCGACATCGCCAAGCTCGCCCTGCAGTTCTCCCTCCAGCATCCCGACATCGCCACGACGGTCTCGGGCAGCGCCAACCCGACCAACATCCGCAACTGGGCCAAGTGGGCCGCGGAGCCGATCGACCAGCAGCTGCTCGCCGAGGTGCAGGCGATCTTCGCCCCGGTCAAGAACCTGGGTCACCTCGAAGGCCTGAAGGAGAACAACTGAGCCGATGAAAGCCATCCGTCTCGACCAGCCGCAGCAGTTCGTGCGGATCGACATCCCTGAGCCGCCGGCTCCCGCCGCCGGCGAGGCTGTCGTCCGCGTCCATCGCATCGGCATCTGCGGGACGGACTACGGAGGCTATCTCGGCAAGATGCCATTCTACTCCTACCCGCGCATCCCGGGCCACGAGCTCGGCGTCGAGGTCCTCGCCGTGGGCCCGGGCGTGACGAACGTCAAGCCGGGCGACCGCTGCTCGGTCGAGCCGTACATCAACTGCCAGACCTGCTACAGCTGCCGCCGCGGCTTCACCAATTGCTGCGAGAACCACAAGACGCTTGGCGTGATGTGCGACGGCGGCATGGCGGAGAAGTTCCTCCTGCCGGCCCGCAAGCTGCATATCTCCACGAAGCTCACCTATGACCAGCTCGCGCTCGTCGAGACGCTCGCCATCGGCTGTCATGCTGTCGACCGCGCCGCGCCTAAGTCCGGCGAGACGGTCCTCGTCATCGGTTCCGGTCCGATCGGCCTCTCGGCCGTCGAGTTCGTGAAGGTCTCCGGCGCGAAGTGCGTCGTGATGGACATGAACGCCGACCGCCTGAAGTTCTGCACCGACGTCATGAAGGTCGACGGCGTCATCCTCGCCAAGGGTGACGGTTCCGAGGTCGCCGCGCTCGCGGCCCTCACGAATGGCCAGCTGGCCGACGTGGTCATCGACGCCACGGGTAGCAACAAGTCGATGGTCGGCTGCTTCGCCTATGCGGCTTTCGCCGCCCGCGTCGTCTACGTGGGCATCACGCAGCAGGACCTCACGTTCCCGCACGCGCCGCACCTCCACCGCCGCGAGCTGACCATCATGGCCAGCCGCAACGCCCACTCGAAGGACTTCGCCCGGATCATCAAGCTGATCGAGGACGGTGTCATCGACACGAAGCCCTGGATCACGCACCACGCCAAGTTCGATGACCTGATCGCGACCTTCCCGACCTGGCTCAAGCCGGAGTCCGGCGTGATCAAGGCGATCGTCGACGTGGTCTGACGCCATGCGCCTCGACGCCCACCAGCACTTCTGGTCGTACGACGCGGCGCAATACCCGTGGATTCCGCCGGGCTCGCCGTTGCATCGCAGCTGGCTGCCCGACGACCTCGCCGCGCTGCAGAAGCCGCTCGGCTTCGAGGGCTCGATCGCCGTGCAGGCCCGTCAGGTGGTCGGTGAGTCCGACTGGCTGCTCGGCCTCGCCGACAGGCATGCGAACGTCAAAGGCGTCGTCGGCTGGGTGGACCTCCGCTCCGACCGGGTCGAGGCCGACCTCGTCCGTCTCGCTGCGCACCCGAAGTTCGTCGGCGTCCGCCATGTCGTCCAGGAAGAGCCCGACGATGATTTCATGCTCGGGAAGGATTTCCAGCGGGGCATCTCGAAGCTCCACGCGCACGGGATCACCTACGACATCCTCATCTACCCGAAGCAGCTCGAGGCGGCCATCCGTCTCGCCGAGAATTTCCCGCTGCAGTCCTTCGTCCTCGATCACATCGCGAAGCCGCACATCAAGGACGGGACCATCGAGCCATGGAAGTCGCAGATCCGACGCCTCGCCAAGCTGCCGAACGTCCACTGCAAGGTTTCCGGCATGCTCACCGAGGCCGACCGTAAGAATTGGAAGGCTGAGCAGTTCCGTCCGTATCTCGATACGATCTTCGAGGCCTTCGGGCCGTCGCGCCTGATGTATGGTTCCGATTGGCCGGTCTGTCTTTTCGCCGGCAGCTATGAGCAGGCCTTCCGTTTGGTCGACGACTACGCCCGGAGCCTGACGGAAGCCGAGCGCGTCGGTCTTTTCGGCGACAACTGCGCCCGCTTCTACTTCGCCGGCAAGCGCTAGCGGACCGGCGCGTTGGTATCCTTGGTCACCTTGAAGATCCAGTCGTCCGCTTGCATGTCGATCTTCAGGCCGCGCGTGTCCTTGGCGATCTCGGCAGGAAGGGGATCGGCGCTGCAGCGGAAGAGCTTCAGCGTTCCTTCGCCTTCGTACTGGCCGTTCACCGTCTTGCTCGACTTGGCGACCTCGATCGTCAGGTAGCAGTCGAAGACGCCGCCCGGAGTCTCGCCCATCAGCACTTCGACCGGCACCTTCGTGCCTTTGTTCGCCTGGATCCAGGGGCCGGCCTTGAGGCGGTTAAGATTACCGGGCTTGCGATCGACCTTATATTCCTTGGAGACCTTCACCCCGAAATCCTTGTAGTTCCCTTCCTTGCCGGAGAAGTAGGTCTCGTAGCCGTCATCGAGGGCGATCTTACGGTTCCAGCGGACGAGGAGGAAGTCGTCGCCCGAACCGACGAAGCGGAAGGGCAGGGAGTTGGGCACCTCGACGTAGCAACGATAGTGGACGACCCAGCGCGAGGGCTTCATCAACTTCTCGACCTCGAAGGCCTTGGGCGCGTCATCCGCGGAGCGGCCGGTGATGAACAGCTGGCCGGAGACCAGCATGTCCGGCGACTTGAAGAACTTCTGCAGCTTGCCCGGACTCCAGCCGCTCTCGAGGAAGTCGCGGACGGCGGCGCGGTAGGGCGGGATGCCGCTCTTCGGATCCATCATAGCGGTGGGCTTGCGGGCGGAGGTCTGCTTCAGGTCATAGAGCGTGCCGATCAGGCCGCCGACGCCCGCCCCGGAGGCGTTCTTCATCCCGAAGATCGAGACGAAGTTCTTGCCGCCGCCGACCCCGGCACCCTTGCCGCCGCCGATGCCTCCGCCGGATCCGCCCCCGAAGCCCTTGGAGCTGCCTCCGCCCACGGCACCCGCGGTCGCCATCGGATTCGCCACCGCCGGCAGGCTGCTGACGGCGATGGCGGCGTTCGCGTTCTTGCTGGTGATGCGCGAATCAGCCTTGGTCAGCGCCTTGATGTTCTTGGGCTGGAGCTTGGTCTTGTACTCCTTGGCCTTCGGGCCGCCGCTGCCGCCGCCGGAGCCGGTCGCGAAGACGTCGGGCGCCTTGCTCTTGGCGGAGTCCGTGACCGTTGAGATGACCCAGACCACGGCGATGATCACCAGCACCAGGTGGATGATGACCGAAAGGGCCAAGCCTTCCCCGCCCAAGCGGCGCCAGAGCGAACGCTTGGGTCTGAGCAGCGGCGTCGAGGAGGATGCCGGGGCTGGATCGTCCTGGGGTGAGGACATAGTGGGATTCCATAAGATGAACCGGTGCTGACAACCGCTAAAGAGGGGCTGCACGGTCGGCTGTCGGAATCATCCTATGCGGGGGAGTCTTGCTCCGCCCGCCCGCCCCCTCATCTTGTCCCCATGGACTCCAAGCTTCACGATCTCGAAGAACGCATCGCCTTCCTGCAGCGCCACGTGGAGCAGCAGGACCGGGCCATGCTCGAGCTTTCCCGCGAGGTCTCGAAGCTTTCCGATCGTCTGGCCCGCACCGAGGCCAAGCTGACCC
>CANGRI010000085.1 GCA_947456525.1 Opitutia bacterium
CACCCCCTTCCTCAACGGAGCGGTGGCGTGGGATGACCTGAAGAAGCTGGTCGAATTCCAGATCAAGGACGGCATCGACGGCCTGGTCGCCGTCGGCACCACCGGCGAATCCCCCACCCTCGACTACGACGAACATGTCGAAGTCATCCGTAAGACCGTCGAATTCGCCGCCGGCCGCGTCCCGGTCATGGCCGGCACGGGCTCCAACGCCACCACCGAGGCCCTCGACCTCACGAAGCGCGCGGACGAAGTCGGCGCCGACGCGTTCCTGCTCGTCGCCCCGTATTACAACAAGCCCAGCCAGGAAGGCCTGTTCCGCCACTTCGCCTTGCTCGCCGAGTCCACGGCCAAGCCGATCATCCTCTACTCCATCCCGGGTCGCTGCGGCATCGAGATCACCGTCGAGACCACGCTCCGCCTGCGGAAGAAGTTTCCGAACATCATCGGCATCAAGGAAGCCGGCGGCCAGGTCGACAAGGCCGCGCGCCTCGTCCGCGAGTCCGATCCGGAATTTATCGTCCTCAGCGGCGACGATTCCCTGACCCTGCCCTTCGCCGAAGTCGGCGGCCAGGGCATCATCTCCGTCGCGTCGAACCTGATCCCCGGCCCGGTGGCTAAGCTCGCGAAGCTCGCGCGCACGAAGCAGTTCGCCGAAGCCAAGGTCCTGCACGACCAGCTCGCCGACATCTTCAAGACCCTCTTCGTCGAACCCAACCCGGTGCCCGTGAAGCATTGCATGATGCGCGCCGGTATCATCCGTTCCGACGAAGTCCGCCTTCCCCTCTGCGAGATGTCCGAGGCCAACCGCCTCCTCGTCGAGAAGGTCGCCGACGCCACCCTCGCTTCCCTCCGATGAGCCAGCCACTCCGCATCCTCCTCAATGGCGCCAAGGGCCGCATGGGCCTCGCCATCGCCAACGTGGCCGCGTCCGAGAAGGCCGTCATCGCCGCCGGCGTCGACCAGGGCGATAATATCGCCGCGCACATCGGCTCGGCCGACGTGGTCATCGACTTCTCCTTCCACTCCGCGACCCTCGCCGTCGCGCAGCTCTGCGCCCAGCATAAGAAGCCGCTCGTGATCGGCACCACGGGCCACGCCGCCGAGGAGAAGGCCGCGATCACCGCCGCCATCAAGGGCCTCCCGGTCGTCTGGGCCGGCAACTACTCCGTCGGCGTCACGCTGCTCAACGCCCTCGTCCGTCAAGCCGCCCGCTCGCTCGCCGACGCCGGCCGCTGGGACGTCGAGGTGCTCGAGATGCACCACCGCCTCAAGAAGGACGCGCCCTCCGGCACCGCCGAGACGCTCCTCAAGATCCTCCTCGAAGAGCGCAAGCTCGCCAAGGAAGCGCTCAAGCATGGCCGCGACGGCCTGGTCGGCGAACGCCCGCTCGATGAGATCGGCGTGCATGCCATCCGCGGCGGCGACGTCGTGGGCGACCACACCGTCCTCTTCGCCGCCGAAGGCGAACGCCTCGAACTCACGCACAAGGCTTCCAACCGCGAGATCTTCGCGCGTGGCGCCGTCCGCGCCGCCCGCTGGCTGAAGAGCCAGCCCGCCGGCCTGTACGGCATGGAAGATGTGCTGGGGTTGAAGTAAGCGCTAGGTAGAAGCGGTTAGCGGCAAGCGGTTGGCGGTTAGGAAATCCGCTGCCTCGTGGTAGGGACAGCACCATGTGCTGTCCTAGTTGCTTTGTTTATGGCGACGTGTGGCGGGATGAGCTGCATCCGTTCGCCGCAGGGCGAACCATGGTAGGGGCACGATTCATCGTGCACTCCTCCTCGGAGGGCGCGGCATAGCCACGCCCCTACCCTCGGCCGCCCTGCGGCGGCCTGGTAGGGCTGACCGGCCCGGTCAGCCAAGGTTAAGCGGGCCGCTCAACCCTACCACGATGCATCACTCAAAGGGGAACCGGAAACCGGATGATTGGCTGGGGTATATGCCCACGGCATAATATCCGGTCTCCTCTGGAGTTATGCATCGGTTGCATCCCTGGCCAACTGGCCAACTGATCAACGGATCAACTCGCGTTGCCTCTCATCTGGTCAACTGAGCCTCTGGGCCTCTCGCTCGGCGCTCAGCGCCCGAGCGCCGCTTTCACCAACTGATCCGCGGTCGCGCCGGCGCCGAGTTTCGTGAGCGCGGTGCGGACACCCTTGTCGGCATCGACGGGCTTGAAGCCGAGGGCGATGAGCGCGGCGACGGCGTCCGTCGCGGGCGTGGGCTGGGCGGCGACGACGGTCGCGGCGGCCGCCGGAGCGGCGCCAGGGCCTTCGAGGCCGACCTTGTCCTTGAGCTCCATGACGAGACGCTCGGCGGTCTTCTTGCCGATGCCGGGACACTGCGAAAGCAAGGCGACGTCGCCGCGGAGGATCGCGTCGCGGAGGATCGGCAACGCGAGACGACTGAGGATGTTCAGCGCCATCTTGGGGCCGACGCCGGAAACCTTCTCGACGAGCAGCTTGAAGAACTCACGCTCCTCGGCGACGGCGAAGCCGTAGAGGGCCTGGCCGTCCTCGCGGAAGACGTGGTGGATGAGCAGGAAGACTTCCGCCCCGAGCTTCGGCAGGCGTTCCGCGGTGGTGACCGGGACGTTGACCTCGTAGCCCACGCCCGACGACTCGATGACGACGCGCAGGACGCCGGCTTCGATGAGCTTGCCGCGGAGGGAGACGATCATGGCGCGATGAAAGCGGAAGCGGTCCGGGAGTTAAGCCCGAATCTCGATGATGAACCCCTTGAGATAACGGCTCTCGGGGAAATTCAGCAGCACCGGGTGGTCGGCCGGCTGGGACGTGCGCTCCAGGATCACGGCCTCGCGGCGGGCGTCGGACGCGGCGGCCTCGATGACCTCGAGGTACATCTCCTCGGTGACGCGATGCGAGCAGGAGTAGGTCGCCAGGATGCCGCCCGGGGCGAGTAGACGGAGGGCGCGCAGGTTCAGTTCCTTATAACCGCGGAGGGCGCCGTCGACGGCGTCCTTGCTGCGGGCGAAGGGCGGCGGATCGAGCACGATGAGGTCGAAGGAGGCTTCGCGATGTTCGGTGAACCAATCGAAGACGTTGGCGACCTCGAACGAGGCGCTGAGTCCGTTGCGTTCGGCGGCCGAGCGGGCGGCGGCGATGGCGTCCTCGGACTGGTCGAGGCCGAGCACGCTGGCGGCGCCGGCCTTGGCGCAGGCGAGGCCGAAGCCGCCCTGGTTGCAGAAGGCGTCGAGGACGCGGCGGCCCTTGGCGAGCTTCGCGACGTTCTGATGCTGGTCGAGCTGGTCGAGGTAGGTGCCGGTCTTCTGGCCGCCCATGAGGTCGATGAGCACCTGCACGCCGCCGACTTCCATCCAGGAAGGCTCGAGCGGCTTGCCCGAGACCGTGCGGATCTCCTGACGGAGGCCTTCGAGCTTACGCGTGGAAGCGTCGTTGCGGAGGACGATCTCGCGCGGCTTCAACAGGCGTTGCAGCACGTCGATGATCGTGGCGAGGCGGCGGTCGATGCCGCAGGTCAGCGCCTGGATCGTGATGAGGTCGTTGTAGCGGTCGACCACGAGGCCCGGGAGGCTGTCGGCCTCGGACCAGATCAGGCGGCAGACCGGCTTGCCCGCGCGGCGGTTCACGGAGGCCGTGACCAGTTCCTCGAGCAGCGGGCCGTCGAGGGTGATCGGGCGGCGCGAGTAGCGGCGCCAGGCGATCTGCGACTTGCCGTTCCAGAGGCCGGCGCCGAGGCAGCGGCCCTTGAGGTCGGTCAGTTCGACGCAATCGCCGTCGACCGGCGGTTCGCCGACGAACTCGACTTCGCCGAGGAAGGCCCAGGGGTGACCCCGGAGTGCGCGCACGGGACGTCCGGGGCGGATACGAATGGCTCTAAGCATGGATTAATTGACGGCCCTCAGCTTCGGGATGACCCAGGCCGCGGCGACCGCGGCAGGGATCCAGGCCGCGATGAGCGGCGGCAAGGCGCCGCTCTCGCCGAAGGCGGAGCAGAACGAGGAGAGGAAGTAGAAGGCGAGGAAAAGGCCGAAGGTCTTGGCGACGCCGACCATCGGGCTGATGCGGCCCGGGCGAACGGAGAACGGGATCGCGACGGCGACGACGACGAGGCAGATGGCCGGCGCGGACATGATCGCGTGGTAGCGCATCGCGTAGGCCGCGTTCTGGCCGCCGGGATTGGAGCCGGCCTGCTCGACGAAGCGGGAGACCTCGCGGAGCGAGAGCGTGTCGGGCTCCTTGGTGGAATAGAACATCACCTCGGGATCGTCGTCGTAATCCGGCAACATGAGCTCCTTGAAACGCGGCTGCGCCATCAGCGAACCCGTGGCCGGGTCGAAGCGCAGGTCGCGGCCTTCGCGGAAGGTCCAGCGCCAGCCCAGCGCCGTCTTGCGGAACTCGGCGAAGCGGGCCGTCACGCAGCGCACTTCGCGGTTCTGCTCGTCGAAGGAATGCACGATGACCTCGAAGGCCTGGCCGGTGGACAGGCCGAGGCTGGAGATGAGCCAGAGGCGACGGGCCTTGGAGTTCTCGAACGAGACCGAGGAAGCCTGGCCCTTGGGGATGTTCGCGCCGCCCTTGGCCTTGAGCGCGGCGAACTGGGCGCTCTCGACCAGGCTGTTCTGAGCCTCGAGGGCGTCAGGGACCAGCACGGCGTTCAGGAGCGCCAGCAGGCCGGCCATGAAGAGGCCGATCGCCCAGAGCGGAGCCGTCAGACGCCACATGCCGATGCCGGCGGCGCGGGCGGCGGAGATCTCCTGGTTCCGGTTCATCGTCGCCAGGACGAAGATCACCGAGATCAGCAGCGAGATTGGGATGAGCATCGACAGGTTCTTGACGACGCTCAGGAGGAGATAGCCCAGAATGGTGGCGAAGGAGGCGCCCCAGGACAGGAACTCAGGAATCCAGTTATATCCTTCGGAAAGCAGCAGCAATCCCATGAAACTGAGCATGGAAAGGGCGAAGACCTTGGCCCATTCGGCGAGGATATAGCGGTCAAGGATGCGCACTGCCCGGAATGACAACAAGGGGCCGCTTTCCAGCAACCCCAAACCAAGCCCGGATGCACGTTTCCGCCGATTAAATGCCCGATTCCGTCGCGACGCGTCCGCCGGCCAATCGAGGATTGAAACCACCCGCGACGAAGGCTGTCTTAATGATGCTAACGTCGGGCCAAGCGGTGGTCGTATTCTGCGATCGGCCCTTCGTTCCCGACCTTACCCCTGTCGGTTTCCTCCCGCCCCACTCACCCCATGCCCCGGCTCAGCCCCCTCCTCGCCGCGCTCGTCGTCGCCCTGCCCGCCTTCGGCGCGAAGCTCGACTTCAACGAGGACATCCGCCCGATCCTCTCGGAGAACTGCTTCTACTGCCACGGCCCCGACGCCAACAAGCGCAAGGCCAAGCTCCGCCTCGACGACCGTCAGGACGCGCTCAAGCATAAGGTCTTCGTCCCCGGCGACGCCGAAGCGAGCGACCTGGTGAAGCGCCTCTTCTCGAAGGACCCCGAAGAGGTGATGCCGCCGCCGGACTCACATCGCACGGTCACCGACGCCCAACGCGAGCTGCTCAAGCGCTGGATCGCCGAAGGCGCCGAGTACAAGCCGCACTGGGCGTTCGTCGCGCCCGTCCGCGCCGCCCTGCCCGCCAACGGCGAGAAGAACCCCGTCGACACTTTCGTGGTCGAGAAGCTCACCAAGGCCGGCCTGACGCTTTCCCCCGAAGCCCCCAAGGACACCCTGCTCCGCCGCCTGTCGCTCGACCTCACCGGCCTGCCGCCCACGCCCGAGGAGACCGCCGCGTTCCTCGCCGACCGGAGCCCGGACGCCTACGAGAAGCAGATCGACCGCCTGATGGCCTCGCCGCACTACGGCGAACGCATGGCGCTCCCGTGGCTCGACGCCTCACGTTACGCGGACAGCAACGGCTTCCAGCAGGACGGCGACACCTTCCAGTGGGTCTGGCGCGACTGGCTGGTGAAGAACCTCAACGCCGACAAGCCGTTCGACCAGCTCAGCACCGAGATGCTCGCCGGCGACCTGCTCCCGAACGCGACCCTCGACCAGAAGATCGCCACGGCCTTCAACCGGAACCACATCCTCAACGGCGAAGGCGGCAACATCGCCGAAGAACAGCGCTACGTCAGCCTCTTCGACCGCGTCGAGAGCACGACGACCACCTGGCTCGGCATGACGGTCGCCTGCGCGCAGTGCCACGACCACAAGTACGACCCGGTGAAGCAGAAGGACTATTACCAGTGGATGGACGCGTTCAACCACGTCAACGAGCGCGGCACGCCGGGCGGCGGCGTCTCCCTCGTGAAGGGAGTCACCACCCGCTTCCGCCTCGACACCACCGTCGTCGAAGTGCCCACGCCGGAACAGACCGCCGAACTGGCCAGGCGCCAGGCCGCGTTCGACAAGCTGAACAAGGACTTCTTCGTCCACCAGAAGAAGGCCTACGAAGCCTGGCTGGCCAAGCCGGACAAGGACAAGGGCATGCTGCCGAAGGAGATCGCGGCCCTGCTCGCCCCGGACAAGAAGCGCACCCAGGCCGAGGAGAAGCAGCTGCGCGCCCATTACGACAAGGTCGTCTTC
>CANGRI010000086.1 GCA_947456525.1 Opitutia bacterium
GAAGGCCGACTCGGTCCGCCCCCGCGAGGGCGTAGCGATGGTCGACCTCTACGAACGCCTCATCCGCGGACGCACCTACCTGATCCCGCAACGCGAAGAACTGAAGTCGAAGAAGGCCGCGAAGAAGAAATCAGTGCGGCCTTGTCGCGCAGGGCTAGGGCCAAAGTTAGGGCCAGCAAAACACGAGCCGGACTAAGTCCGGCTCTTTCATTGGGTCACATACTCCCCTTACCCGCTTGCCAACGTGCCCAATCTGGCCTGGGCCTTTAGGCCAAGATCAGTTTCAGCCGCTTGAGTTCCTCCAACGTGAGCGGAGGGGCTTCGCGGAGGTTCTCGTACGAATCGACATGAGCGAGCCACGCCCAGTGGTCGCCGCAATCCAGGCGCTCCATGAAACGCAGGCGTAACGTAGCGATCGACCCCTTGAGCATGAACAAGCCGTCGCCGACATGCTCGATCTGGTCGCCCAGCTGCGTGACCTTGTCGGTGGAGTTGCCGGACTTCTTACCGAGCAGCTTGATGTGATTGGCCTGATCCTTGGCCATGTAGTTGAGCAGGCCGACGGGATTCAGCTCGAGGTTCGCCAGTGTCTTGGTGTCCTTGTAGACGCCGATGATGAAGCGCTTGGGCTTCATCGAGATCGGGGTGACGTAACTGCAGATGTTCAGGTTGCCTTTGCCGTTCGCCGTGGTGGCGAGGCTGTAGATGGGACCGTCGACACGGTTCCAAGGTTTGACGCGGATGCCAGGCATAGGCGGGGGTTCTACTAGTACCCTCAAAAATGACGCATGTTCCCGAATTTTTCTGTCCCCGGCCCCCGAGGGCGGATAGAACCCGTGCCATGGTGCCGAACCGCCAGCCTTACCTGCCCCCTTGCCGATGAATGAGACGATCGCATTGCATGGGTTCACGGGCCAAGGAGCCGATTTCGACCCCCTCCGAGCCTGCCTGCCGACCTCTGCCCGACTGACCACCCCCGACCTCCCAGGGCATGGTTCCAAGCGCTCTCAGCGTCAGTTGACCGATTACTCGCTGGCCTCCCACCTCCAGCTCATCTCCGAGGCCGCCACGGCGCCTCAGGTCACCCTGCTGGGCTACTCGATGGGAGGACGGCTCGCCCTGCACTGGGCCATCGCCCACCCGGATCGGATCCGTCGGCTGATCCTCGTCGGTGCGAGCCCGGGACTGGCTATCCCCGAAGAACGCGACGAACGCCGCCTGGCCGACGCGACGCTGGCCGAGTTCATCCGCACCCGCGGACTGGAAGCCTTTTTCAAGTACTGGCACAACCAGACGTTCTTCCAGCCGATGATGCGCCTGCCGCGGGAGCGACTGGAGCCCATCCTCACCCGCCGCGCCAAGAACGACGCCGAAGGCCTGGCCCTAAGCCTAGAGAACGTCGGGACGGGCACCCTGCCCTCGCTCTGGCATCGCCTGAAGGAAGTCCGCTTTCCGGTCGACCTCGTCACGGGCGAACACGACGTGAAGTTCACCCGGATCGCCCACGAGATGGGCGCCCACCTGCCGAAGGCACGCCATAGCCTCATCGAAGGAGCCGGTCACGCGACGCACCTCGAGAAGCCGTCCGACCTCGCGATGCTGCTCTCGACGTGAAACGCCGATTCGCCGAGACTATCGCTCCGTGCCGGGGTTGAAACGCCAAGAAGCCATCCGATGATCCTTAGCGGCCCCTCCTGCCCCGAACTGCTCCGCGAAGAAACGCTGGCGGACATCCTGCGTCAGACCGCCCGGGAACACCCGACCAAGCTCGCCCTGCGCTTCGGTCCTGCCGCGGTCAGCTACGCACACCTGGTCGACGAAGCCGAACGCCTCGCCCGAGCGCTTGCCCGGCTCGACAACGGCCCCGGCGACATCGTCGGCCTCTGGCTCCCCCGCGGCATCGACCTGCTGAAAGCACAGGTAGGCATCACGCTCAATGGTGCCGCCTGGCTCCCCTTCGACGCCGACACCCCGGTCGACCGCATCGCGGTCTGCCTGCGTTCCGCCGCCGCCAAAGGGATCCTGACGACGCGTGCCCGCTTGGCCGCCCTCCAGCCGCTCGGACTCAAGGCCTGGGCCATCGAAGACCTGCTCGCCGAGGCAGACCCGACCGGCGACTTGCGCCCCGCCAAGCCGGACGACACGGCCTATGTCATCTATACCTCCGGTTCGACGGGCACGCCCAAGGGCATCGCCATCAGCCAGCGGAGCATCTGCCACTTCCTTCGTAGCGAAAACCACGTGCTCGGCATCCGCGGCGACGACATCGTCTATCAAGGCTTCTCCGTGGCCTTCGATATGTCCTTCGAGGAAATCTGGATCAGTTACCTCGTCGGCGCGACGATCTGGATCGCCCCGCCGGAGATCGTCGGCGACCCGGAGGCTCTGGTGACGGCGATCGACAAGCATCAGATCACGGTCCTCCATGCGGTGCCGACGCTGATGAGCCTGATCGAAGGCGCGCTGCCGAAGGTTCGGCTGATCAATCTCGGCGGCGAAGCCTGCCCGCCCACCTTGGCCGCCCACCTCGCCCGCCCGGGCCGGCAGCTGTTCAACACCTATGGTCCGACGGAGACCACGGTCACCGCGACGATTTCCGTCCTCACTCCCGACGAAGAAGTCTCCATCGGCCGGCCGCTCCCCAATTACGGCGCGCTCATCGTCGACGAAACCCTGCGCCTCGTTCCACCCGGCGAGATCGGCCAGCTGGCGATCACCGGCCCGGGATTGGCCCTGGGGTACCTCGGCTCACCCGAACTGACCGCCTCCAAGTTCACCGACAATCCCCACGCCCGCTCGCCCTCGGAATCGCCGATGTACCTGACAGGCGATCTGGCGCGGCTCCGGGAAGATGGCGCGATCATCTGCCTGGGTCGCATGGACGACCAGGTGAAGATCCGCGGCTTCCGCGTCGAGCTGGGCGAAATCGAGACACGGCTCTCGGCCCTGCCGGGCGTCGGCGCCGCCGCGGTCGTGCTCCGCACCGATGATGCGGTCGAATCACTCGCCGCCTTCGTGGTCCCGGCGGCCCAAGCCGCCCTCGACATCGCCGGGTTGAGGGAACGCCTATCGGCCGAACTTCCCGCGTACATGGTCCCGTCCGTCTTCGAACTGTTGCCGGAAATGCCCCGCCTCAGTTCCGGCAAGATCGACCGCAAGACCCTCCAGAAGCTGCCGCTTGCCGCCAAGCCGAAGGGCGTGAGCAACACGTCTGACGACGAAGACGAAGCCCGCCTCTTCGCGGCGCTGGAGAAACTCTTCCCGGGACGGACCTTTGCCGCAGCGGATGACTTCTTTTCCGACCTGGGCGGCCATTCCCTGCTGGCGGCACGACTGGTGTCGAACCTCCGCAATCAACCCGCGTATCGTAAGCTGAGCGTGGGCGACATCTACCGCGAACGGCTCGTCGGCCGCATCACCACGGTGCTCCGCGGTCTGCGCGCGGCCCCGGAAGCCGCCGCCCAGAAGCCGCGCGTAACGGTCTCCCCGCTCCGTCATTTCCTCTGCGGGGCGCTTCAGTGCCTCTGCCTGCCGTTCCTGGTGCTTTGCCACATGGCCTCCTGGCTGGCGCCGTTCATCACCTATCACTTCAACACCGGCGAGCCGGAGGATTCGATCCCGGTCGCGATCCTGCTTTCACTGGCGGCCTTCATCGCGGTCGAAATCCTCTCCTTCGGCGTCGCCATCCTCGGCAAACGCCTGCTGACCGGCAGGCTGAAGCCAGGTCGCTACGAACTCTGGGGGCTGACCTACTTCCGCTTCTGGCTTTCCGAAAAGCTGGTCGTCCTCGCGCCGATCCGGTTACTGCACGGCACCCCTTGGCTCAATGCCTACCTGAGGCTCCTCGGCGCGAAGATCGGCCGCGACGTCTTCATCGACTCCTTGGTGGTCACCGCACCGGAACTATTGGTGATCGAAGACGAAGCCGACCTAGGCGCCAATCTGATCATCAATAACGCCCGCGTCGAAGGGGGTGAACTCATCGTGGGCTTGGTCCGTATCGGCGCCGGCGCCTGCGTGGAGTCTAATTGCGTCCTGGAAAACGACGTTCAGGTCGGGCCTTCCGCGCACCTCGGCGCGATGAGCAGCCTCGCCGCAGGACGAAGCATCCCCGGCGGCGAACAATGGTCCGGTGCGCCCGCTCAGCCGACGCTCACGCCCTTCACCGTGCTGCCACCGCGTCCGGCCGCCAGCCGCCTTCGTCGCCTCACCCTGATGGCCCTCTTCGCGGCGACGTCCCTCGCGGTGGCCTGCCTGTTCTTCCTGCCGGTCTTCCCGGTGTTCATCCTGATCGACACGCTCGACGCACGCTATTTCGACATCTTCGAATCCGACGCGGGGCCGGCCTTCGCCTTCTGCTTCTTCTTCCTGCTGGCCATCCCGGCCAGCGCCATGCTCATCGCGCTGACGTCGCTGATGGCGGCCGGCCTGAAAAGGCTGTTCCTCCGACGCCTTACCACCGGACTTTCGGCGATCACGAGCCTGGGTTATTATCGCAAATGGGTGGTCGCGCGCATCCTCGACGCCAGCCTTGAGACCCTGCACGGGCTCTACGCTTCGGTCTTTGCTTCGACCTGGCTGCGGCTGATGGGCGCCAAGATCGGCCGCCGGACGGAGATCTCGACCGCGACCGGCGTCATCCCGGACCTTCTGACGATCGGCGACGATTCCTTCGTGGCCGACGGCGTGACGCTGGGCGACGAAGAACAGCGCGGCGGCTGGATGGCCCTGCATGCCACGTCGGTCGGCCGACGGACCTTTCTCGGCAACGGCGCCTATGTTGCCGACGGAGCCATCATCCCCGACGACCTGCTGATCGGCGTCCAGACCCGCACGCCGCCCAATGCGGACATGCGCCCGAAGCAGGTCTGGCTCGGTTCCCCTGCGGTCCTGCTTCCGGCCCGCGAGGGCGACCTCGGCTTCGACGTGTCGCTGACCTTCCGTCCGTCCTTGGGCCGTTGGTGCGCCCGCACGTTCATCGAAAGCCTGCGCATCGTCCTGCCTATGTCGTTCGTCATCGCGACCGGCTACCTCATCGTCCACTCGGTGATGCCTTACGCCGAAGAAGAACAGTGGCCGCAGGCCATCGCCGCCCTTTCGGTGGCCGGCTGCCTTTACGGTCTGGCCTCCTTCGCGCTGGTCCTGGCGATGAAGTGGCTCCTGGTCGGCCGCTACCGCCCCGGAGCTCACCCGATGTGGTCGCTGTTCGTCTGGATGAGCGAAGCGGTGACTTGCGTCTATGAATCCTTGGCGGTCCCAAACTTCCTCGACTTCCTCCGGGGTACCCCGATGTTGCCCTGGGCGCTGCGCTTGCTGGGCACGAAGATCGGCCGGCGCGTCTTCATGGACACGACCGACGTGACCGAATTCGACTGCGTCGCGATCGGCGACGAAGCCGAACTCAATCACTCCTGCGGTCCGCAGACCCACCTCTTCGAAGACCGCGTCATGAAGATCGGCGAGATTTCGATCGGCGCTCGTACGAGCGTCGGCGCCGCCTCGACCATCCTGTACGACACGGAGGTCGGCGACGACGCCCGCCTCGGCCCCCTCACGCTAGTCGCCAAGGGCGAGAACATCCCGGCGGCCTCATCCTGGACCGGCTCCCCCGCCCGACCGCTCAACTGACCAGACGATGAGCTACGCATCGACCCTCTGGCCTGCGATACCGGCCTTGCCCGGCCGAGGAGAAGTAGCGGTCGTACGCATCACCCAACGAGCACCGCGCGCGGCCTTGCGCGCACTCGCCCGCCGTTCCGTCCTGGAGGTCGTCCGCGCCTGGGGCTTCCTCGCCGCGAACCTGGTCGAAGAAGCCACCGGCCCACGCCTAAACGGCTGCGGGGACCTCTGCCTGAGCCTTTCTTACGTGGAGAACGAGATCTGGATCGCGATCGCCCACGGAAGTTCCGTCGGCATCGATGCGACCTCCGTCGCGGAGTTCGAAGGCATGCGCGACGTCGCGCAACTTTTCCTAGGCCCCTCTGCCGCCGCGATGGGTTCCCCGGAAGCTTTCGCCGAGGCCTGGTCCAGGCACGAGGCGACGCTGAAATACCATCGCCTGCCTCTCCGTGAATGGGATCCGCACACGCCTAAGGCGCCGCGGCACCTCACGGTGCGCGATGCCGGCTTCGCCATCAGCGTCGTCCTGGAAGCTTCAGCCTAAGCCTTAGGCGAAGACGCCCTTCTGCGGCGCTGCCTTGTTGCCGACCTGCATCGGACGTCCGGCAGGCGTCATGATGTCGGTCTGCACCGGCAGGCCGGCGGCATGCGCGATGGTGGCATGCAGGCTGCCCGGCGAGACGCTGTCAGACTCCGGAGCATAGCCCTTCGCGTCGCTGGAGCCGTGCACGTAGCCGCGCTTGACGCCACCGCCCGCGAGGACGGACGAGAAGACGAGCGGGTGGTGACCGCGACCACCGCCTTCGAAGCTCGGCTTGCGACCGAATTCGGTGGCGACGACGACCAGGGTGGAATCCAGGAGACCCTTGGACTCGAGGTCCTTGATCAGGGTGGCGAAGACGCGGTCGAAATCGCCGCCGA
>CANGRI010000087.1 GCA_947456525.1 Opitutia bacterium
GCGCTCACGATCTACAACGGCGGTTACGCCGTGGTGCGTGAGACGTTGCCGATCGACCTCAAGTCCGGCGTCAACCAGGTCTCCTTCGCCGGCGCCACCGCGCAGGTCGAGTCCGACTCCGTCATCCTGCGCGACGTCGCGGGCAAGGCTGAGTTCCAGATCCTCGAGCAGTCCTACCGCAACGACCCCGTCTCGCAGGCGATGCTGATGTCGCTCTTCGAAGGCAAGACCCTCGAGTTCAATCGACGCGAGACCAACAAGCCCGATCGCGTCGTCGTCGGCAAGGTCGTGCGCAGCGGTTTCGTCCCCGGTGGTAATTTCGTCGAACCCATCATCGAGGTCGACGGCAAGCTCCAGTTCTCCCTCCCGGGTGAGCCCATCTTCCCGTCACTCGGCAATGACAACGTCCTCAAGCCGACCCTGAATTGGAAGCTTAACTCCGCGTCTTCCGGCAAGATCGATGCCGAGGTCGCCTACCTGAGCCGCGGGTTCACCTGGGAAGCCAGCTACAATCTCGTCGCCACCGAGAAGAGCGATATCTTGGACGTCGTGGGTTGGGTCACGATGAACAACCAGAGCGGCATGACTTTCAATGAAGCCAAGATCAAGCTCATGGCCGGCGACGTGAATCGAGTGGAGCCGGAGTATCCGCGCGCGGCGCGGGGTATGGCTTTTGCTGGCGCTTCCATGGATGCCGCTAAGGTCGTGACCGAGAAGTCCTTCGACGAGTTTCATCTCTACACGCTCGGTAATCCGGCGACCTTGCGAGAC
Source organism: Opitutia bacterium (assembly GCA_947456525.1). GTDB lineage: Bacteria > Verrucomicrobiota > Verrucomicrobiia > Opitutales > UBA953 > UBA953. The sequence goes on from CANGRI010000087.1 coordinate 772, forward strand.
AAGGAGACCAAGCAGGTCGAGTTTGTGCGTGCCACGGGCGTGAAGGCCGAGCGCATCTACGTATTCGAGGGCGCAGAGCATTATAATCGCCGCGGGGTCTCCTCGACCGGCAAGGTCCAGGTCTATCGCGAGTTCAAGAACTCCGAGGCCAACAAGCTCGGTATCGCCCTGCCGAAGGGCAAGGTGCGCTTTTATTCCCAGGACGGCGATCGCCAGCTCGAGTTCGTGGGCGAGAACCAGATTGACCACACCCCGAAGGATGAGACCATCCGCGTGCTCACCGGTAATAGCTTCGATCTCACCGGCGAGCATCGCATGGCGAATAACACCGAGGACGGGTCCAATCGCGTCGCCACGCAGACTTTCGAGATCAAGGTACGCAATCATAAGAAGGAGCCCGTCGAGATCCGTGTCCTCGAGCACGCGACCCATGGCGGTAACTGGACGCTGACCGCCCAGAGCCAGCCGCATGAGAAGAAGGACGCCACCACCCTCGAATTCCGCGTCCCGCTTAAGCCCGACGAAGAGAAGGTAATCACCTACACGATTCGGTATACGTGGTAATGAGGTAGGGTCGGCACTGCGTTCCGACCTATTTGTGTCGAGGTAGGGACAGCACCACTTGCTGTCCTTGTTCGCCGCAGGGCGAACCATGGTAGGGGCACGATTTATCGTGCACTCCTCTGCGTAGGGCCCGGCGAAGCCGCGCCCCTACCTGCGGCGGCCATCACGCAGCTAAGTCGTGACGCGGTCCCGACCCTACCTAAATGCGCAGCCCATAGGACAGCACGTGGTGCTGCCCCTACCTCCGAAACTCCGGCAACAATTCAGGGGTCGCGCCGGCTTTCGTGCAGACGAAGGCGGCGACGTCGACGGCGCGCTGATGGATGCGGGAAAGGTCTTCGCCGCGGAGCAGGCCGATGGCGAGGGCGGCGGTGAAGGAATCGCCGGCGCCGACGGTGTCCACGACGGCGACTTTCGGGGCGGTCTTCTCGTCGTATTGGCCTTTATGCCAGACGAGCGAGCCGGCGGCGCCACGGGTGAGGGCGACGGTGTGCAGGTCGAAGCGCTGGGCGAGGGCGAACACGAAGGCTTTCTCATCCTTGGGCAGGCCGAGCAGGTCGGCGACCACGGGGACTTCGTCGTTGTTCAGCTTGAAGACGTTGGCGAAGCCGAGGGACGACTCGATGACTTCGCGGGAGTAGAACGTCTGCCGCAGGTTGACGTCGAAGATGCGGAGGCAATCAGCGGAGGTGTTCTCGAGGAACTCGCGGACGGTGCGTCGGCTTTCCGGGGCGCGCTGGGCGAGGGAGCCGAAGCAGACGGCTTTGCACTTCTTGGCCAACAGGGCTAGCGACGCATTCCAAATGATATGATCCCAGGCTGGATCGGCCGCGAAGACATAACTCGCCTGCTTGGAGGCATCGAGGGTTACGGTGACCGTGCCGGTCGGGTGATCGTTGCGCTGGAGGAGCAGTGTGTGGACGTTCTTGGCTGAAAGGGAGGCGAGGGCGTCGTCGCCCAGTTTATCCCTGCCGACCGCGCTGACTACCCACGCGTCGCCGCCGAGGCCGGCGGCATGGCAGGCGAAGTTCGCCGGCGCCCCGCCAAAGTGGGCCGCGTCCGGAAAGACATCCCACAGCACTTCGCCGAGGCCGACGAGGTTGGGGCGGACGATCTCGGGATTCATGTCAGGGAGTCAGGCCCGTATTGCCCGAGATGTCGACGTCGGAGCACCCCTTAGCGGCGGGGATATCCCGGACCTGACCTTCGAAGTGATTACCCTGGATGACGATGTGCGAGCCGCCGGGCATGAAGGTCATGGCGTGCTGGGCGTTGGGGCCGCTGATGAACCGATTGCCCTTGAGGATGACGTTTCCGTAGGTACCGCCTGGTTCGTAGGTCGTGAAATACATCTCGGCGTATTCCTCGTAGTCGCCGGTCACGAAGCTGCGCCGCCCGCGCTTAGGGTCGGCTTCGCACTTGGTCGTGTTCCGTTCGAAGACGTTGTCGGTCATCGTCAGGTTGTGCGGCTGATTGATCCAGGAGCCACGGCCGCCGTTGCGGAAGGTATTGCCGCGCACGATGACGTCCGTGCAGGACTTCTCGATGCTGACCACGCGGGAGCCGTTGGTGCCGTCGACGAAGTTGTCCGTGATGAGCGCCTCCTGGCAGAACTCGGCGAGGAAAAAGGCGCCCATGCGGGAACCGGTGATGCGGTTACGGTCGAAGACGATGCGGCGGCTCTTCTGGATGTGCATCGTGTCGCCCAGGGCGCTCAGGGTATTGCCCCGCACTTCGACGTCCTCGCAGCCGACGAGGTCGAGGGCGCCCTTGCCCGGACCCGCGCCGTTCGGCGAGTAGAGGGCCAGGTGGGCGTAGAAGAGTGGGGTGACGAGCTTGGTCCTCGGTCCGGCGGAAGTTTGGAAGCGGATCGGGGCGCCCAAGGGCTTATCGGCGATGCGGACGTAGGTCGGGGTGCTTTCCACGACGAAATACTGCCGGCCGCGGACGAGGTTGGCGGGGAGGGTGTCGCCGAAGAAGCAGAGGGAGTCGTAACCGCGGGCGACTTCGAGTCCCTCGCGCACTTTCGAGACCGGTAGCAGCTTCGTGTTGGCGAAGAACACGCGGTCATCGCCTGCCGCCATGCGTAGGCCGTCTTTCACCAAGTCGTTCCGGAAATATTTCCGCGCATGGGCGTGTTCGGTCGGTCCGTATTCTTCTGGCCAGACTGTGATCTGCCATAGGTAGCCGTAATCCCACATGTACTTACCGGTGCGTTCTAACCGGCAGTCCGTCACATGGATACCTTTCGCATAGGTGAGGACTTCCTTCTCTGTGCCTTTCTTTTCTGCGCCCAGGACCGTGATGGCGGCGCCGGCTAGGCCGTCGGACTGGACACCTTCGAAGCGTAGGTTCTCCGTACGACCGCCGACGGAGGTCGTGATCAGGATGCCGCGGGTGTTGACGTTAGGCTCCCAAGTGTTTTCAGCGCGTGACTGATCGAAGACTTTACCGACGAAGCGGCCGCCCCGCCAGGTCAGGTTGCGCACGTTCTCGCCCTGAAAGACAACCGCCCGGGCCTTGTCGCCCATGTGTTCGGGCAGCCAGAAGTTAGCGCCGTAGGCGATGACCGCCAGGTCGGACCTCAGCGGAATCGGTACGGCGCCGTCCACGTCGTATTCCCCCGGTGGGATGACCAGCGTATCGCCTGGCTTGGCCGTTTCAAAGGCGCGGCGCAGGGAGGCGACGTCAACGGAGGGGCCGACGCATCCGCTGAGCAGGGAGAGCGAGGCAGCTAAGGCAAAGAAGAGTCTCATGGCTCAGCCCCAGTATTGGGCGGTCTTGCGCTTGAGGAAGTCAGCGCTGCGGCGGAGCTGGTCGATGCCGTCGACGCCGTCTTCGATGCTGATCCAGCCGTCGAAACCGACGCGCTTCAGTTCGGTGAAGATGGCGTCGTAGTCGTTGAGGCCCTTGCCGATCTCGCCGTGGCGGAGGCGCTTGGCGTAGCCGGCGGCGCCGCCCTCTTCCTTCCGCAGGTCATCTAGCGTGCCTTCGATGAGATAGCGGTCGGAGGCGTGCATGGTGACGACGCGATTCGAGACGCGCTTGAGGAGCTCGATGGGGTCGTCGCCGGCGATGTAGGCGTTGCTGGGGTCGTAGTTCACGCCGAAGCCGTCGGAGGGCAGGGCGTTCACGAGGGTGCAGAAGACATCCATCTTCTGGGCGAACTCAGGATACATCCAGAAGTCGTCTTTGTAATGGTTCTCGAGGATGAGCGTGATGCCGCGTTCCTTGGCGTAGGGGATGCAGGCGATGATGCTCTCAGCGGCGAGGCGTACGCCTTCGGCGTCGGTGAGTTCGGGGCGACGCTGGCCGCTGAGGACGCGGCAGTAGGAGCCGCCGAGCGCGTGGGTCATGTCGATCCAGCGCTTCTGCTTGGCGATCTCGGTGTCGCGGAAGACCTTGTCCGGGTGCGTGAAGTCCGGCGAGCAGCACATCATCGGGATAGACATTCCGAGGTCGGCGACCTGGCGGCGGAAGAGCGGCCAGTTGGCTTCGTCGGCCATCTCGAGGAAGCCCGCATAGAACTCCAGGCCCTGGACGTCGAGCGTGGCGGCGAGCGTGAACCACTCGGAGAGCTTCATCGTGCCATCCTTGCAGAGGGCATGCATGTAGGCCTTCGGGAAGGCGGCGATCTTCGGCATGGTCAGGCTTTCTGCCCCGGCAGGTTTTCCGGATCCTTCGGCGGGTTGCGACCGATGAAGGGGTGCTGTTCCAGTTCGACGACCGATCCGCTGATGGGGCCGGCTTCGTCGGCGAGCCAATAGATGGCGGCGGCGGCGATTTCGTCCGGCGTGATCAGCCGTCCGGCCGGAGCGTAGACACGCGGCAGGTCGGCATACCAGTCGGCCTTGAGGCCGTGGTCCTTCTTCCGCTGGGCTTCGTTCTCCGTGAGCACCCAGCCTGGATTGATCTGGTTGACGCGCACGCCGTTGAGGCGGTGGAGCGTGTCGCCGAGATTACGAGTCAGGGTCGTCAGGGCTCCTTTGGAGACGCTGTAGGGCAGCAGATTGGGTTCGCCCGAGTAGGCGTTGACGCTCCCGATGTTGAGCACCGCGCCGCGGGACTTGGTCAGGTAGGGCAGGGCGGTCTGGATGAGCAGGAACGGGACGACCGTATTCACCGCGAGCATCTTGTGGAAGAAGCCCGCGTCGGTGGTCTGGATGTTGCCCTGGGCCACCATCGCCGCGTTGTTCACCACGCCGTCGAGCTTACCGAAGGTCTTCACCGCGAGGTCGACCAGGCGCTGCGGGCAGCCCGGCGAGGTCAGGTCCTCGATGTGGACGACGCCGTTGGCCGCGCCGATCTCGGCGAGCGTCGCCTCGGCGAGATTCTTCTCGAGTCCGTGGATGACGACCTTGGCGCCTTCACGCACGCAGCGCTTGGCGATGGCCTTGCCGATGCCGGTCGTGCTGCCGGTGACGATGATGACCTTGTTTTGGAGGCGCATGCTCAGACGGGCTTGAGGACGGACTTCACGACTTCGCCCTTGTGCATCTTCTCGAAGGCGGTGTGCCAGTCGGTGATGGGCCAGACGCCGCCGATGATCGGACGGACGTCGAACTGGCCGCTGGCCATGAGGGCGATGACGCGCTCCCAGATGGGCCAGTTGTGGCTGAAGCTGCCCTGGAGCGTGATGTTCTTCTGCACCAGCGGGTCGAGGTTGAAGCCGAGCGGCTGAGGGCCCCACCCGACCTTGCTGATCCAGCCGGCGGGGCGGACGATATCGAGGGCGATTTTCAAGGTCGCGGAAGCGCCGGCGGCGTCGATCACGCCGTCGCAGCCGAGGCCGTCGCGCTGCTGGGCCCACGGCTTGGCGTCGCCGATGATGACCTCGCAGCCATACTGCTTGGCGATCGCGAGACGATGGGCGTCCTGCGGGAGGCCTACGATGGCGACTTCAGCGCCGCACTGCTTGGCCATCGCCGCGCAGAGGATGCCGATCGTGCCGGGCCCGAGGACGACCACGCGGTCGCCGGGTTCGATGCGGGCGTTCTTCACGACGGCGTTATAGGCGACGCAGCATGGTTCGGTGAGGCAGGCCTGTTCGAACGGGAGGGCGTCGGGCACCGCGTGCAGGATGCGCTGCGGGACTCGGACGTACTTGGTCATCGCGCCGTTGACGCCGTAAC
>CANGRI010000088.1 GCA_947456525.1 Opitutia bacterium
AGATGCAGGTCTCGTCCGTCTCCACTGGCTCGGTCGCCATCGACCTTGCCTTGGGCGTCGGCGGCCTCCCCCGCGGCCGTATCGTCGAGATCTTCGGCCCGGAATCCTCGGGTAAGACGACCCTCTGTCTCTCCATCATCGCCGAGATCCAGCGCCAGGGCGGCAACGCCGTCTTCGTCGACGTCGAACACGCCCTCGACCCCCGCTACTCCAAGGTGGTCGGCGTCGACCTCGACAACCTCCTGGTCTCCCAGCCCGAATCGGGCGAAGACGCCCTCAACATCGCCGAGACCCTCATCCGCTCCGGCGCCGTCGACGTCATCGTCATCGACTCCGTCGCCGCCCTCGTGTCCAAGCAGGAACTCGACGGCCAGATGGGCGACTCCACCGTCGGCGTCCAGGCCCGCATGATGAGCCAGGCCATGCGCCGCCTCACAGCCGCCATCAGCCGCACCAACTGCGTGGTGATCTTCACCAATCAGATCCGCGAAAAGATCGGCGTGATGTTCGGCAGCCCCGAGACCACCCCCGGCGGCCGCGCCCTGAAGTTCTTCTCCTCCGTTCGCATCGACATCCGTCGCATCGGCCAGATCAAGGAGCCTTCCGGCAAGGTCATCGGCAACCGCACCAAGGTGAAGGTCGTGAAGAACAAGGTCGCCCCTCCCTTCACGGAGTGCGAGTTCGACATCATGTACACCGAAGGCATCTCCCGCTCCGGCTCCGTCCTCGACCTCGGCATCGAACACAAGATCCTCGAGAAGAAGGGCGCCTGGATCGCCTATAACGGCCAGCTCATCGGCCAGGGCCGCGAAGCCGCCAAGGACTACCTCATCAAGAACCCGAAGGTCCTGGAGGAACTCCAGAAGACGATCATGGAGAAGGTCCAGGTCGTCGGCGGCATGACCCTCGGCGTCGGCGTCGCCGAGAACGTCACGGCCGAATAATCCATCGTTGTTGGCTAGCCATAGCCCGGGCCGCACGAAAGTGCGGCCCGTTTCATTGGCGGAGGTCGCTTAGCGCACCTCTTCGAGCTTGATCGTCGAGTTGACGGGCTTGACGGCGGCCTTCACGGCGGCGGCCAGACGGTCGAACTCGACCTGGGAGCTCTTCACGACGGCTTCCATGTCCGCCTTGGCCTCCTTGCTGCGGAAGAGGGTCTTGATCTGCTTGGTCTCGTAGGCCTGCTTCTCGCCCACGGCCTTCCAGATCGCGGCAAAGGTCTCGGAGGTGGGGTTCTTCGGGAATTCGGCCGCGAGATTCACGCCCTTGGCGAGCTGATCGGCGGTGAAGACCTTGGCCTCGGCGCCCCAGGTGACCTTCACCTGGGCAGTCTTGGCACCGGTGACCTTGAGGGTCAGGCGGTTCAGCTTCTTCTGGAAATCCGCCAACGCCACGCCGGCGGCGAGGGTGTCGTCCTTCGAAACGTCGCCAGGTTCGAACGAGAACGGCAGACGGAAACTACGGAGCGAGACCTCGCCGTTCTCGAACTTCATGATGCGCTGGCCTTCGCGGGCGGTGGCCTTGCCGGCGGCGAGGTCGACGCTGATCTGGCCCACGTCGCCACGCAGTCCAAGGGCTTCGAGGTAAGCGGTCGCCATCATGACGTGGCCGGCCCAGCCGGGGTGCACGCCGTCGGGTCCCTCGAGTTTGAAGCCTTCGCCATACTTGGCGCGGGATTCATGGCCCTTCACGAGCATGGGCCAATAGACGTCGGCGAAAGCGACCTGCTCGGCCTGCGCGACCTCGATGTCGATGTTGCGGAAATTCAGCAGCGCGAGGTTGAGCGTCTGCCAGGTGCCCTTGGCCGACTTCACCCACGGCGGGACGGAGTGGATGGTACCCGACGAACCGAGCACGACCCGCACGCCGGCTTCCTTGAACTTGCGGACGACGGCGGTCTGGTTCTGGCGATAGGTCGCGGCGATGGCGTCGTCCTGCGGGACGTAGCGGAAATCATTCATTCCATAGCACGTGGTGGCGATGGTCGGTTTGAAACGGAGGACATCGTTGTCCATGCGCTTGAGGAAGCCGCCGGCCTGCTCGCCGCTCCAGCCGTACTGGCGGACGGTGACGTGCAAGTCCGAGCGCGCGGCGACGATGTAAGCCTCCATCAGCAGGCTGTACTTCTTCTGCTCGGTGATGGAGTCGCCGCAGATCGCCAGGCGGTCTTCCTTCTGCAGGAGCAACGTAGCGGTCTTCGGCGCCTGGAGGCCGACGTAATCGGCCGGGACGATGTCAGGGCGGGCTTGATGCTGCTGGCAGCCGACAAGACCGAGGCACAGGAGGAGGATCGCGCAGGGGTATCGCATGGGGCAGTTGTAGCCGTCGACACGGGGAAATCACTCCTGTTCCGCCCAGCCGCTTGCTTTTCGGGGAGATTTCCGTCATATTAACTATCCCCTGCGGTGTTCGACACCCGCGGCAGCCTCCCTTCCCTACGAACATAATATACGGGAGGTGCGACCCGACCGGCCTCGTCCGAGCCGTGGCAACGTACCGCCCACCTAAATCCAGGAATAAGTGGAGCTCCAATCGGAATCGGCACAGGCGGGGGACCTTTTAAAAGCAGATGACAGAGGGCAGATAGACCCAACGAAACAGTAAGGGGTCAGACCGCTTCCGAACGATATCAGTCGGAAGCGGTCTGACCCCTTACTGTCGAACGTCGTTAAGCCAGGTTCAGCTGGCCACCTTCGCAGAGGCTCGGATTGCCGAAGGTCTTCATGGGATGACCGAAACCCTTGGCGATGGACATGAGGAGCCGGTTGTGGGCCTCCTTCTTGAACTTCAGCGCGCGGCCGCTCTTGAAGCCGAGGCCTCCGCCGATGAGCACCCACGGGATGTCCTCGTGCGTGTGGCTGTTGCCCTTTCCGAGCTCGTTCGTCCAGACGATGGTGGTGTTATCCAGCATGTTGCCCTTGCCGTTCGGCTCAGGGGTCTCCTGCAGGCGCTTCGCCAGGAAGGCGATCTGCTCGGCGAACCAGGTGTTGATCTTGATGAGCTTCTCGACCGAGCCGGTGTTGAGGTCCGGGTCATGCGACAGCGAGTGGTGACTTTCGTCGATGCCGATCCACTTCATGCGGGCGCCGCCCACGGAGTTGGTGAACTGGAAGGTCGAGACGCGCGCCATGTCGTTCTGGAACGCGCTGATGAGGAGCTCGGTCTGCAGGCGCGTGATGGTCGGGATGCTGTCGTTGTCGAGCGGCACGCCCGCTTCCGGCGGATGCGGCACCTTGAGCGCCGCCTGCGACTGGCTTTCCTTGAGGCCGCGCTCGAGTTCGCGCAAGGCGGTGGCGTGCTGGTCCAGCAGGCCGCGGTCGCTCTTATCGACGGCGTTGGCGACCTTGGAGATGTCGTCCTTGAGTCCGTCGAGGACGGAACCGAGGTTCTCGCCTTCCTTCATCGAGCCGTAGAGCTTGTCGAAGAGTTCGTAGGGGCTCGAAATCGGGGCGACCGGCTGGTTCGGGCCGGCATAGCTCCAGCGCGTCCAAGGGTCGGCGCGGTTGCCGACGGCCACGCCGATCTCGAGCGAACCCATGCGGGTCTTGGTCTCGGGCTTCGACTGCAGGTAGTTGCGGATGACCTGGTCGATGGACGGACCGCTGGCCCAGCCGGCCGGCGCGCCGCCGCCGCCCATGATGTTGCCGGGGAAGAGCTCGATGCCGGTGAGGAGGCAGCTCATGCCGCGCATGTGCGAATCGCCGTCCCCGCGGACGCGGTTGTTGACGCCCTTGAGCGTGAGCATCCTGTCCTTGAAGGGCTCGAATGGCTTCATGATCGGCTTGAGCTTGAAGTTCGCGCCTTCCTCGTCGGGCCAGAAAGCCGGCGGGACGACGCCGTTCGGGGAAAAGACGAAGATGACGCGCTGGCGGCGGCCGGGCGCCGGCTCGGCGGCGCCGAGCGAGGCGAGCCCGCCGAGCAGCGGCAAGGCCGCGGCCGAGAGGCTGAGGCTGCGAAGGAAATCCCTGCGATGTTGGAGCGACATGGTCTTAGCGATTGGAAGGAGCGGGAGCGGCGACGGTCGGACGGAGCGCCGCGACGACGGCGACCTCGACCGCGAGGTTGCGGACGTGGAACTTGTCGGCGCGGAACTTCTCGGTCAGCTGGCCGAGGAGCTCGGGCGAGTACGCGGTCGGCGGCTGCTTGACCAGCGCCTGGAAGAGGTTGCGCACGAAGCCCGTCTGTCCGGAGAGGCTTTCGGCGGCGTGCGTCGCGACGTCGCGCGCGCCCGTGAGCTTGATCACGGTCCCGTCGGCGGTGGTGTAATCCGCGACGGCGTCCACGGGCTTCTTGTTGTCGGTGGCGCGCACGCGGCCGACGGCGTCGAAACGCTCGAAGCTGAAGCCAAGCGGGTTGATCGTGACGTGGCACGACTGGCAGGCGGGCTTGGAGGTCAGTTCGGTGACCTTCTCGCGCATGGTGAACGAAGGGTCGAACTTGTCGTCCATGAACGCGATGGCCATGGGCGGCGGCTTGAGCATGCGGCCGAGGATGTTGCGCGTCACGAAGACGCCGCGGTGGATCGGCGAACTGGACTTGGTGTAGGAGAAGGTCGCGAGCACGTACGGATGCGTGAGCACGCCGGCACGCTGGTCGGCGTCCATCTTCACCGGCTGGAAGCCGGCGCCGGGCACGATCTTCTGGCCGTAGAACTTCGCGAGCCGGTCGTTCATCAGGATGGTGTCGCCCAGGAGCAGCTGACGGTAGTCGGACTGCTCGGACCAGACGATGTCTTCGGCGAAGAGATCGAGCGAGGTGCGGAGGTCCATCACGACGCCTTGGTCGAAGCCAGGGTACTCCTTCTGGTCCTTGGCGATCTCGGAACCTTCCTCGACATGCAGCCAGTGGTGGAGGAAGTCGCGCAGCTTGGCCTTGGTGCGCGGATCCTTCATCATGCGCAGCGCCTGCTTACGGACCTGGGCTTCGGCCTTGAGCTGGCCGGAGGCGGCGGCTTGGAGCAGCTGGGCGTCGGGCACGGAGTCCCAGAGCGACAGCGCGAGGCGCGAGGCGACGGCGTAGTCGTCCTGAGCCCCGATGCCGGGATAGAGGAAGTAGGGATTGGAAAGCGTGAAGATGAAGGCGCGCTTGGCGGCGACTTCCGCGGGGAGGCCGGCGGCGTAGATCTTCTCGATATCGGCCTTCTGCTCGGCGGTGAGCGGGCGGCGATAGGCGAGCTGGGCGAAGCGCAACGAGAAGGCCTTGAGCTTGTCGGCTCGGTCGGCGGCGTCGGCCTTGGTGCCGGCGAGCCCGTAGAGATTCGGTCCGATCATCGCGGAGACCTGGAGCGCGCCCTTGGCGACGGCTTCGGTCCACTCGCGCGACACCGAGGCGCCGCGTTCGTAGCCGATGCTGCCGTCATCCGGAGGCAGCGGCACGGAGATGACGTTGACGTAGGAAGAGAATTTCGGGGAAAGGTTCGTGCGCGGGATGACCGTCCAGTCGCCGCCGGGCGGACGCCACTCGAGCTTCAGGCCGGCGGTCTTGTCCTTGAACTTGAAGAACTCGACCTTGAGGGGGTAGCTGCGGCCGCCGAGAAGAAAGACGGGCGCCTGGCCCGAACGCGACATGCCCGAACTGACCCAGAGGTCGATCAGGGCGTTCTTCTCGTTCCCGTTGTCGGGCGGGTTGACGTACAGGCGCACGCCGTTCGGGGAAGTCACGCGGAACTCATATTCGCCGGTGTCAGGGACGAGCACCGAGCCGGACCAGTTGATCTTGAACTGGGCGGCGTAGACGCCCTTCTCCGGAGCCTTGTCGCCGAAATCGAAATCGACGACCGGATCGACCTGCTGCTTGAAGGTGGTCTCAGGCTGGTTCTGGTCGGGCTTCTTGGGGTCGCGTTCGGGGCGTTCGCGGTAGACGCCGGCGAGGCCGCCGGACTCCGTCGTGGAAGTGGTGCCGCGCAGGGAGCCGAGGAGGTCGGCGATGCTCTCGCGGTACTGGCGGACGGTCAGGTGGGCCAGTTCGATGCGCGGCGGATGGTTACGGGCGCGCGCCTCGGCGGAATAGAAAGCTTTGTGGATGTACTCGGCGGAAGCGGTCGCGTCGGCGAGCGAGAGGGTGCCCGGATCGTTCTCCGGCATCTCACGGACGATGTACTTGGCCAGGGAGGCGACGGACTTCTCTCCGACGAGCGGCTCGTCGGCCTTGCCGGCGACGCCTTGGCCGACGGGTCCATGGCAGCGCATGCAGTCCTCGCGGTAGACAACCTCTCCGTCCCGCGGGGCGGCGAGGTTCTTCTTGTAGTAGCGCTGGCCTTGGCGGCCGGCGAAGGCCAGGAGGGCAACGACGACGAGCGCGGCCGCGATCTTGATGGACCGGGAAAGGGACATGGGGTTCTGACCCCTAAACTCAGGGGTAAGTTCCTCTAAATCAAGCCCGCCTCGCCGAAACTGAACCA
>CANGRI010000089.1 GCA_947456525.1 Opitutia bacterium
GCCTCCCGAGATGACCGTACTCGTCGGCGGCATGCGCGTGCTCGACACGACGGTGCTCTTCCCGGGCCTCGGCGTGCTGACCAAGCAGCCCGGCGTCCTCAGCAACGACTTCTTCATAAACCTCCTCGACCAATCCGTGGTCTGGGAGAAGGCCAAGATCTGCGAGCACTTCTTCGAAGGCCGCGACCGCAAGACCGGCCAGGTGAAGTGGAACGCGACCGCCGTCGACCTCGTCTTCGGCTCCAACTCGCAGCTGCGCGCCCTGTCCGAGGTCTACGCCAGCGCCGACGGCAAGACGAAGCTCGTGCATGACTTCGTCGCCGCCTGGACGAAGGTCATGAACCTCGACCGGTTCGACATCGCCAAGAAGTAAGCCTCGCCTCGCCGCGTCGGCCCTCAGGCCCGCCAGCTCAGTCTGGCGGGCCTTTTTGTGGGCCGAGACCTCAGGACAGGGAACTTAGGTCTCAATGGCCTGTCAGGGAGAAAGGCCAAAAACAGGCTTCCGGAACTATGTCGCCCCCCCTCGATCGCAACCTCCTGCCAGCCAAGGAAAGGCTCGCATCAGGAAGTCTGCCTGAGGCAAGATGACGGCACCCCCGGTATCGCCTGCCCCTGACATGCATCGTCGACGTTTCATCCTCCGTTCCTTGGGAGCCTCCTTGGCCCTCCCCGGCCTATGCTCGCTCAGCGCGAAGGCCCTCAGCGGCAACCCCACCGTGCAGGTGGACAAGGGTGCCGGCATCGGCGCCCGTCGTTTCGTGGCGATCGGCAACCTGCTCGGCTACCAGACGAAGCAGCTGTTCCCGAAGACCACCGGAACCGACTTCGAAAAGACGGCGCTGCTGGAACCCCTCTGGGAACAACGCGAACGGATGACCGTTTTCCGCGGCCTCGACCACGGCGTCAAAGGCGGCCACTTCGCGGTGCACTCCTTCCTTTCCGGCGTACTCAACTCCGAAGCGCAGAACCGGCCGGACGGCAACGTCTCGCTGGACCAGTTCCTCGCCGAGGAGATCGGCCACCAGACCCGCTTCCCCTCGCTGACGGTCGGCTCCGAGGGCGGCATCCACGGCGGCTGCCAGCTCGCTTGGACGAAGGCCGGCGTCCGCGTGCCGCCGGTCACCAACCCGGCCGAACTGTTCGACAAGCTCTTCGTCAGCGACTCCGCCGAGCGACGCGTCCGTCGCGAACAGGAGAACCGCGTGCAGGCCTCGATCCTGGATTCCGTGCGCGAGGAGGCGAAGCGCCTCTCGGGCCAGGTCAACCAGGAGGATAAGGCCAAGCTCGAGGAATACTTCACATCGGTGCGCGACGTCGAAAAGCGCCTCGAGCTACGCCAGCGCTGGACGCACCTCCCGAAGCCGACGGCACCCTTCCCCAAGCCGGCCAATCGCAACGCGGTCGACGACCTGCCGCTCATGTACGAGCTGATCGCCCTCGCCCTGCACACCGACAGCACCCGTATCGCCACGCTGGAAATCGGCGGCGACTTCCTGCCCCAGCATCTCGGCATCAAGAAAGATTACCACGGCATCTCCCACCACGGCAACGACCCCGAGTCCATCGCGGCCCTCATCACCTTGGAGCGCTATCAGATCGCGCAATATGGCAAGTTCGTCGGTCGCCTCGCCCAACTGAAGGACGGCGAAGGCACGCTGCTCGACTCCACCAGCGTGCTCTTCGGCAGCGGCATGGGCGACGCCAACTCGCACCGCAACACCGACCTGCCGATCTTCCTGGCGGGCGGCGGCTACAAGCACGGCAGCTTCCGTGAAGTCGCGCGGGAAGTCAGGCACAAGGTGCCGCTCTGCAACCTCTTCGTCGACATCGCCCAGAAGATGGGCGTCGAGACGCACGCCTTCGGCAACAGCACGGGACGGTTCGCCTGATCCGGCCGTCAGCCCCCTGTCGTGACGTCGATGACGGCCTTCCGAACCCTGCTGGCCCTATCCGCGCTCCTCGCGGCCGGCCCCCTTCCCGCCGCCGAGGCGCCAACGAAGTCCGTCGAGCAGTTCCTGAACCGTTACTGCCTCGAGTGTCACGACGCCGACGTCCATAAGGGCGACCGTTCCTTCCATAAGTTCGCGCTGCCGCTGAAGACGCTGCCCGAGGTCATCGAGGCGCGCGACATGATCGACCAGCTGACCCTGCGCGAGATGCCGCCGAAGAAGGCGACCCAACCGAGCGACGACGAACGCCTGATGGCGATTCGCGCCCTGCGATCAGGCACCGCAGCCGCTGAGACCACGCTGCAGAGTTCCGGATCGCGGACCGTCCTCCGCCGCCTCTCCAACCGCGAATACGAGAACACCTTGGCCACCCTGTTCGGCCGCCGCGTCGACACGCTCGGGCTGACCGCCGACTTCCCGAAGGAAAAGACCGCCCGTCATCTGGACACGATCGGCCAGTCGCTGGTGACCTCCGGCTTCCTCGTCGACCAATATTTCCAATCCGCCAACCGACTCGTCGAAACCCGCCTGAACAAGCCGGTCGTCGCCCCCCTGAACCGCCGCTTCAACGATCACTTCATCCAATACGAAGAACTCACGGGTTCCCACAAGCGGGCCTTCAACTTCCGCTACCTCAACCTGTACGAACAGCCGAACACCGACACCCGCCAGGGCGGCTACGGGCACATCGAGGACTTCAAGCAAGGCGTGCCGGTCTCCGGCCTCTATGACCTCGAGGTCGAGGCGACGGCCATGCACCGCGACACCCATTACGACCCCGCGATCTTCGGTATCGACCTGTCGGAACCGTTCATCCTCGGCGTCGTGCCCGGAGACGTCACCAAAGGCCATATCCATTACCCGCAGGCGATCGAACCCCTCCTCGCCAGCAGCGTGGTACCTGACAACGTGCCGACCCGGCTGAAGTTCCGCGTCTGGCTCGAGGCCGGCCAGACCCCGCGCTTCATCTTCCCGAACGGACCCTATGAATCGCGCGCCTCGGTGGTGACGATCAACAAGCGCTACAAGGATGAGTTCAAATCGCCGATCGGCTCCTCGGGCGTCGACCGCGCGCACATCCTCCTGGAAGGTCAGCTGCCGCATATCCGCATCAGCGAGATCGTCATCCGCGGGCCCTTGGTCGAGCCGGCCGGCGGGGCCGAGGAAGTCGCCGTCTTCGGTCCGGACGGCTTCCAGCCGGGGCGCGCGCTCGAACAGCTCTTCGCCTTCGCGGCGAAAGCCTATCGTCGGCCGCTGCAGGACTCCGACCGGGCGCCGATCCGCAAGATGTACGAGCAGCGGCTCGCCGCAAAGGCCGGTCCGCGCCAAGCCGCGCTCGACTCGCTCAAGCTCATCCTGTGCTCGCCCTCCTTCCTGTATCTCAGCGAGGTCACCAAGGAGAGCGAACGGCTGCTGGGACCACACGATCTCGCCACCCGCCTCTCCTACGCCCTCATGGCCACGTCGCCCGACGAGGCCCTGTTCGCTTCCGCGACCTCGGGCAAACTGGCCGATGACGCGGAACTCCGAAAGCAGATCGACCGACTGCTGGCCGACGAGCACGTCAACGGCTTCGTCAACGGCTTCCTCGACAGCTGGCTGAACCTGCGCGACCTCGGCAGCATGCCGCCTCCGCGCGAATCTAACCGCGCCTATTACGCCGAAGACCTCCCGGCGTCGATGAAGGCCGAGGCGCGCCTCTTCTTCAAGGAACTGCTCAAGGATAACCTTCCCGTGACGCAGTTCCTGCACGCGGACCACACCTTCGTGGACAAGAAGCTGGCGAAGCTCTACGAGCTGCCGGAGCAGAAGACCCTGCGTCTGGCCGACGGCTTCCAGAAGGTCAGCCTCAAGGGCGACCCGCACCGCGGAGGCCTGCTCGGCATGGCGGCCGTACTGACGGTCAGCGCCAACGGCGTCGAGACCTCGCCGGTCATCCGCGGCGCCTGGGTCAGCGAGAACATCCTGGGCGTCAAACCCCCGCCCCCGCCCGACACCGTGCCTGCCATCGAACCGGACGTCAGCGGCACCACCACGATCCGCGAGCGTCTCGCCAAGCACAGCACCGACCGCGCCTGCGCCGAGTGCCATCGCAAGATCGACCCGCTCGGCTTCAGCTTGGAATCCTTCGATGCGGTCGGCCGCTGGCGGAGCACCTACCCCAAGCCGAAGAAGGGTGCGGCTCCGAAGATCGATGCTTCCGGCGAATTCGCCTCCGGCGAGAAATACCAGGACTTCTCAGGCTTCCGCGACATCCTGCACGAGAAGCGCGAGGAACAGTTCACCCGCCACCTCATCCGCTCCCTCCTCGCCTACAGCACCGGCCGCCTCATGGAGCCGGCCGACGAATTCGCCGTCGACCGCATCCATGCGAAGGTAAAGCAACAAGGCCTCGGCCTGCGCAGCCTGGTCGTCGAGTGCCTGACCAGCGACGTCTTCCGCTCGCGCTGAGGTGGCAGATTCCGCCCCCGCCGCACAGAGTGAGACGATAGTGCCACCCGTTGAAACATCGGGCGTAGCAGGCTGTCAGGATAGGAGTAGAATGACAGCACCCCATGTCCGACCCGCTTGAGCTGACCCGTCGCCGCTTCCTCGGCCAGATGACCACCGGCATGACGGGGCTGGCCCTGTCGCGCCTGCTCATGAGCGACCTCGGGGCCGCCGTGCCTCCTGGCGCCCACTTCGCCCCGAAGGCCAAGCAGGTCCTCCAGATCTTCTGCCCGGGCGCCGCGTCGCACATCGACCTCTGGGATCACAAGCCGCTCCTGGAGAAGTATGACGGCACTCCCCTGCCCGGCCCGGTCGAGGTCACCTTCCAAGGCAAGAACGGCAACCTGATGAAGT
Organism: Opitutia bacterium; assembly: GCA_947456525.1. Classification (GTDB taxonomy): domain Bacteria; phylum Verrucomicrobiota; class Verrucomicrobiia; order Opitutales; family UBA953; genus UBA953. Next base: position 4,794 of record CANGRI010000089.1, read on the forward strand.
CCCCCTGGGCCTTCAAGCCGGCCGGCAAGAGCGGCAAGATGATCAGCTCGAACCTGCCGCACATGGCGCAGCACGTCGACGACATGGCCTTCATCCATTCGATGACGTCGCGCAGCAACACCCACGGCCCGGGCTGCGTCGCGATGAACACCTGCTTCACGCGAGAAGGCTACCCCAGCGGCGGCGCCTGGATCAGCCACGCCCTCGGCTCGCTCAACCAGAACCTGCCGACCTATATCTCCGTCCAGGACGTCCGCGGCGAGCCGCCCAACGGCAAGGCCAACTGGGGCAATGGCTTCCTGCCCGCTCGCCACCAAGGCGTCAGCATGGCCGCCCAGCAGGCGCTACGTAATCTCGATCGCCCCGCCGGCATCACCTCGGCCGAAGACGAGGCCACCCGCGAGTTCCTCCGCGCCACGAACCTCGAGCACGCGGAAGCCCACGCGGGCAACGACGAGCTCCGCGCCCGCATCGCGGCCTACGAGCTCGCCGCGAAGATGCAGCTGGCCGCGCCGGAAGTCAGCGACCTTTCCCGCGAGCCGGAGCACGTCCATGCGCTCTATGGAACGAAGGATGCCAACCCGCTCAAGGCGGCCTACGCCAAGAACTGCCTGCTGACCCGTCGCTTCCTCGAACAAGGCGTCCGCTACGTCAGCCTCTACTGCGCCTCCCGCGCCAGTAATGTCGACGGCCTGCTCAACTGGGACGCCCATCGCACGCTCAAGGCCGACTACGACCGTCACTGCCCGGTCTTCGACCAGCCCACCGCCGCCCTCCTCGCGGACCTGAAGCAGCGCGGAATGCTCGACGACGTGCTCGTCATCTGGTGCACGGAGTTTGGGCGCATGCCGACCCACCAGAACGGCACCACCGGACGCGACCACAACCCTGACGCTTATACGACCTGGCTGATGGGCGCCGGCGTGAAGGGCGGCGTCTCCTACGGCGCGACCGACGACTTCGGCCGCCGCAGCGTCACCGACGTCGCGACCTGCTACGACTTCTACGCGACGGTGCTCCACCTGCTCGGCCTCGACCACGAAAAGCTGACCTATTATCACAACGGGGTGAACCGCCGCTTCACCGACGTCCACGGCCACGTCATCAAGCCGGTCCTCGCATGAGCCGCCTGAGCCTCGCCTGCGCCCTTCTCGCATCGGCCCGCGTCCTCGCGGCCGATGAGCCCGGCAGCGTCGCGTTCTTCGAACAGAAGATCCGTCCGGCCCTCGTCGAGCACTGCTACGAATGCCATAGCGCCAAGGCCAAGAAGCTGAAAGGCGGCCTCGCCGTTGATTCGAAGGCCGGCTGGCAGAAAGGCGGCGATTCGGGCAAGCCGATCATCGTCCCCGGCAAGCCGGACGAAGGCCTGTTCCTCCGCTACGTCCGCCATCTCGAGCCGGACATGGAGATGCCGCCGAAGAAGCC
>CANGRI010000090.1 GCA_947456525.1 Opitutia bacterium
CAGTCCGTCACCGGCGGCAACCTTCCGTCCGGCACCTTCATCACGGCGATCACGAACTCGACGCAGTTCACCGTCTCGGCCTATCCGACCGCCGCCGGTACGGCTAATTCCACGGCTGCTGCCGCCGGTATCGGCGCGCTTAACTCCTCTGCTTATACGGCAGTCAGTACCACCGGTACTGTGGGCGCTGCCACGACGACGACTGGCAACTATAGCCTGCAGCTCGCCACCGCCGGCACGGTTACCCTCGCGACCGGAGGCAACACCGTGAACTCGTTACAGATAGCCCCGACTGTCGCGGTCGCAACCACGCTAGACCTCAACGGTTCGAACCTCGTGGTGACTTCGGGCGGTATCCTCCGAGCCAGCACTTTCTCCGCCGCCTCTACCATTCAGGCGACCGGCGGCGGTAGTCTTACGGCTGGATCCGGGGCCGCGGCGGCCGAGCTCTTCGTCACCAATAACGCGGCGGGTGCCTTTACCATTTCCACCCCGATTATCGATAACACTGGCACCGGACCGGTGACCTTGGTCAAGTCGGGCATCGGCCCGCTGACGCTGACCGTCGCCAATACCTACACCGGCAGCACCTTCGTCGATGCGGGTACGCTTAATCTCGGCGCCGCGTCCGCCCTCGGTGTTATCCCCGGAAACCTTGTCATCAACAATGGCGCCACCGTCGCCATGACAACCGCCTTCGCGCAGATCGCCACGGGTGCAACCGTCACGCTCAATGGCGGCGCCATCTTCAATCTCTCCGGCCTGTCGACCGCTTCGACCAATCAGACGCTCGCCTCGCTCAGCTTCGTCAATAACGGCGGTACGGCTGCGCCGACCGTCACTCCTAACGGCGTCGCCACGGGAACGTTGACGCTCAGCGGGTCCACGCCGATCTCCGTGAACAGCTATAATGCCGCGACGGTCTCCACCATCGCCGCCGGCACGGCTAATGCAACCGGCAACCTAGTCTTCTCCGCGACCAACCCGACCCTGAACATCAGCAGTAATGATGCCGCAGGATCCTATATTTCCAAGGTCACCCCGGACCTCAATATAGCCGCCCAGATTTCTGCGGCCGGCGGCGGCGCAACTCAGTTCACCAAGCTCGGCAACGGAACGTTGTCGCTCAGCAGCGCCAACCTTAACACCGGAGGTTGGAAGCTCCAGGACGGCACGCTGATCCTGAACAACGCCACCGCCCTCGGGACGACGGCCGGCACGTTCACCATCGGCGATGCGACCACGGCGAACACCGTACCCCTCACCCTCCTCGCGGGCAGCGCCGCGATCGTGGTCGGCACGAATCCGGTCGTGGTCAACCGCGACTTCACCTTCGGCGGCACGGCCAATACCAACAACCTTACCCTCGGCGGAGCCGTCAGCCTCGGCGCTGCGACCCGTACGATCACGGTGGCCGCTCCGGCCGTGACCGCGACCCTCACCGGAGCGATCAGTTCCACGATCGGCTCGGGCAATACCGCGTTGATCAAGGAAGGCCCCGGCACGCTGCAGGTCAATGCAGGCAGCGGCTTGGGTTCGGCCGGCGTAACCGTCGCCAACGGCGTGCTCAAGCTGGGCGCCAACGACGCCATCCCGAACACCAGCGCGATCGTGGTCAACGCTGGCGCCGTGCTCGACCTGGGTGGCTTCAGCCTCACCAACCCGCAGCTTTCCGGCGGCGGCTTCTTCACCAATTCCTCGGCGACACCTTCGGCCATCATCGTCGGAGGTATTTCGGCTACCGATGTGGTTTCCACGACGGATGTCTCGATGGGGCAGACACTCGCCGATACCAGCGGCACCAAACTTGGCGTCACCAAGGCAGGTCTCGGCACGCTGACCTTCACGAACACCACCAGCACGAACTACGGCAATGTCCTGGTCGTGGCGGGCAAGGTGACCGGCTCCGCCGACAATACTTTCTCGCCGAACGCCACCTTCGTCGTCGGCAACACCACGACGGCTGCCCTCACGGCGACCCTCGACACCGGCGCTTTCAATCAGACGATCGGTGGCCTGCAGGCGACCAACAATAATGCCACGGGCGCGGCCAGCATCATCATCGGGTCCGGCAAGACCCTGACGGTGAACGGACCCGTCACGCTGGGCGCAAACGCTTCGGCGACCGACACCACCAACGTCAGCTTCACCGGCGGAGGCTCGCTCGTTGTTAGCAGTTCCGGCGGAACCTTCCAGGTGGGCGGCGCCACTGGCGCTACCAACGCAAACACCGCCCTCGTCAGCATGGCCTCGCTTAGCACCTTTACGGCCAATATGGGCGCCGCTGGCATATTCCGTGTGGGGAACGTCAACACTAACGGTGGCACTGGGAACGGCGCCTCTGTTTTGACCCTGGCCCCCAATAGCACGATCTATGCAGGTACGATCAACATCGGCGATGCCGACAGCGTCGGTAATTCTGCGAACGCGCTCAAGCTGGGGTCTGGATCCGCCTTCATCTATGCGAATACGATCAATGTTTCCAGCAGCGGTGCGGGCCGTTCCAACGGCACGCTGAATTTCGCAGGTTCCGGCGGGACTGTGACGATCGCAGACTACGCCGGCGGCGCCAACGGTGTCCTCAATATCATGAGCGCCGGCGCTGTCGGTACCGGCACGACGATGGTTGGCACCGTGGATCTCACCGGTCACTCCGCGACGGTGAACCTTGCCGCGATCAACTTGGCGTTCCGTTCTTCAGGTTCTAGCGGTAACGGCCCTGGTTCCGGGAACTTCTCGTTCGACACCGGTTCGCTCAACGTCTCCTCCCTCAATTTGGCCAACCGTAGCGGTACCAATACGTCCGGCGCGCTCGCTGCCACGGTGAATATTGGCGGCGGTGCTGCCTCGCTCGGGGCAGTGACGATGGCGGTGAATACGGCCGCCGGCGCCACGGGCGGCGCGACGGCTACGTTGAACATCTCGGGGGGCGCCGTCACCTCGACCTCCATGAGTCTCTCCGGCGCCAATGCCACTTCCGCCGTGTCTACCGGCACCCTCAACCTCACGGGCGGCCTGTTGACGATGGCTGGGAATATTACCCGGGCCTCGACCACGGGTACGCAGAACACGACCATCACGCTCAACGGCGGTGCTCTTGATATGGGCGGCTTCAATATCGGCGCAGCTGGCGCAGCCGTCGGGTCAGGTTCCGGCACCTTGAATCTGCAGGCCGGCACGCTGAAGAACGTCGCTGAGATCAACGGCGGCGCGGCGATCAGCAAGACCACGACGGGCACCCTGATCTTCGAAGGATCCAATTCCTTCACCGGCACCCTTACGATCTCGGCAGGCACCTTGCAGGTGGGGGCAGGTGCTACGACCGGTACGCTGGGCTCCGGTGGCGTCGTGGATAATTCGACGCTCTCCTTCAACCGTTCGAACGCTTTCACGGTCAGCAACGCGATCAGCGGCACCGGAAGCGTGAACCAGGCCGGAGCCGGCAACCTGACGCTTTCGGGGGCCAACACCTTCTCGGGTGCCACCCTCGTCTCCGCCGGCACGCTCACCGCCGCCTCGGGCGCGTTGGCCGGCACCTCGGGCATCACGGTCAACGGCGCGATCCTCACGGCGGTTAACTTCAAGTCTGGCGCCACGCTCACGTTGGACGCGACCGGCAAGGCTACCATCTCGGGCGCCGGTCAGAACGTCGGCGCGGTCACCAACGCCAACGCTACCGATGCGAATGCCCTGAACTTCACGGCCGCGACCGGCACCGTCACGCTCGCCTCGCTCTCCGGCGCGGGCAAGACGACCTTCGGTTCTGCGGCCACGATCACGGGCGGCGTATCCGCCGGCACGATCAACGTGACGGGCGCCCTCACCGCGGCCGTCTCGGGCGGCACGGTCAACGCCGGCTCCCTCGTGGGCAATGTCTCGGGCGCCGCCACGACGACGATTGCCGGCCTGACTAACGGCACGATCGCCGGCACGGGCACGCTCTCTTCCGGTTCGCTGACCTCTTCCTCCGTCACGGGTGGCACCAACACCATCACGGGCACCGCCACCGTGACGACCGTCAACGGCGGCACGACCTCCATCGGTGGCGTCGCGAACATCACGACCCTCACGACGGGCACGGTCAACCTGACCGCCGCGACCGGCACGGTGACGAACGTCAACGGCGGTTCGTTGACCCTGGCCGGCACTGCCCTGACGGCCACGACAGGAAGTGGCTCCGCCGCCTTGACGCTCAACGCCGCCGCCTCCGCGATATTCAGCGGGGCAGGGGTCACCCTCGGCGCCGTCACCAACGCCGGCACGGCGGCCGACGCCCTGAACTTTACGGCCTCCACCGGCACCGTCACGCTCGCCTCGCTCTCGGGCACGGGCAAGACCACCTTCGGCAGCAATGCCACGATTACGGGTGGCGTCTCCGCGGGCACCGTCACCGTGACCGGCGCCCTGACCTCCGCGGTCTCCGGTGGTACGGTCAACGCCGGCTCGCTCACGGGTAACGTCTCGGGCGGCAACGCGACGACTGCCGGCCTCCTCACGGGCAACGTGACGGCTGGCACGGTCTCGGCCGGCTCGATGACGGGCTCCGTCGCCAGCTCGGTCACGGTCACGGGTCTCCTGACCGGCGCGATCACCGGCGGCACCAACGCCCTCGGCTCGCTCTCTTCCGCTTCCGTCACCGGTGGAACCAACACGATCACGGGCGCCGCCTCCGTGACGACCGTCAACGGCGGCACGACCACCGTGGGCGGCGTCGCCTCGCTGACCACCGTCACCAACGGCACGCTCAATCTCAACGGCGCCACGGCCTCGGTCGCGCACCTCAATGGCGGTACGGTCGCCCTGGGTAGCTCCACCGCGCTCTCCGTCTCGGACGGCACCTCCGCCGGCGCCATCTCGGGCGCGACTGGCAGCCTGACCAAGACCTCGAACGGCACGCTCATCCTGACGGGCGCCAACACCTTCGGCGGCGGCACCACGATCTCGGGCGGCACCCTGCAGCTGGGTAATGGCGGTACGACGGGTTCCATCGCCGCGGGCGATGTGACCAACAGCGGCATCTTCGCCATCAGCCGCAGCGACAACCTGACTTTCGCCAGCAAGATTACCGGCACGGGCGCCTTCACGAAGCTCTCGGCCAACACCCTGACGCTCTCGGGCGCCAACGACTTCTCCGGCGCCACGCTCGTCTCGGCCGGCACGCTCACCGCCGCCTCGGGCGCGTTGGCCGGCACCTCGGGCATCACGGTCTCTACTGGCGCCACGCTCTCGGCCGTCGACTTCAAGTCCGGCGCGACGCTCACGCTTTCGGGCGCGACCTCCGCCGCGACTATCTCGGCCGACACGCTGACCGTCGGCGCCATCAGCAACGCCGGCACGGGAGCCAATGCGCTTAACTTCACCGGCGCGGGCAAGATCACCGCGCTCTCGCTCGCGGGCACGGGCAAGACCACCTTCGCCGCCGCCGCCGAGATTACCGGGGGGATTTCCGAAGGTACGATCAACGTCACCGGTGCGCTGACTGCTGCCATCACTGGCGGCACGGTCAACGCGGCCTCCCTGGCGGGCAACGTCTCGTCCGGCACGGTGACCGTCACTAACCTCATCACGGGTAACGTCTCCGGCGGCACGGTGTCTGCCGGCTCGCTGACGGGTAACGTATCCGGTGCTTCGACCGCCCTTACCCTGACCGGCGCTCTCACGGGCAATGTCCTCGCCGGCGCCGGCACGGTCTCGGCCGGCTCGATGACGGGCGACGTCGGCAGCTCGGTCACGGTTTCCGGCCTCCTGACCGGCGCGATCACCGACGGCACCAACGCCCTCGGCTCCCTCTCTTCTGCCTCCGTCACGGGCGGAACCAACACGATCACGGGCGCCGCCACCGTGACGCTCGTCAATGGCGGTACGACCACCGTGGGCGGCATCGCCACGGTCACGACCCTCACGACGGGCACGTTGAACCTCAACGGTTCGACGTCCGCGATCACCCACCTCAACGGCGGCTCAGTCGTCCTGGTCACCTCGACCGAGCTGACGGTCGATGACGGCACTTTTGCCAACGTGATCTCCGGTTCGACCGGTATCCTCACCAAGGCCTCCGCCGGCACGCTGACCCTCTCGGG
>CANGRI010000091.1 GCA_947456525.1 Opitutia bacterium
CGCTCCGCGTTGGACGCTTCCCTGAAGGTCGCGACCGCCTCCGAGGAGGAGGGGCGCCTGCTCAAGGCCGAGCGACTGAATCTTTCCGTCCAGCTCGCCCAGGTTGACCAGCAGCTACTGGTGGCTGATTCGTTAGTGCGTCTTTCCGCGCGCCGGCTGCTCATCCTGCTAGGACGTCCGGCTGGCGAGGTCGTGGAGATTGCCTCATTGCCCAATGTCGCCGCCTGGCCGATCGAGTCGCCTAAGGATACTGCGTTGCGTCCTGAGATCCTGGCCATGCGTCAGCGCGTGGACGCCGCCGCCGAGGGCGTCGCCCTGGCGGATGCTGGGCGTCTGCCGACCGTCGATTTCCAGGCCAGCTACCAGAACGATCAAGGTTGGGTCCGTTCGGGTTCCGGCACCAGTTGGACTGCCGGGGTCGTCGCCCGCTACAATCTCTTCGATGGTCATGAGTCTTCCTCCCGCTCACGCGCCGCCCGCGCCGAGCTGCGTGCCGCCGAGATAGCCCTCCGCAAACTCGAGGCCGAGATGGGCTTCGATCTGGCTCGCGCCCGGCTGCTTCGCGAGCAGGCAGACAGCCGAATCCGGGTCAGCGCCATGGCTGTCGAGCAAGCCGACGAGAGCGCGCGTCTCACCCACGAGCGTTTCCAGGCGGGTAAGGCCCTTTCGGCCGAATTGATTTCCGTCGAGGCCCGTCTCGCCGAGGCTCGCCTCCAGCTCGCCGCTGCCGAATCCGACCAGGTCTCCGCGCGTATCGCCCTGCGCCGGGCCTTGGCCCAGCCTCTCTTTCCCTGATTTTTTAAATGATTACCATGCGTTCACTCCTATTGCTCGCTGCGGCGATGTTCGTCGTCCCCGGTTGCCGTCCCTCCGCGGATAAGTCGGCCAGGGCGACGGCTCCCGCCGTGTCCTTGCGCTGCATCCGCGTCGAAGAGGTCACTTCGCCCGCGCCGATGCCGGTATCCGGCGTGGTCCGGGCCGGACGCCAGGGTCTCATCTCCGCTCAGGTGATGGGTAACGTCGTCGAGGTTCCGGCGCGCCTTGGCGCTACCGTCGCCGCCGGTGACGTGTTGGCGCGTCTCTCATCGGATGAAATGAACGCACGACTAGCTCAGGCGAAGGCGGCCTTGAGCGAGATCGAGCGCACCTATGCGGAGGAATGCCGTTTGTTGGAGAAGGGCGCCTCGACCCGTTCCACCGTGGCGGGTCTGCGCGACCGCCAGGATGCGGCGCGCGCGAATGTCTCGGCCGTGCAGGCTTCCGTCGACCATCTGACGGTCCGTGCCCCCTTCGCCGGGGTCGTCAGCAGCAAGCTCGTGGATGTCGGCGATCTGGCGACGCCCGGCCGTCCGCTCCTCGAGGTGCACTCGACCGAAGGCGCCGAGATCGAGGCGGGTATCTCGACCATTTTCCCGGCCTTGCCCGTCGGTGCTGAGGTCGCCTTCGAGGTGGCTGGCCGCAAGGGTGTCGGTCGGGTCAAGGAACTCGCCACCTCGGCTGACGTCCAGACGCTCAATCGCCGGCTGGTGCTCAGCGTCGCTGGTGCCGGGTACGCCCCGGGTACGGCGGCGACGGTCTTCTGGCCTGGTGAGGCGCGTCGTCGCCTGCTCATTCCTGCCGAAGCATTGCAACATCATGGACAACTCGATCGCGTCTGGGTCGTCGGCGCGGAAGGTCGCCTCGCTCTTCGGCTCGTCCGGGTAGCCGGTGTCGAAGCCGGCAAGCACGAGGTCGTGTCTGGCCTGAATGCGGGCGAGATTGTTGTCGCCGAACCCACGTCCGACCTCGTCGAGGGGACTTCCGTCACCCAGCGCTGAGCGACGATGCAACCCCGTCAAATCCAAGGAATGGCCGGACGCCTCGCCTCGCTGTTCGTCAACTCCAAGCTGACGGTGCTCGCCGTCCTCGCTTCGCTTTGCGCAGGCGCCTTCGCGGTGCTCATGCTTCCGCGCGAGGAGGAGCCCCAGATCCTCGTCCCGATGGTGGACGTCCAGGCCGCTTTGCCCGGATCCACCGCCGAGGAGGCGGAGAGCCGGCTCGGACGACCGCTAGAGAAGGTTCTCTGGGAAGTCCCCGGTCTCGAATTCCTTTACGTCACCTCCTCGCCCGGTGGCGCTCTGCTCATCGCGCGCTTCGAGGTAGGCACGCATCCTGATGTCGCCGTCTCGCGGGTCCAGGCCAAGCTCGCCGGCCGCGCCGACGTGCTTCCCGCCGGGCTGCCGCCGCCCTCGGTTCGTGCGCGCACCATCGACGACGTGCCGGTCTTCGCCGTCACCTTTCACGGCGCGAACCACGATCATCTTCAACTTCGTCGCATCGCCTCGCAGGTCGAGGAGTCGCTGAAGTCACTTCCTTCTGCCGCCGAGACCGCGATTATCGGCGGCCGGCGGTTGAGCCTGCGCGTGCAACTCAACCCCGAGCAGATGTCGGCGCTCGGCGTCTCACCTGCGCAGGTGATGGGGGCGATCCAAGTCTCCAATCAGCCGCGCCTGCTGGGTTCGCGTGCCTTCGGCGGCGAACAGGTCGACCTGCAGGTCGGCGGCGGACTGGCCGATGCGGAGGCTTTCGGAAATCTGGTCGTCGCGCGGAAGGGTGGCCGTGCAGTCCGCCTCGGAGAGGTCGCGGTGATTCGCGTCGCAGCGGATGATCCGACCGATTATGTCTTCCATGGGAACGCCGCCAGCGCTTCCGAGCCGGCGGTCACCCTGACCATGGCGAAACGTCCTGGAGCCAACGCCACCGAGGTCGTCCGTCAGGCGCGCGAGCGCATCGAGACTCTCCGCGGGAAGGTCATCCCGTCGGACGTCGCCATCTCCGTCAGCCGCGACTACGGCCATTCCGCGGCCGAGAAGAGCAACGAACTCCTGCTGCACATGGGCATCGCCGTCTTCGGCGTGACCTTGCTCATCCTTCTCTTCCTAGGCTGGCGCGAGTCGGTGGTCGTGCTGCTGGCGATTCCGGCTACCCTGGCCCTGACGTTGCTCGTCTTCTACCTCTACGGGTACACCTTGAACCGTATCACGCTGTTCGCGCTGATCTTCTCCATCGGCATCCTGGTGGACGACGCCATCGTCGTGATCGAGAACATCGTCCGGCACCAGCGGCTGCCCGGAAGCCGCGACCGCCCCTTGCTCGAGGTGGCCATCGAGGCCGTCGATGAGGTCGGCAACCCCACCATCCTCGCGACCTGGGCGGTCATCGCCGCCATCCTGCCCATGGCCTTCGTCGGCGGCTTGATGGGCCCCTACATGCGGCCGATCCCGGTCGGAGCCACCGCCGCGATGATTTTCTCGCTCTTCGTCGCCTTCACCATCACGCCGTGGGCGGCCGTCCGCCTGCTCCGTCGCCACGCGCCGTCGTCTGGCCATGTGGTCGGGACCGACGGGCATGAGGTCCCGCAGGATTTCCTGACGCGTCTTTACTACCGGGTCATCGGGCCGTTGCTTGACCAGGCCAAGGCCCGTTGGCTCTTTCTGGCCGGCATCGTGGGCTTACTGCTCGTCGCGGTGCTGCTCGTGCCTTTTGGAGCGGTTGAAGTGAAGATGCTTCCTTTTGACAACAAGTCCGAGTTCCAGGTCTCGGTGAAGATGCCCGAGGGTACGACCCTCGAGCGGACTGCGCAGGTCGCGCAGGAACTTGCGCGGGCTGCGGCGCAAGAGCCGGAGGTCGCCGATTACCAAATATACGTCGGCACCGCTGCACCTTTCAACTTTAACGGACTGGTCCGGCATTCTTATCTCCGCCGTGGTGCCAATATCGCCGATGTGCAGGTCAACCTCGTAGGCAAGGATGAGCGATCCGCGCAGAGTCACGACGTCGCCAAGCGCGTGCGGCAACGACTCTTGCCGATCGCCCAGCGTCATGGCGCGACCCTGGCGGTCTCCGAGGTTCCTCCGGGTCCTCCGGTCTTGCAGACGCTGGTCGCCGAAGTCTATGGCCCGGACGAGGACGCGCGGGTCGCCTTGGCTGGGAAGGTGAGGGAGGTTTTCCGGAGCACACCCGGAGTCGTCGACGTCGATTGGTATGTCGAGGCGTCCCAACCTCGCGTGACTTATCAGGTCGACCAGGCCAGGGCCGCCGCCCACGGTCTTGGAGTCGGCGAAGTCGGCCAGATGCTCCAGCTCGCCACGCAAGGCCTGACGATCTCGTCGGCGCGCCTGCCTCGCGAACGCGAGGAGGTGCCCGTCGTCCTCGAGCTGGGTCCGGCCTGGCACGGCTCGCCGCAGGCGCCACTGGCCCTGCCGTTGTCTGGCGCTGGTTCAGTGGCCCAAGTCAGCCTCCGTGAGCTGGTCATGCCCGTCGCCGCCACGACCACCCGGAGCCTCTACCGCAAGAATCTCCAGCCAGTCACCTATGTCGTCGGCGATGTCGCTGGATCGGTCGAGAGTCCGGCCTACGCGCTCTTCGGCATGCAGCGTCGCATCCAGGAGCTCAGTCCTGGGCTGCGGATCTATCATCTCTCGCAGCCTGACCATGAACTGGCGCCAGCGATGAAGTGGGACGGCGAATGGCACATCACCCTGGAAGTGTTCCGAGATCTCGGTATCGCCTTCGCCGCCGTCCTCGTGCTGATCTACATGCTGATGGTCGGCTGGTTTCGCGACTACTTCACGCCGTTCATCGTCATGACGGCCATCCCGTTCTCGCTCATCGGGATCCTGCCCGCGCACTGGGCGATGGGTGCATTCTTCACTGCTACCTCGATGATCGGCTTCATGGCCGGCGCTGGCATCGTCGTGCGCAACTCAATCATTCTCGTCGACTTCATCGAGCTGAAGCTGGCCGCCGGCACCGACCTGCGCTCCGCGGTCATCGAAGCCGGGGCCGTCCGCTTCCGTCCTATGCTACTGACCGCGCTGGCCGTTATCGTCGGCGCCGCCGTCATCCTTGCCGATCCGATCTTTCAGGGGCTCGCCATCAGCCTGATGTTCGGCGAGATTGCCTCGCTGCTCGTCAGCCGGATGGCCGTTCCGGTGCTGTATTATGTCTGGCGCCGCCGTCGGCCCTTCGTCGCATGAGTCAGTCGATGGATCCGACGGGTGGGTGGGACCTTAAGTATGCCAACTCGCCTTCACTCTTCGGCGACCGTCCGAACGACTTCCTGATCGTCCGTCGGGCGGAATTCCTTCCGGGGCAGAAGGTCTTGGTCATCGCGGACGGCTCGGGCCGACACGGGGCCTGGCTGGCTGGATTGGGACTCAAGGTCGATGCGTTCGATATCTCGCCCGAGGCCGACCGGCAGGCGAGGGCCTTGGACACCCGGCTCGGCGTCACGGTCCACCGTGCGGTCAGCGGGTGGGAAGGGTGGCCGAAATGGGAAGGCTACGACCACATCGTCGCGATCTTCATCCAATTCAGTCCGCCGGAAGAACGCACCCGGCTCTTCGCGCGCATACGATCCGCTTTAGTGCCAGGCGGCACCCTGCACCTGCTGGGTTACGCGGAGGCCCAGCTCGGACTGAAGACTGGCGGACCCTCGGATCTCGAACGGCTCTATTCTCGGGAGCTGCTTATGCGTGAGTTCGTCGGCATGACGATAGAGGTGCTCGCCGAGTATCGTACCGAACTGTCAGAGGGTACGGCCCATCTCGGTCCCTCGGCCTTGATTGGCCTGGTCGCTCGGCGGATCTGAGAGCTCGTACCCAGCTTCTTGGGGCGACCTGCCGAAAGCACTTGCGCGCTAAAATCGGCCGGGTAAATTAGCAGAGTTGGCAGTTAATTTGTCCGCAAACTGTCCGCAAAAAAGCTCGGTCGTTGAAGTAC
>CANGRI010000092.1 GCA_947456525.1 Opitutia bacterium
CACGAGCGGATCGGTGAGTTCGCGCTCGATCAGGCGGGCGAGGACATCCTGACGCTGCTCGGCGAGGACGGCGGCCGGAGCGTAGTGCTGGGCGTGCTGGGCCGAGAAAGGCAGGTCGGTCGTCTTGACGGTCCGCATGGCCTGCAGGGTGGAATGCGCGTTGAGGGCGAGGACGGTGTCCGCCTCGGCGGCTAGCATCTCCCAGGCCGGCAGCGCGGAAGAGAGGTCGACGCCCTTCCAGGCTCGTTCGCGCAGCTCCCAGCGAGCCATGCGCACGAGCCACTCGTTCTTGCTGCGCTGCAGCTCGACGAGTTCGGTCGGCGTGGCTTTCGCGAAGTCGACGCCCGGCTGCTTGGGCTCGCCGTAGCTGACCTTGAAGATGCGCCCGGTGGTGCGATGGATCCCGTCCTGGTCGTGACACTCGCCGATGTCGCTCCAGTCGAGGATGGTGACGGCGCCGTCGGGGCCCTGGCTGATCTCGGTGCCACGGAACCACAGGTCATCCGACTTGAGGATGTCGGGCTGGTGCTTCATCACCAGCGCGCTGCCCTGTCGCTCGATGGAGTCGACGTTGGTGCGTCGGCCATGCAGGTTGAGCGTCATGAGCTTGTCGCGGTACTGCGCGGGCCAGTTCTCGCCCTGGTAGATCATCATGCCGACGTGGGCGTGGCCGCCACCGAGGCTGTCCGCGCCGCCGCGACCGCCGTCGGGGTCGTTCCACTTCTTGCCGTTGTCCCAGTGATAATGGTCGGCGTGCTGGTCGAGGAGTTCGTAGACGAAGGGATAAGGGTCCTCGCCGTGCATGCGCTTGAGGTGGGCACCATGGATGCCCTGCCAGGCATGGCCGATGACGGTGTTGATGAAGACCAGCTCATGATCCTTGGTCCAATCGGAGCCCCAAGGGTTGGTGGTGCCATGGCAGTAAGGCTCGAAGACCTTGGTCACCGGATGATAACGCCAGAGACCGCCGGCGGTGGGCTGGCGCTTCTCGCGCGGCACGCCCGGGACGTCGATCCACGAGGTGCTGGAAATACCGACGCGTCCGTAGAGCCAGCCATCGGGACCCCACTTGAGTCCGTTGGCGAAAGTGTGGCGACTGGCGGCGGTGGTGCTGAAGCCGTCGAGCACGACCTGCGCGGGACCGGCGGGCTTATCGCCGTCCATCGGGATGAAGAGCAAGTTGGGCGGGCACATCGCCCAGACGCCGCCGAAGCCGCGCTCGATGCTGGTGAGCATCTGCACCTCGTCGGTGAAGACGGTGCGCTTGTCGAATTTCCCGGTGTGCTGCGAATCCTCGAGGATGACGATGCGGTCGCGCAGGTTCAGGTCGAAGCGCTCCTTGCCGTCGGAATAGGTGTAGTTCTCGGCGACCCAGAGGCGGCCGCGCTCGTCCCAGCAGAGGGCGATGGGCTGGCGGATATCAGGCTCGGCGGCAAAGAGCGTGGTCTTGAAGCCTTCGGGGAGCTGCAGCTTCGTGAGGGCCTCCTCGGGCTTGAGCAGCGGGATGAATTCCTTCTGATTGTTATGCGGCTCGGGGAACGGCGCCGCGAAGGCGGCGACACCGAGGACGAGGGCAAGACTACGGGCGAACATAGGGGTAAGACCACCCTGCCCGAGGGAAGTTCCGCTTCAACCTCAGACCAGAGGAAACGCCTACTCAGAAGCCGGCGACGATCCGTCCGTAGACGTCGGTCGAGGCGAGCTGGGCCGGCAGCGCGGCCGAGGAGGGCGCGATGAGCACGGGCCAGTCCAGCGGATCTTCCGGGATCCGGCCATGCGAGCCCTTCACAAGCGAGGCGTCCTGCGAGATGACTTCCATCAGCGCCTTGAAGCCGAGTTTCTTTTTCAAGAGGAACCAGGCGACCTTGAGCATCGGGAACCGGATCTTCGGGTCGATGAACAGCTCGACGGGGTCGTAGCCGGGCTTGCGGTGGATGTCCACGGTGCGAGCGAAGTCGGGATCGCCGTCGCCCTCTTCCCACCAGTAATAAGAGAACCAGCTATGGTCGTCGGCGATGACGACGAAGTCGCCGCTGCGCGCATGTCGGATGCCGGCGGCGGCCTGGCCTTCGGCGTCGAGCACCTGGGCGACGCCGGGCGTGGCGAGCAGGACCTTACGGACGTCTTCGCGGACCGACGGGTCGAGCACGATGACGTGCGCGACCTGATGGTCGACGACGGCGAAGGCCTTGGAATTGAAGACGTCGAGCGTGAGGCTGCCCGCCTCAGGCTTGAGCTCGAGCCAGTCATGCCTGCGCAAGACCTTGTTCAGCGGGACGGCGCGGTCGACGGCGGTGATGGCGTATTCGGAGACGATCAGGACCTCGACGCCGCGGGCTTCAAGGAAATCGGCGAGGTCGCCGACGAGCTTGTCGACGTCGCGGCGCGCGGCATCGCTGCGCGGGTCGGCCGGACCGAAGCGCTGCAGGTCGTAGTCGAGGTGCGGCAGGTAGACGAGGCTGAGGTCGGGCTGCTCATGCTCCTCGATCCATCGGGCGCTGTCGGCGATCCACTGCGACGATGGCAGACCGGCGCGCGGGCCCCAGAAGGAGTGGAAGGGGAAATCGCCGAGGTCGCGCTTGAGCAACTGCTTGTAACGCTGCGGGTAGCTCGCGATGTCGAAGATCTTCCCGCCGTTCGCCCGATAGACCGGACGAGGCGTGACGGAGATGTCGGCCGCGGTGCCCATGTTGTACCACCAGAAGAGGTTCGCGACCTTGAGCTTGGGGTTCTTGGCGTGCAGTTCATCCCAGACCTTCGGGGCCTGGACGACGCGGTTCGACTGCTTCCAGAACTGCACCTCGCTAAGCGTGCGGTCGTACCAACCGTTGCCGACGATGCCGTGCACGCTCGGCGGCTGGCCGGTGAGATAGTCGGACTGCGCGGTGCAGGTGACCGCGGGGAACGCCGGACGGACCTTCGCGACGCTGCCCTGCGCGGCGCGCGCGGCGAGACGCGGCATGACGCCGGAGCTCAGGTCGCGGGCGGAAAGACCGACGACGTTCAGGACCGCGCGGCGCATGGCTGCTGATCCCGCGCCCGCAGTTCGTCGGCGGCCTTACGCACGATGGCGGCAGCCATCTCGTGGACCTGCGTGGACTTGCCGATGGCGGTCGGCAGGACGAGCGTGAGCTGGCCGCCGAGGTGTTCGCGGAATTCTTCGAGGCCGGCCAGCATCGGTGCGCCGCCTTCGAGGTGCATCTCGGGCGCGTAGATCCGGAAGCCGAGGGCGACGAGCAGGTTGAGCGTGCGTTCGGCTTCTTCCTTGCCGAACAGGCCGAGGTCGCGGGCGCAAAGGATGTCGAGCGCCAGGCCGACGGCGACGGCTTCGCCGTGCGTCAGGCGATGGTTCGTCATCGACTCAAGCTTGTGCGCGGCCCAATGGCCCAGGTCGAGCGGACGGGCGCTGCCCAGCTCGAAGGGGTCGCCGTTGCCGGCGATATGACGGGCGTGCAGTTCGGCGGAACGACGGACGGCGCGACCGATGGCGGGGAGGTCGCCGGCGGCGAGCAGCGCGGACTCCTTCTCGAGGTTGGCGAAGAAGACCGGATCCTTGAGCAACGAGACCTTCACGGCTTCGACGAGTCCGTCGCGGAGGCCGCGGGCGTCGAGCGAAGCGAGCAGCGCGAGGTCGTTGACCACGGCGGCGGGGACGGCGAAGGCGCCGGTGAAGTTCTTCTTCCCGAAGGTATTGATGCCGTTCTTCACGCCCACGCCGGCGTCGCCCTGGCCGAGGGTAGTGGTGGGCATGCGGACAAGACGGACGCCGCGGTGGGCGGTGGCGGCCGCGAAGCCGACGGCGTCGAGGAAGGCGCCTCCGCCGATGGCGAGCACGTACGAGTGGCGGCAGATCTTGTCGGCCTCGATCGCGGCGAGGGCGGCCTTGACGACGGCGGAGTCCTTCTTGGCGGCCTCGCCGCCGGTCAGCACGAGGGGCTGGCGGGTGAAGGCCACGCCCATGGCCTTGCCGTAGGCGGCGACTTCGGCCGCGAAGCCCGGACGGGAGTTCGCCAGGCCGGCGTCGACGATCGGGATGACCTTGGCGCCGGCGAAGAGGTCGGCGAGGACACGGTTGCCCGAAGCGAACGCACCTTCGGTGAAGAAGATGCGATGGCGGTAAGTTACCGCGAATTCGAGGTCAAGGGAGTCGTCCATAGCCCTGGGGGAGGGTTAATCAGAAGAGGATAGACGCCTAAGGACAAGCCAAGTTCCCAACTTCGGCCGACGGACAGGCCCCCAACCCGCCCGAATCAGGTCGTCGGGATCCAGCGGCGCAGGATCAGGGTCAGGATGAACGACCCGAACGGCACCATCCAAGCCAATTGCATGGCCATGGCCGCCCAACCCACCTCGACCGAGCCTTCGACCCCGGAGCGCATGAAGGCGGCGGAATAATAGAAAAGTCCGGCCGCGGCGTAATCGACGAGCGGGAACGCGGCCAGACGGTCGGCCACGCGACGGCCGACGCCGGCGGGCAAGGCGTGGCGGCGATTGGAGAGCCAGATCCAGAGCCAGAAGAACAGACAACCCCAGACGGCGACCTTGGTGACGCCATTCACCTCCGGCAGGAACTGCACCAAGACCAACGGCACCGGCACGAGGTAGAGCAGCCACTCGGCCCACTTCGGCGGCGTCCCCGGTCCGGCCTCATGACGGGCGACCAAGGTGATCGAGAAGGTCAGCAACCAGAGCACGCACGGATAGGCGAGCAGGGCGACGAGCGGCCAGCCGCGGAAATGCGGGCCGTCGATGAGCCCGCCGACGGCGAAGAAACCGATGAGCGGGAGCAGCGCGCGACAGAACCCCATCACGGCCGGCGCCCAGCTGACGCCCTTGTGCCAGCGGTCGTAGACCAGCACGGCGGCGACCAGCAGCGCGACGAGCAAGAAGGTGATGCCGCGGTGCCCGCCGAGCGACGCGGCCACGGTGCACCACGAGCCCAGCAACATCGCGAGGCCGCCGACGATGAACGCGGCCCTTGCCGAGACGAGGCCGGCGGGGATCGGCCGGGTCGAACGGCGCTCGGTGTCCCAGCGCGCGTCGAACGCGTCGTTGAGGATCATCCCGCCGACGTAGATGAGCGAGACGCCGAGAAGGAGGCCGAAGAGCGAGACGAGCAGGCCAATCGCCCAGGGAAAACGATCGGTGTAGACATACCCGAGCAACCAGCCGCCGAAGAGGTTGCTCCAGACGGTCGGGAGGTTCGAGCCGCGGGTGAGCACCAGCCAGGCGCGGACTTTCGCGAAGAAGCCGGCGATCATCTCAGAGAGGCTTCACGCCGCGCCGCGCGAGCTCGGCGAGCGTCCAGCGGTACTCCTCGGCGATCATGTCGGCGACGTCGGCCGCGCGGACTTCGGGCGGCAGGACCTCCCAGGTATACGTCTCGATCTCGAGCTCGCGGCAGGCGCCGGGCGCCTTGGCGATGATGTCGAGCGCGGCCTTGAGGTGGTCGTTCGTCGTGGAGAGTTCGTCGGAAAGGCGGTCGGCGTTCACCGGCACATGGAAGTGCACGCGCAGCTCCTCGAGCGCGCGCAGCTGGTCGCGCGCCGCCATGGCGAGCGGGATGTCCTTGAAGCGCACGATGGAACCGTCCTTGGCGCGCCCCATGGTCTGATGGAGGTACGTGGGCTCGTGCATCTTCGCGAGGCGCGCGAGGGCGACCTCGGTGGGCTTGAGCTTGAGGGCGGAACTGAGGTGGAACTTCAGCACGGGCGCGCCGCCGGCGTTGAGGCGGGCGATGGCCTCG
>CANGRI010000093.1 GCA_947456525.1 Opitutia bacterium
ATGCAGGTCTTCAGCGGATAGGGCTTGGCCGAGGCGTCGACTTTCTTGTCTTCGCTGGGCTTGGCCGCCGGGGCGCCGTGGTCGTGGCCTTTGTCCTTTTCGGCCGGCTTGTCCGCCGCGGAAACCGCGAGCAGGGAGGAGAACAGGGCGAGGGTGAGGAGTGATTTCATGGAGTGTTCGGTTTAGAAGCGGGTGAGGAGGCCGACCCCTGCTCCGAAGTCTGAACTGTATCCCGCCGTAAGCGAGAGTTGCTTCGTGAGCAGATAGCGGAGGTCGGCAGAGGCGGAGGCGCGCGTCTGCTCGGCGATCGTGAGCTTATACTCCACGACGTGGGCATCCGGGTGGAGGGCGGAAGCCTTCGGCGCCGCCTCCAGCGCGTCATAGTAGGCCTTGCGGCATAGCTCGCAGGCATGGCCGGAGGCGGCGAAGGCGAGGGCCGTCACCGTCAGCACGAACCTTTGCGGCCAGCTGGCGGACATGACATCAGCCTAGGCGAAAACTCCCGGGTCGCAAACGATTGCCGCAGGTCCGTCGAGCGAAGGCGAAAAACGTTCTTTCAGCCCTCCGAAGGGTCGTAGAAGCCTTGGCGGACCACGAAACGGATCACGCCGGCGACGTCATGGACGCCGAGTTTGCGCATCAGGTTCGTGCGGTGGTTCTCGACCGTCTTCGCGCTGATATCCAGTTTGCTCGCCACTTCCTTGCTCGAGAAGCTCTTCGCCAGAAGGATCGCGATCTCCTTCTCGCGTTCGGTGAGCGTCGAGCCCTTGGCGTCGACATCGCTTTCGGGGGCCGTGAGGGCTTCGGCCATCGCCTTCTGGAAGGCTTCGCTGAACCAGGTGTCGCCGGCGGCGACGGCGTCGACCGCCTGGCGGAGTTCGGAAAGGCGGGCGCTCTTCGGCACGTAGCCGCGTACGCCGACTTTCAGCAGGCCGCGGGCGAGCTGTTTCTCGGACTTCGCGGAGAAGATCAGGACCTTCAGGTCGGGCTGCGAGTCGTGGAGCTGGCGGAGGACTTCCAGTCCGCTGATGCCGGGCAGGAGAATGTCGAGGATCAGGATGTCCGGCTTCAGTTCCTTAGCCAAGGCCAGGCCTTCGTTGCCGTCGGCCGTCGAGCCGAGGACGCGGTAGACGCCGCGGGCTTCGAGCATCTCGATGATCAGTTCGCAGATGGCGGTCTGGTCTTCCACGACCACGACCGATTTCGCCTTCCGGGAAGTTGTCTTCATGGGTGGGGGTGTCTCCGATTCTGACCCCGCCCCGGCCGCAGGCGAACGCAAAAAGGCGTCGCCTCGTAACAATCTTATTCCGCCGCCGGGTCGACCAACCCCTGCCGGACCACGAAGCGCACGAGCCCCGCCACGTCGCGGACGCCCAGCTTGCGCATCAGGTTGGCCCGATGGTTTTCGGCGGTCTTGATGCTGATATTCAGCCGGGCGGCGACCTCCTTGCTGCTGTGACTCTGCGAGATCAGCACGGCGATCTCGCGTTCGCGCGGGGTGAGCTGGTCGATCACCCCTTCGCCGAGGTGGGCGGGGGAGGCGAGGGCCTGACGGACCGTGCGGCTGAAGTCCTCGTTGAACCAGGTGTTGCCGAGGGCGACGGCCTCGAGCGCCTTGCGCAGCTCGGAGAGCGGACCGTTCTTGTTCACGAAGCCGTGGATGCCGGCCTGCATGAGGGCGCGGACGATGTGCGGCTCCTGCTTGCCCGAGAAGATGAGCACCTTCATCGCAGGCAGGCTGCCGCCGAGTCGGCGGAGGACTTCGATGCCCCCGACGCCAGGCATGATGACGTCGAGCACCAGGATGTCCGGCCGTAGCTGCAGCGCTAGTTCGACCGCGCTCTCGCCGTCGGAGCCCTTGCCGGCGAGGTCGCAGCGCGGGTGCGCGTGGATCATCTCCGCGACCAGGTCGCAGACCGCGGACTGGTCCTCGATCACCAGCACGCGCTTCTTGGCGTCAGGCGTCGGTGGCGTGGCCGGTTTCTTAGGCAGCGGAAAGGACGGGCGGGACACGCGAAGTTTACGCAATGATGTCTTCATGGAATCGATACATGAGAGATATCCTGTTTCGCCTTCTTATTATCAACGGAAACACGATAGGGCTTATTCCCCATCGATGAATAAGAGAAACGGATTAGCATTGCTGGTCGCGCTGATGCTCATGGCCACGCTCGTGGCGCTGGCCATCACGCTGGCGACACTGATCAATTTGGAGACGAGGTGCCAAGATGTCGTCACCCGTCGGCAGGAATTGCGGCGGGCAGCTGAAAATGCGGCATGGATCGCCTTGGCGGAGGTTCAGGCGAAGCTAGGTCCCGACGTCGCGGATAGCTTCGTGAGCCTGTCCGCAGGGCTGAGCGTGAGCAATCGGTCAGGAGTTCATGATATGACAGGCACGTTCGCCGATGGTTCCCTCCGTTGTTCATGGGAGGTCGCCGACCTTTCGCTCTCCCATGACGTCGCGGCCCGCTATGTCGCCGCGACCCAGGCGTCAGCGTGGGCGAAGACTTCGGCGGGGCGGGCCAAGCTGCCGTATGCCTTGGCGGAGTCGGTCTCCGCTCCTCAACGGGCGGCCTTGGCGCTCGGTGGACGGGATTTATTCGGCCTCCCGCCAGCGTCCGGCACCAGCTGGCAGGTACGCGGTCTGCTTACCGATCCGGTCCGGGGTGGTTGGCGAATGAACCTAGCCGACGAATCGGTTTTGCTTGCGGAGGTCGGGCAGCCTGTCGCCAAGGTCTTGCGGAGCACCGCTTTCGCCGGTCCGCCGGCGAAGGGTTATCCGCTCGTACGGGCGGAGGATTCGGCGCGGGCTTTGACGACCCTACCGATCCTGGCCGATTTCCGCCTGAGCATGGGTTTCTTTAATTCGAGGAGCGATGGTCGCCATCGGCTTCGTTTCCATGGTTCGATGGTTCTCTGGAATCCGTTGACCGTGCCCGTCCTGTCCGGACCGCAGGGAAAGATGTTTCTCGTGGAGTTGGTCGGTTCGCCGGAAGTTACCGTCACGAATCTCGAGACCCAAAGTTCCTTCGTGGTCGACCTCGATGACTGTCCCCAGGAAGACTTTGGCATCATCCGGCAAGGCTTACGTGAGCGAGGGCTCTGGTTCTGGGCGGAAGTCGGCGATCCGGCGACCAACGGGATGGCGACACGCGGATTGCTATCAGGGGAGGTTTATGCGCTCGTCAACCCTTCGCCGGACTCGCAGCCGCAGGGGCTGGCGCGGATCCTAACCCGGATCACATGGAAGATGGACCGCGGTTATCATGGTTCCGGCTGGAAGCGACCGGAGCCGACGATTTTCCTGCCGGGCGACCGGATCGAGATTGCGGTGAGATTCCGCGATCAGGTCGGCATCCGCCTGCGCCCTTACGCCGGAGAGCCGTTACGCGACGATGCCATCGCCGATTATCCCTCGCTGCCTGTCATCGCGTTGGAGCACATCGCGTTTCCTGATTTCATCATCCGGACCACCGGGGAGGACTATTCGCGTGAAGATAGCGGCGGGTATGTAATCGGGGAACGGCGTGCCTGCCTCAGGGTTCGGCTCAGGTCGCGCGACCTAGGCGAACTCAGCGCCGCGGCGGCTTCCGGCGGCCTTGCTCGCGCAACGTGGGACTTTCGGGACCCATTGGCTGCCTCCGCCTGGTCGGTCGAGCATCCGGTGCTGTCGGCTTTGGATGTGGTCGACCAGGACGCTTCGCCTCTGGCCGGGCCGCTGTGGGATTTGCATGCGAATCGCCACGACGCCTCAACCGTGGGTGCGTTTGCTTCCATCCGGTTGCGTGACATTCCGGGTTTGCCTAATCTGTCCGTCGGTGCGTTGCGGCATCTCGAGGCACCGGATTCGAGGGCGTGGATGGCCAGGCTTGATGGCGCATTCTTCGGTGCGCCGCTCAAGGTGGCCGAAGCCGGGGTCAGCTCGCATAACCCATTCCTGGCTTCCGCCGGTCCGCCCGTGTCCGCTGATTCAGCTGACGCGGCGCGGGCTTTTTATGTCGTCGGTCCTTTCAATATCAATTCGCGCGACCCGAAGGCGTGGGAGTCATTCCTGCGCGATGCCGTCGGGCGATGGAAGCCAGATGGTGGCGGACCGTTCGGCCCGCAGGAACTGGCCGGTCCTTTGTTCTTCACCCGGCCTACGGGTGCGACCTTGGCCAAGTGGGGCGCCATGTCGGAGGTCGATCTTGCGGACTCATCCGTGGCGGGCTTGCCGGAGTCGGCTTCGTCAGGTTTGGCGGAGCAACAGGGCGTCCGCATGATCGATGAGGCGAAGTTGGGTGAGTTTTCCCGACGGATCACCGAGATGCTGCCGGGGCATGGTTGGCCGTTTGCTTCGGTCCGGGCCTTCGCCGAGTCGGGGGTGCTGAAGGATGCTTTGCAGGCTGCGCAGGTCGATACCCCTTATGCTGCTTCGCCGGATGCGTTGCCGGTTCATCTGCGCGCGGAGGATCTGTTGGAGGCTTGGGCACCAGTCCTGACGGTGCGGGGCGACACCTTGATCGTCACCGGGCGGGCCGAAGGCATAGGCGGCAGCTGCGTGTGCGAGCTGACCGTCCAGCGCGTCGCCGAAGATCATCCGGCGGCACACCTCGGTCGTCGGTTCAGGATAATTTCCGCGCGGTTTCGTAATCGCTGAGGGTAGGGGCGGACTTGACTGACGGACAAAAGGGCTAAGATTGGGAGCATGGAATCCAATCCCTTCATCGTCGCTGACGCCCCGGCCGCCGACCGTGCCGCCTTCTTCCGTCGTACCTACGGCCTCGTGGCGGCTTCTTTCGCCGCTTTTGCCATCGCTCTGTTCGCCCTGTTCGCGAGCGGCGTCGCCCGCTCCTTCATGCAGGGCATCGCCGGGATCGGCTCGTTTGGCATCTTCGGTGTCATGATTCTCTTCTGGATCGGCACCACCATCGCCCAGTCCTTGGCCTTTAATCGCGCCTCGCATGCCTCCCAGTATGCCGGCCTCGGCATCTACGTCCTTCTCGAGGCTCTGATCTTCGTCCCCCTGATCTATTACACCGCCGCGGTCACCAAGGGTAACCCGGGCGAGATCCTGGTTCCTGCCTGCATCGTCACCGGAGCCTTGGTCGCCGGCCTGACCGCCGTGGTCTTCATGACCGACCTGGACTTCTCGTTCCTTCGCGCCGCCATCGTCATCGGCAGCATCTGCGTCCTCGGTATCGTCATCGTCTCTCTCTTCGCTGGATGGTCCCTCGGTACTTGGTTCTCTGTCGCGATGATCGTCCTGATGGCCACCGTGATCCTCTACCAGACCAACGAGATCAAGAACACCCTCGAGACCGACCAGCACGTCGCCGCGGCCTTCATCCTGTTCTCCTCCTTCGTCACGCTGCTCTTCTACGTCATCCGCTTCTTCGCGGGGCGAGGTCGCGACTAAGCCTGGTTCGAGGCAACTTCGAGGGGCTTCCCGGTGTTACATCGGGGAGCCCCTTTTGTTTATGCACCAGATCGTCCTGATCGCTTTCTTCCTATTCTATGCGATCGCGATGCCGGCCCAAGACCGGCTACGCGACCTTTTCATGGCTAAGGCGCCAGAGGGGTTCGTCGAGCGCGAATGGACCGTGGACGGGGTGAAACGCACGGCTCTCGTGCGCCTGCCTCCGGGCGTCTCCGGCCAGGTGGCCGTCGTCTTCTGCTGGCACGGGCATGGCGGCCGCGCCGTCCAATCCGCCGGCCGCTGGGGTTACGATAAGGCGGATACGACTTCGA
>CANGRI010000094.1 GCA_947456525.1 Opitutia bacterium
CTACTCCTGCCCGATGCACCCGGAAGTCACGCAGGCCGGCCCGGGCACCTGTCCGAAATGCGGCATGGCTTTGGAAGCGTCACTACCCGACCCCGATTGGCCCGACCCTGAACTGGCTGACTTCCGTCGCCGCTTCTGGGTCACCCTGCCTTTCACGATCGCCCTGGCCGCGATCGAGATGTCCGGACACTCCCTGACGTTCCTGCCTCACGCCGCCTTGCCTTGGATCGAACTGGCGCTCGCCGCGCCGGTCATCTTCTGGGGCGGCCACACCCTATTCGCCCGCTTCGAAGCCTCGATCGAGCAGCGCAGCTTCAACATGTGGACGCTCATCGGCCTCGGTGCCGGCGCGGCCTTCGGCTACAGCCTGGCGGCGACCTTCCTACCCGACTGGTTCCCGGACTCCTTCCGTGAGATGGGCAGGCTCTCGGTCTACTACGAAGCCGCCGCGGAGATTGTCAGCCTCACCCTGCTCGGCCAGATCCTCGAACTCCGCGCCCGCGCCAGCACCTCCGGCGCGCTCGCCGCGCTGCTCAGCCTCGCCCCGAAGACGGCCTGCCGCGTTGAAGCCGACGGACAGGAAACCATGATCCCGCTCAACCGGGTCCGCGTCGGCGACCTGGTGCGCATGCGTCCGGGCGAGAAGATTCCGGTCGACGGCGTCGTCCTCTCCGGCGGCAGCGCGGTCGATGAATCGATGCTGACGGGCGAACCGTTCCCCGTCGCCAAGCACCCCGGCGACAAGGTGACGGGCGCCACGCTGAACATCGACGGAAGCTTCACGCTGCGCGCGGAGAAGGTCGGCGCCGACACGATGCTCTCCCAGATCGTCCAGATGGTGGTGGATGCCCGTCGCTCGAAGGCCCCGATGCAGAAGATGGCCGACGTCGTCGCAGGCTATTTCGTGGTGGTCGTCGTGAGCATCGCGCTGATCACGTTCTTCGCCTGGGGCTTCCTGGGCGCGGAGCGCGGTTGGGTCTTGGGCCTGATCAACGGCGTCTCCGTGCTCATCATCGCCTGCCCCTGCGTGCTCGGCCTGGCCACGCCGATGTCCATCCTGATCGCCACCGGGCGAGGCGCCACCCAAGGCATCCTCTTCCGCGACGCGGCGTCGATCGAGACCCTGCAGAAGGTCGACACGCTGGTCATCGACAAGACCGGCACGCTGACCGAGGGAAAACCCCGCCTGACGCTGATCCTTCCTTCGGCAGGCTTCGCCGACGCCGAAATCCTGCGGCTCGCGGCCTCGCTCGAACTCGGCAGCGAACACCCGTTGGCTTCGGCCTTGGTCAACGCCGCGAAAGAACGTGGGCTAGACCTCCGGGAGACCGCCGACTTCCGGGCCGTGACCGGCCAAGGCGTCCGCGGACGTCTCGACGGGCGCGAACTCATCCTCGGCAACGCCGCCCTGCTCCGCTCCGTCGGCGCCGACCCAGCCCCACTCGCAGCCCAAGCCGAGGCGCAGCGCCGCACCGGCGCGAGCGTGCTCTTCCTGGCCGTCGACGGACGTATCGCCGGCGCGCTGGTCGCCGCCGACAACCTCAAGCCCACGACGGTCCAGGCCTTGCGGGAAATCCGGGCAGCCGGCCTCCACATCATCATGGCCACGGGCGACGCTGAAGCGACCGCCCAAGCCATCGGCCGTGAACTCGGCCTCGACGAGGTCCATGGCGACATGACGCCTTCGGCCAAGCAACAGCTCATAGCCCGCCTCCGCGCCGAAGGTCGCATCGTCGCCATGGCCGGCGACGGCATCAACGACGCCCCGGCGCTCGCCCAGGCCCACGTCGGCATCGCGATGGGCGACGGCACCGACGTCGCCATCCGCAACGCGCAGGTGACCTTGGTCAAGGGCGACCTGCGCGGCATCGCTCAGGCGTGCGCCCTCTCCCGGGAGACGGTCGCCAACATGCGCCAGAACCTCGGCTTCGCCCTCGGCTACAACGCCCTCGGCATCCCGCTGGCCGCCGGCGTCTTCGCCCCCCTGACCGGATGGACGCTTTCGCCGATGATCGCCGCGGCCGCAATGAGCCTGAGCTGCGTCTCGCTTATCGCCAACGCCCTTCGGCTGCGCCACCGGAAAGCCTGACGCCACTTGCGTCCGAGCGGTTTCGTCCTAGCAGTGGAGGTCTCCCTTCCATGACCACCACCGCCCAGGCCTACGGCTCCGCCTCCCCTTCCTCGAAACTCGCCCCGCTGCAGATCGCGCGCCGCGCTCCCGGCCCGACTGACGTGCAGATGGAGATCCTCTACTGCGGTGTCTGCCACTCCGACGTCCATACGGCCCGCGGCGAATGGCCGGGAACGAACTACGCCTGCGTCCCGGGCCATGAGATCGTGGGTCGCGTGACGGCGGTCGGCGCCAAGGTCACGAAGCTCAAGGTCGGCGACATCGGCGCCACGGGCTGCATGGTCGACTCCTGCCGCACCTGCCCGAGCTGCCGGAAGGGCCTCGAGCAGTTCTGCCTCACCGGCGCGACCTTCACCTACAACAGCCCCGACAAGCACCTCGGCGGCCACACCTTCGGCGGCTACTCCTCGGCCATCGTCGTCGACGAAGCCTTCACCCTGCGCGTCCCCGACGGCATGGATCTCGCCGCCACGGCGCCGCTCCTCTGCGCCGGCATCACGACCTACTCCCCGCTCCGCCACTGGAAGGTCGGCCCGGGCCAGAAGGTCGGCATCGTCGGGCTCGGAGGCCTTGGCCACATGGGCGTGAAGCTCGCCCGCGCCTTCGGCGCCCACGTGGTGCTCTTCACCACCTCGCCCTCCAAGGTCGCCGACGGACTCCGCCTCGGCGCGCATGAGGTCGTCGTCTCGACCGACGCCGCCGCGATGGCCAAGCATGCCTCCTCGCTGGACTTCATCCTGGACTGCGTCTCTGCGAAGCACGACCTCAACGCCTACCTCTCGCTGCTGCGCGTCGATGGCACGCTCTGCATCGTCGGCGTGCCCGAGCAGCCGCTCGCGGTCCACGCCTTCAGCGTGATCATGCCGCGCCGCAACTTCAGCGGCTCCTGCATCGGCGGCATCGCCGAGACCCAGGAGATGCTCGAATTCTGCGCCAAGCACGGCATCGTCTCGGACATCGAACTCATCCCGATCCAGAAGATCAACGAAGCCTGGGACCGCATGATCAAGCAGGACGTCCGCTACCGCTTCGTGATCGACATGGCCTCGCTGAAGACGGCCTAAACGGAGAAGAGCAGGTAATTCGCCTTAATCTCAGGCTCACCGCCAATGGTGAGTCAGGTTAAGGCATATCAGTAAGGCCGAGGGCCTTTGACAGCCTCACTATGAAAGAGAGAATAGCGGCCATGAAACCTGCGCCTGTCGTCCTCATCACTGGTGCAGCCGCCGGCATCGGCAAGGCCACCGCCCTCGCCTTCGCCCGACTCGGCTATCGCCTGCTGGTCACGGACCTGAAAGCCGAAAGCGGCCCGCCCTTGCTGGCCGAACTCAAGGCGGCGGGGGGCGATGCTCGCTACGTGGTCGCGGACCAGGCCAAGGAAACCGACGCGATCCTGGCGGTGAACACGGCGATGGAAGCCTTCGGTCAGCTCGACGTGGCGATCAACAACGCGGGGACGGAAGGCGACCAGACCTTAGGGCTTGAAAACCAGACCGACGCCAACGTGCGCCGGACGCTGGGCGTCAACGCCGAGGGCGTCCTGTGGTGCCTGAAGCACGAAATCCCCGCCCTACGTCGCTCCGGCGGCGGCGCGATCGTCAACGTGAGTTCCGTCGCCGGACACGTCGGCCTGGAAACCTGCGGCGCCTATGTGGCGAGCAAGCATGCCGTCGAAGGTCTGACCAAGGCTGCGGCACTGGAGCTCGCTTGCTTCGGCATCCGCGTGAACGCCGTCGCCCCAGGCGCCATCCAGACCGACATGATCGACCGCGCGGTCGGCGCGGGCGACACCGATGCCCGACGAGCCATCGAAGGCATGCACCCGCTCGGACGCATGGGCACGCCGGAAGAAGTCGCCGCCGCCATCCTGTTCCTGGCTTCGGACGCCGCGTCCTTCATCACCGGCCAGAGCCTCGCCGTCGACGGCGGCTGGCTGGCCCGCTGATCCATCGCCATGCTCGAATATCACGTACGTGCCCATCGCCTCGACAGCCACGGCAGCCTCGTCTCCGCCAAGGAGGCCAGCCTGATCGCCGACACGGATCTGGCCGGCCGCCCTGATGCGCTTAACCCGGTCGAACTCCTACTCGGCGCCCTCTCGGCCTGCCTGATCAAAGGCGCCGAACGGGTCCTGCCGATGCTCGACTTCAAGTTACGCGACATCGAAGTCAGGCTCCACGCGCTCCGCCAGGACAGCCCGCCCAAGCTGCTGTCAATCGACTACGTCATCACGGTCGACACCGACGAAGCCGACCACCGCATCGAGCTCCTGCACACCAACATCCGCCGATACGGCACCATCTCGAACACCCTGGCCTTGGCCGTGCCGATCGACGGACGGATCGTGAGGAAGTAAACAGAAAGGGCCGCCCCTCAGGCGGCCCTTCTGCTTTGCTTGGACAGGATGCTTACTTGAGCAGCTCCTTGACCTTGGCCTCGATGGCGTCGGCCCAGATCTGGTAACCCTGGGCGTTCGGATGCAGGAGGTCCGGCATGATGTTCTTGGAAAGCGTGCCGTCGGCTTCGAGGAACTTGGCGCCGATATCGAGGAAGAAGACCTTCTTGTCGTCGGCGTAGCCCTTCACGATGGCGTTCACGGCCTCGTTCTGCTGGCGGTACTTTTCGTCCTTGTTCGGACCGCGGGGGAAGATGGCGAGGACGAGGATCTTGGCGTCCGGGCACTTCTGCTGGAGCTTGGCGATGATGGCCTTGATGCCTTCGGCGGTCTGCGCGGCGGTGCACTCATAGACGGCGCCGTTGAGCTCCTTCTGCGGACGACCCTGGTGGCCGGTGTTGTTCGTGCCGATCATCAGGACGATCTCCTTCGGCTTGAGGCCGTCGAAGTTGCCGTGCTCGAGACGCCAGAGGACGTGTTCGGTGCGGTCGCCGCCGATGCCGAAGTTCGCGGCCTTGAGCGGCGCCCAGGTCTTGTCCCAGACGGCCTTGCCCTTGCTCTCCCATCCATGGGTGATGGAGTCGCCGAGGAAGACGAGCTGCGCTTCGCCCTGCTTGGAGATCACGTTGAAGGATTCGTGGCGCTTCTCCGTGCCGGGATGGAGCACCGGCTGGATGGCGTAGTTGGTCGCGGCCGAGACGGCGACGAGGGACGCCACGAGGGCGACGAGGGACGTGATACGGGTCTTCATGGGGGTAGGCGGACTCTGCCCTTCCCCCTTCGGCTGGCAAGCCCGAGCCACCCGGGACTTACTTAGCCTCAGGCAAGGCGTAGTAGGCCACCTCGGCGAAGAAGAACTCGGCCATGTTCAGGCGGGTGTAATCATAATGGCTGACGGCCTTGAGCACCGCGGGCCGGCCGGATTCGTCGCCGGACAGCGCGATGACCGCGGCGGCGGCGAGCGGATTGCGCATCCAGGTCGCTTCGTAATTCTTACGAGGGCCACGCTTCTTCATGTCACCGGTCTCGGAGAGGCGCTTGGCCTCGGCCTGCGTGGGCTGCGGGAACCAGGTCGCATAGACGGCCCGCCAGTCGGCGCTGCCGAAGGCCTTCTGGTCGGCGTTGTCGAACTGGACGTACGTCGCCACGGCCGGCAGCGCGAACTGCGCGGTCACGGCAAG
>CANGRI010000095.1 GCA_947456525.1 Opitutia bacterium
CCATCGGCTACCTCACGCCGTACGAGTTAACGGGGCGGGAACCGGGCCTGCGGCCCGGGTGCTTGACACAAGAACCCTCCAAAACTACCTTAACCGAAGCGACCCAACTGTAACATTACGGTTGGCCCCACAAACCGTCCCCGATCAGTAGTAGCTGGCCACCTGTTTAAGCTGGCTGGAACCCCGCAAGCGCCGGCGTCCGGGACCAGATAGACGCTGAGGATTTATGACACCAACCGAGCGGCAAAACTTCCGGGTTAACATCCCGATCGGTGTCACCAAATCGGAGTCACCCGAGATCACCAACGCGACATCGTAAGAACCAGCTATCGCATCGACCAACAGGTGGGATGCCAGATTAACGTCTGATCCCTTTTCCTCTGCACGGATGATTTCCACCATGTCAGGCGGGGGATTGGCAGAGAGAGCCCAGGTTCTTCGCACCTTGAAATGACCTTCGATGATTTCCAACGATGGTATCGTCCGCAAAGCCCGCCAATAGACCGACTGTCGTAAAGCCTGCTCAGACGACCCTGCCTTGGCCGATACCGGAGCGCTGAAATACTTGCAACAGACACAGTCGAACGCAGGAAATACATTCGAGGCCAGCGCCAACGGATTCAACCAACGTAAAGGGGTATCTTTCAGCGCACCGTAGTACAGGTTGAAGCCATCGACATAGACGCAGGCCGTTGGCTTGCGCGTTTCTAAACGAAAGGGGGCGGCCTCTTCCGAAGCCGCCCCGCGACCAGCCGATGAATCGGCGTGGAGGGATGTAGGGAAAGATTGAGACATCGGCGGTTGCGAATCAAGCGCGATCAAAGCGACAATGCGGCGAAGACTGCGCCAAGAGAATCGAGATCTGAAGAGGTGTTCGTCCTAAGTAACAGCTGAGGCCTTACCTCCCATGCCTCACTGCATTCCTACCCGCCACCGGCCACCCGGGACTGCCATCTGCCACCTGAAGCGATGCATCCGCTCAAAGGGAAACCGGAGACCGGAATGGATGCTTCGGGCATGATTCATTCCAGGTGACGGGTGACGGCCGCAGTGGTCAGCCTTTCGGGTGCCAGCCCTTCAGCCTTCAGCCGCCGGAATCAAGCTGCCAGCACTCTCCGGCCCTCGTGTCCTCAGGTCCTCCGGCCCTCGATTGCTCCCCTTGCCCCCGTGTCACCGTGCCAGCTTGTCCCCTCGCGCAAGCGCTTGTCCCCATGTCACCATGCCCACTTGCCCCCTCGCGGCTCCGCCGCGCTCTTGTCAACGTGTCAACTTGCCCGCCTGCCAGCTCATCTGCCTCGTTCTGGCCAACCGGCCAACTGATCAACCGGTCAACCATTTGTGGTGTCTCCCACTTTTGCACCTTTGCACGCGGCGAAGCCGCATTTGCACCTTTGCACTGATCAATCGGGGCCTATACCTAGGCCAATGCCCGTCCCTCCCCTCTCCAAATCCCTCTTCAAACTGGGGCTGACGTGTCCGATCAAGTTGAAGCATGCGCTGGCTAAGCCGGTGTTGCCGCGACAGGCGGATGGCAACGAGTACATGCAGCAGCTCGCCCTGGGCGGTTACATGTTCGAGAAGCTGGTGAAGGTTTACTACCCGGGCGAAGACATGTTCATCCCGAAGGAAAGCCACACCGACGCTTCCGCGCGGACGCTCGCCAAGATCAAGGCCGGCGATTGCACCCTGCATGAGGCGACCTTCGCGGCCGGCAGCTTGATGGCCCGTTCCGACATCGTCCGCGTCACCGGCGACACCCTCGACCTGATCGAGATCAAGTCCGCCTCCGCTGAAGCCGAGTCCAAGCTGCAGGCCGACCCGAAGGAGCTCTTGAAGAAGAGCTGGGAGCCGTATGTGGTCGACCTGGCCTATCAGGTGCACGTGGCCCGTCAGGCCCTGCAGGCCGCCGGCATCACCAAGACCATCCGGGCGTGGTTCTACTTGCCCAACAAACTGGGCGTCGCATCCCCGGAAGAGGTCCGTGGGCTCTTTACCCTCACCGAGAATGGCCCAGGAGGCCGTCCGACGGTCGAATATAGGGGCCACGCTAAGCCTGGCGACGAAACGTCCCTGATCGCCATTCTGGAGGCCACGGAAGCCGTCGCCCAGGCCTACCCGAGCGAGGAATCCATCGCCGAGGCATCCGCCCGCCTGTCCGGTTATGTCGCCAGCGGCAACTGGCCGGCCGTCGAGGTCGGCATGAAATGCAAGGACTGCGAGTTCAACGTCCCCGGGCAGACCTCGGGCTACGACCTCTGCTGGGGTAGCCAAGCCCGCGTCGAACACCACCTCTTCACGTTGGGTTACCTCGGCAGTATGGAATACCGTAACCCGGGCACCGTCCGACGCATCGTCGAACAGACCGCCCCGCGGGCCCCGCGCATCACCGACCTCCAGGACGAAGACGTCGCCGGCGACGCACCGCTCCAGCGCTGCTGGAAGCGTCAGATCATGGCCGTGCGCACCGGACGTCCGTTCATCTCGCCGGAACTCGTCCGCGATGCCGCGACCCTGATGCGCTGCAAGCCCGAGAACTATCCGCTGTTCTTCCTGGACTACGAAGGTACGCGCTGCGCCCTGCCCTCCGCGGCCGGATGCCGTCCATACGGACAGGTCGCGTTCCAGTGGAGCTGCCACGTCGTCGATAACCCAGGAGCATCTCCTCGCCATGTCGAGTGGCTCGATACCGAAAACGACAATCCGAACCTCGGCTTCCTTGAATCGCTACGCAAGCTTCTCGGCGAGCAAGGCACCATCTACCATTGGGCCGACTACGAGGTCGTCGTCACCCAGGAACTCGCCGACGAGATCCGTGGCGACGACTCCAAGGCCGAACTCGTCTCGTGGGTAGACCGCAATTGGGGAACGAAAGCCAAGATCAAGAAGGACATCGTCAAGAGCGAGCGTTGCCTCGACCTCCTTGAGATTTCCCGCGGGCATTTCTACGACCCGGCCATGATGGGCAGCCATTCCATCAAGAAGGTCCTCCCCGTCGTCTGGAAGAACCCCGCCATCCAGAAACTCTTCCCCAAGTTCGCTGTCGATCAGCACGGCCAGCCCGTGAAGAATCCGTACGACGCCCTGCCCGCCCTCACCTTGCAGGACGCCAAGGACAGCGCCCTCGATCTCTCCAAGCTCGATGAGCTCGACGTCGTCAAGAACGGCCCCGGCGCCATGCGCGCCTACGAGCATATCCGCTATGGCCTCGCCGCCTCTGACCAGGCCGCCCGCAAGTCCATGCGCCGGCAACTCATGCGCTATTGCGAGCTGGATACTGCGGCGATGGTGATGGTGTGGAGGCATTGGCTCGGATGAAGAAGTGCAAAGGTGCAAATCGGCCTACGGCCTGTGCAAAAGTGCAAAGGTAAGATGACCTTGCTTCGCTTAGCGGGCATGATGCCTCGAGGTAGGGGCGGGACCGCGTCACGACATAGCTGTATCGAGGTAGGGACAGCACCACGTGCTGTCCTAGCTGCCTCTCTGCATTCCCAACCGCCAACCACTAACCGCTACCACCTCGCGGCTCCGCCGCGCTGGGTAGGGTCGGGACAGCGTCACGACATAGCTGTATCGAGGTAGGGATAGCACCACGTGCTGTCCTAATTGCTCACTGCGTTCCCAACCGCCAACCGCTAACCGCCAACACCTGATACAGGTAGGGCGTGGCTCTCCGAGCCCGCCGCGGTCGAGCAAGGATGCTCGCCCCTACCCAATACCCTAGGGACTTTTCCTGCTTGAGGGTAAGCGGACATCATACACTCTTCAGTCATCGGTCGAGAGGCCGATGAGAAAGGTCCCTCCTCGGTGACAAGAGCTCTCGGGAGCTCTTCCGTCAGGATAGCCGAGGAGGTCAACCTTCACCGATCACCGAGAGGTGGACGATGGGATTACCCCACCGCTTCCACCTGTCATCAGGCTCAACGCTCAAGATAATCGGCGAGGAGAGGCAGACCGGCACTTCGAAGCGCCTTAAGATGGGTGGTCCGGCTGAGCGGAGGATGGCGTAGCCGCTGACGGCATCTTTCGACCAAAACACGGAGGCGATCCGGATGTTGCTCCGCTTGGGCGAGCAGCCAGCGGTCAGGCGAAAGGGCTTTTATTCCCAAAGGCTTGAGGACATGCGAGGGGAAGTGTCGGAGGTTGAAGGTGACGATGACATCAGCACCGGCGGCATGGGCAGCAGAGATGACATGGGCATCGGACTCGTCGACCAACTCAGGTAAGCGGAGAGAGCGTCTCGGCCTGACCTCGTTCCGTGCCTCGGGACAGGCCAGCCCCAACATATCGAAGAGACGGTTAATTTGAGGCGGGCGAAGATCAGGACGTTGCCGCAGCAATGCCATCCTTACCTCGGAGAGGACCTGGTCTGACCATCGGCAATGACATAGGCCATCCAAGGCGGCCTCGAGGAGAAGATCCCGGCAGCAGGCCGAGTAGAGGACATTGGCGTCCAAGAATAGGATGTCCGGCCGGACGGGCACGGCTGGTGCCGGGATCAATATCCGAGACCAAGCTGACGAGATCGACGCATAAGAGCAGTGAGGGCTTTGGATCGGCTCGCCGTCTCACGCGACTGATAGACCTCGAGGTCCTTAAGCTGCACCCGCCGATGAGTCCCCACCTTGGTGCCGACCAGCTTCCCCGACTCGATGAGACTGACGACATGGGGGCGGGACACCCCGAGACGTTCTGCGACCTGCTGGGTCGTCAGCGTCAGCGCCACGCCGCCGACGGAGGCGGGCTTACCTTCAGCCGCCAGACGCAGAACCGCGAAGATCTGCGCATGCAGCGCCTTGGGGACAAGAATGGGACTTCCCTTCCCTACCTGGATGCGGACCAAACTGGCGCCTTTGGCGCGGGCAGCGAGACTCTCGACGGCGACACGCTCCTCGACCGACAGATCAAGCGGCTCGGATTGACGATAGCGGTATGGCTTGGTGGGCATGGCTCCAGATTGAGAGAGGACTGTATCCCAGTAAACGAAATAAACGAAAGTATCTAAACGCCAGCACCTAACACAGGTAGGGATAGCACCACGTGCTGTCCTAATTGCTCTCTGCGTTCCCAACCGCCAACCGCTAACCGCTATCACCTCGCGGCTCTGCCGCGCTAGGTAGGGGCGTGCGGCCCGCGCGCCCGCGGATGACCTGGCCGGTCATCCCTACCTGAGATCCAGTTTGAGCTTCAATCCGACGATACGGGCGTAGGCCTGAATATCGCCAAGACTGAGGTCGGCATCTTGGCTGTCCTCAATCTTGGAAATCCGACTCTGGCTGCAACGGAGCTTGGCGGCCATCTGCGCCTGGGTGAGTCCAGCGGCCACGCGGGCGACGATGAGCTGGTCGATCAGCTTGGTCTTAGCCGAAAGCTGTCGCACAGCGTCCGCAACCCGGCGATAGCCATGTCCGCGAAGCATCTCGTCGACGCTACGATAGGTGCGCGCAGATGCGGCTGGACGGCGGGAGATGGTCTTAAGTGAGGCCATGGTCAGAATTACTTAATTCGATTTTGGAATAAAGTAAATGCTAACACAAATAATAGGGTCAGACCCTATTAATGGGGTCTGACCCC
>CANGRI010000096.1 GCA_947456525.1 Opitutia bacterium
GACCTGCACGCAGACGCCGCGGCGGAAGGGCGAGTTGTTCAAGGCAGGCGACTTCGACTTGGCCTTGGGTTGGACACGCGGTTTACGGACGAGCTGGTTGATGGTAGGCATGGACCTCGGTAAATAGGGAAAAGAGGGTTTGGGCATAGGGGTCGAGGCCCCTCATGCAAGAGGAAAGTGCTTATGTTTTAAGGTTTCTTTACTCCCCTCCCCGGCCAGACCCCCCTCTGGCTTTTTTGGCGGGACAATTCCGATGCCCACGCCATTACTCAAAACCCTTCCCATGCCGCCCTTCCGCCTGACCGTCGCCTTCCTCCTTGGGATGTCCTGCCTCTCGGGCCTAGCCCAGACCCCCACCCCTGCCCCGGCCGCCGCCAAAGCCCCCGCCGCCGCCACCAAGGACGCCGAGGAAGACGCCGAAATCATCGTTTTGGCCGGCCTCCCCCAATTAAAGGATAAGGAAGCGATTCTCAGCTATGCCCGCCAGACCTACATCAAAGCGGAGTTAATCAAGGATAAGGCCCTGCTGCAACTCATCCGCCTGACTCTCGCCAAACTGGAAGATCAGCCCGAAAAATCGGCCCAAATCCGCCAAGAGCACCTGAACCAGCTGGCCGAATTCTTCACCAAGCAGGCGATGGCCGCCCAGGACGCCGGCCAGATGGCCGATGCGATGCGCCTCGCCCAGGTCGCGGTCCGCTGCAACCCCGGCAACGCCAAGTCTAAGTTGTTCTATGCCAATTTCTTGCACTCGATTGCTGGCCGCACCGATGATGCCATCCAGACCCTGCAGCATGGCCTGGAATTCCTCCCGGTCGACGATCCGCTGACCAAGGACTACCTGGAGCGCTATTTCCAACTGCTGCAGGCCCGCGAACGTGACCAGGAGGTCATCGATGGCAGCCTGAATTACCTCAAGAATTCAAAGAACATTCCGACCTACATGCGCGACTCTCTCGCCCTGTCGGCCGCGACCTCCCTCTATTGGGTCGGCAAGTACCCTGATGCCGTTAACCTTATCAACTCCAACGGCTTAGATACTCAGCCCAACGGCATGCTCCTGAAGGCCCGCGCCCTGTTCGAAGGCGGCAAGACACAGGAATCCATCAATCTCCTCGAGTCGAAGACCTCGTCCTTCAAGGGAGCGGGACGCGACGCCATCCTCTCCCAGCTCGCCCGCTTCCACATCCTGCTCGGCCAGCACAAGATGGCCTTGGCCGTCACCCAGGAACGCATCTCGGCGGACGAAAAGGCCCCCTTCCCTCACATCCAGAAACTGCAGCTGCTCGACCGCCTCGGCCTACGCGACGACTTCGACAAGGAGCTTCGCGTGATCTTCGCCAACTACTCCGGCAGTTCCGCGCCGATGATCGCGCTCGCCAATTTCGCCGCGGAGAAAGGTTACGCCGAACTCACCGGCGCGCTCGCCAATTCCGCCGCGCAGCACGGGCTCGAGCGAGCGACGTTCGGCGCGCTGCACCTCGAGGCGCTCCTCAACAGCGGCGACCCCGGCCAGGTGATCGTGCAACACCAGCAGATCGTCGCGGCCGACAAGGCGTTCTTCAAGTCGAACGAACCCATCGTCCAGGCTCTCCTCGCGATCTCCTATCACGCGCGCCAGAAACCCGACCCGGTGATCGCGAAACGCGACCGCGACATCGGCGACCGCTACCTGACCGAATTCCTGAAGGCCAAGGACCTCGGCCCGGAAGCCTATCGTTCCGTCGGCCGTCACCTGCGCTCCATCCGCTCCGGCGACGCCGCGGTGCGCGTGCTCGAGGCCGGCATCGCGCTCTACCCGCGCCATTCGCAGCTGCGCGCCGACTACATCTCCGCGCGCATCCTGGCCGGACAGACCGAGACCTACGGCACGCGCAAGTCCGTCGCCGACGAACTCGAGCTGCTGCTCTCGATGCGCCGCCCGTCGCCCGCGATCTGGCAGGAGGCCGTCTCCTGGCTCCGCTCCGAATCGAGGCTCCCTCCCGAACGCCAGCGTAAGCTGGAAGCCGCGATGTCCCCGCTGGTCCGCAGCAACCTCGACCCCGAGGCCCTCGCCGGTCGCTGATCGCAAGATGAGCCTGCAAAGCCGGCGCGACGAACTGATCGCGGAACTCGAGCCGTTCGGCGACCACCACGAGCGCTTCCAATACGTCATCGATCGCGCGAAGTCCGCCGCGGCCCTGCCCGCCGAACTGAAGCTCGACGCTTTCCTGATCGAAGGATGCACGTCCAACCTGTGGCTCGTGCCCTCCCTCGAGGCCGGCGTCTGCCGCTTCCGCTGCGACGCCGATTCGCTCATCACGAAAGGCGTCGCCAGCCTCGTCTGCGAATTCTACGACGGCGCCTCCCCGCAGGAAGTGGCCGCCACCGACGCGGACTTCCTCTCGACGGTCGGCATCACGCAGCACCTCTCGCCCAACCGCCGCAACGGCCTGACGAACCTCGTCGGCAAGATCCGCGCCTTCGGCCGGGTCGCCTCGCAATCCTGATAAGCCCCATCGGCAGGGCTTAACTCCGGGGAATTGCACGCTTGGGATTTGCGCCTCGGCCGATGTCGGCTGAGATGAAGGCATGAGCCAGCCGGAAACCGCCGCACCCGACCGACGCCTGTTCGGCCTGTGCCTCGCCACGCTCTGCTGGTCCGTGCTCGTGCTGCAGGCGGGAGGTTTCACGACCAGCATCCACGCCGGCATGGCCTTCCTCGATTGGCCGCTCTCCAACGGATCGGTCAATCCTCCGGGCTGGCTCACGGAGATCGACAAGTTCGCCGAGCACTCCCATCGCCTCGCGGCTACCGTCCTCGGACTGCTCTGCGTCTCGGTCGCCGTCGCGCACGGCCGGCTGGAAAAACGCCGCGCCGTCCGGCTCTCGGCCTATGCGCTCGTGGGCCTGGTGGTGCTGCAAGGCGTCCTCGGCGGCCTGCGCGTGATGCTCGACCGGCTCAACGTCGGCGGCGACGGCAACTTCAAGGCGGCGGCCTTCGCCGTCGGCCACGCGGTGAACGCCCAGCTCACGCTGGCGCTCCTCGCCTTCATCGCGCTCGCCCATAGCGCCGCGTGGCACCACGCTCGCCGGATCGCGCCCCGCTCGCTCTTCCGGATCGGCGTGATCGCCGGCTCGCTCACGCTTTCGGTGATCGTGATCGGCGCGGTGATGCGCCAAGCCCACTTCACCGCCTGGGTCTCCTCCGCCGCCGACGGGCTCTTCGTTCCGTCGATCGGCACGGGCGTCGTCTGGTGGGTCAACCTCCTCCACCGCGGCGGCGCGCTGCTGGCGGGCTCCTCGGTCCTCTTCTTTGCCGTCCAGCTGGCCCGCCACGGCTTCCCGCTGCTCCGCTGGGCGACGTTGGTCGCGCTGGTCTTCCTGCAGGTGCTGCTCGGCATCCTGAGCATCCAGCTGCCGCTCAATCCGCACGTCCGCACGGTGCACCTCGTCGTCGGCGCGGCCCTCTTCTCCTCCCTCTGCGCCGCAGTGATGCTCGCCCGCCGCTGCTCGGAGGAGCCCGCCGCCTGAACCGCGGCGACGGATTTGCCTTTAACCCCCCGCGCAAAACCGCCACGACAAGACCGATGAGCGAACGCGCCGGATCCGTGCCTGCCGCCTACTGGGAGCTGACCAAGCCCCGGCTGTCGTTCCTTTCCGTCCTCACGGCCCTCGCCGGCTACTTCTGCAGCGAACCCACGCAGGCGACGGATTCCAAGGTGCTCGTCTCCTTGGCCATCGGCACGGCCCTCGCGGCCGGCGGCTGCGGCGCAATCAACATGTGGTGGGACGCCGAACCCGACGCGAAGATGGAACGCACGCGCAACCGCCCGATCCCGGCCGGCCTCATCCACCCGGGAGCCGCGCTGCTCTTCGGGATGCTCCTGCTGTCGCTGGGCGTATCCCTTGTCTGGATCGGCGCCAATCCGCTGGCCGGCGCGCTCACGGCCGCCACGGCCTTCTCCTACCTGCTGCTCTACACGCCGCTGAAGTCAGTCACGTCCTGGTGCACGCTCGTCGGCTCACTGCCCGGCGCGATCCCGCCGATCATCGGCACGGCCGCCAAGCTCGGCCATATCGACCGCATGGGCTGGCTGCTCTTCGCGCTGCTGTTCTTCTGGCAGATCCCCCACTTCATGGCCCTGGCCTTCCTCTGGCGCGAAGACTACGCGCGCGGCGGCTTCAAGATCGCCACGGTCGGCGATCCGTCGGGCCGCTCGGCCTCGATCTGGGCGATGGCCTTCATCCTGCCGATGATCGTGGTGGCCGGCGAGATCGTGAAGACGTTCTTCGACCCGGCCTGCTCGGCCTCGCTCAAGGGATGGGCAAGTCCCTTCCTCTGGGTCTCGCTTCTCGCGGGCGCTTGGTTCTTCAAGCTGACCTTGGAATTCGCCCTGCCGCAACGCCGCGCCGCCGTCGCGAAGCCCCTCTTCATCGCCTCGATCCTGTACTTGCCTGTCGTCCTGTTGACTCTGACGCTGAACCGGATTTTCTGAGGCCATGGATGCGCGCGCCGACAAGGACCGCCTGCGCGCGGAACTCAAGGCCCGCCGCACGGCCTTGACGCCCCGCGAACTGCAGGTCGCCGGGGACGCCGCCGCCCGCCTCGTCACGCAGCTGCCGGAATGGAAGCAGGCCAAGACGGTCTGCCTCTACTCGTCCTTCGGCGGCGAACTGCCGACCGACGCGCTGATGGTCGTCGCCCTGCTCGAAGGCAAACGCCTGCTGCTCCCCCGCGTGACGAACAAGACGACGCTCACGTTGCACGAGGTCACGGACCTCGGCGCGCTCCAGACGTCCCGCCTCGGCATCCGCGAACCGAAGCCGGCGGCGCCGGCCGCGCCCTTGGCCGAGGCCGGCCTGATCCTGGTCCCGGGCCTTGGCTTCGACGGCGCGGGACGACGCCTCGGTTTCGGCGGCGGCTTCTATGACCGCCTCCTGGCCAAGCCGCCCCGCAAGACCTTCCTGCTCGGCCACGCCCACGCCTTCCAGCTGGTCCCGCGACTCCCCGACGAGCCGCATGATATTAAAGTTAAGGCGGTCGTCACCCCGCAGGGCGTGATTCGCTGCCGAGTTCGCTAGCAGGTTTGCCAAGCGGGCGGATTCGTGTCCGATGGAGGGTCCGATGTCCGCCCCCCGACCAGACGCCATCCGCCTCCGCGGCGTCCGCCAGAACAACCTGAAGGGCTTCGACGTGGACATCCCCGTCGGCAAGCTGGTCGTGGTCACGGGCCTCAGCGGAGCCGGCAAGTCCTCCCTGGTCTTCGACACGCTGCACGCGGAAGGACAGCGCCGCTACGTCGAGACGTTCAGCCCGTACGTCCGCCAGTTCCTCGAGCTGCTCCCGTCGCCGGCCCTCGATTCCGCCGAGAACGTCCGCCCCTCCGTCGCCATCAAGCAAGGCAACGCGGTCCGCACCTCGCGCTCGACGGTCGGCACGATGACGGAGCTCTGCGATTGGTTCAAAGTCTGGTTCGCCCACCGCGCCGACCTGGTCGACCCCGCCAGCGGCCAGGTCATCGTCCCGCGCGGCCCGGACGCCGCCTGGCAGGATTCGCTCGCCCGCTTCCCGGGC
>CANGRI010000097.1 GCA_947456525.1 Opitutia bacterium
CGCGGGTCTTCGGCGAACCCCAGTTCGAGAAACCCATCCTGTTCTATTGGGAGACGTGCCTGGCGCAGGTCGTCTTCGGGGACAATGAATTCGCCGCCCGCGTGCCTGGCGCCCTCGCGGCGAGCTTGGTCGTGTTCCTGACCTGGGGCATCGGCCGCAGATTCT
Source organism: Opitutia bacterium (assembly GCA_947456525.1). Classification (GTDB taxonomy): domain Bacteria; phylum Verrucomicrobiota; class Verrucomicrobiia; order Opitutales; family UBA953; genus UBA953. The sequence continues at coordinate 166 of CANGRI010000097.1, forward strand.
TCTCCCCGCTGGCCGGCTTCCTCGGCGCCATCGTGGTCGGCACCGGCGGGCTGTTCGTCGTGATGTCGCGCCTGATGCTGACCGACCTGTCGCATACGCTCTTCATCTCCGCCAGCATGTACTGCCTCTGGCGGGCTTTTCACGACGAGCCCCGCCGTCTCCGCTGGCTGCTCGCCCTGACCGTCTGCTCGGCCCTGTCGATGCTGACCAAAGGCCCGCAGGGCCTGCTCTTCGTCGCGATGGCCGGTCTGGCCTACGGCTGGCTGAGCGGACTCAAATCCCCCTGGTCCTGGCGCAATCTCGCCATCTGCGCGCCGCTCTGGCTGCTGATCGCCGCGCCATGGTATCTGGCGATGTTCATCCTCCACAAGTCGGGTCCGACCTCTCCGGCCACCGGCTGGGCCTACTACTGGGACTCCTTCTTCGTCCACGAGAACTGGGACCGCTTCTTCCACGCCGAACACAAGGGCAACGACCATTGGTACTACTACCTCGAGATGCTCATAGGCGGCGCCGTGCCGTGGATCCCGCTGATCGTGGCCTCGCTCTGGGAGACCATCGCCGGCTTCCGTCGTCGCTTCCGCGAGGAACCCGGCCTGGCCTTCGTCGTGTGCTGGCTCGTGCCGAGTTATGTCTTCATGACGATCGCGGCGAGCAAGCTGCCGAGCTACATCTTCTTCCTGACCGTACCGGTCGGCCTGCTGGCCGGGCTCACTCTGGAACGCTGGATCAACGAAGGTTTCGGACGCATCGAACGCTGGGCCGTCGGCCTGTTCACCTTACTGCAAGGCGTCGCCCTGGCTTGGTACATCCCGACCTTCCACCCCAACGCGCTGCCCTTCCTGCCGCAGCTGATCGCCTTGGGCCTCCCGTTGGCCGTCGCCGGTATCTTCGCCCTTTCGCGCCGCGCGTTCCTGTGGGCGGCCGTCTCGACCGCCTTCAACGTCGTCCTCGTCTTCACCGCGTTCCTCTGGATCGAGGCGCGCCTCGAGGGCACCGTGGGCAGCCGCGAGATCTGCAAGCTGGCGGCCAAGGCGCGGCTGCCGGGCGAAAAGCTCGTGACCTGCAGCTTCCTGGGCCGGGCCGCCAACTTCTACCTCGGCGAAAAGCCGGTCGCGATCTTCGTGCCGGAACAGAAATCCGAACCCGGCAAAGGCAACTTCCGCCCCTACTACCCGTTCTACTCCTACCACCCTCTCCCGCAGCTCACGATCGAGAAGCAGCTGGGAGAATTCGCCGACGCCAACGGTTCGCTGCTCTGCATCGGCGAGAAGCGGGACTTCACCGTGCTGAACGGTTCCCCGATCTCTTCGGTGAAGGATCGCTGCGAACTGCTCGGCGAGACCGGCGATACGCCCGGCCGTGCGGTCTTCCGCATCCGCGCCGCCCGGCCGGCCAAGGCCGCCCGGTGATCAGACGCGGCGGAGGAGCTTGAAGAAACGGATCGTGTCACGCACCGGACGGATCTTGCTGGGCTGCCCCTGATAGATCGTCCGGACCGGCACGTTCGTGATCTTGCCTCCGGCCCGCGCCGTCAGGAGCAGGACCTCGGTCTCGTAATCGTAATGGTCGCTCTTGGCCGCCAAGATCGCCGGATTGGCGACCGCGAGGGCGCGATAGCCGCACTGCGAGTCCGGGATATGGCAGCGGCAGAGCCGGCTGATGAGCCAGGACATCGAAGCGTTCACCATGCGTCGCACGAAAGGCATGCCCTTCGGATTGGAGAAGCGGTTGCCGGCCACCAGGACGACGCCGGGCTCCTCGATGGCCTTAAGGAAAAGCGGGATCTGTTCGGCGTCATGCTGGCCGTCGCCGTCCATGGTGATGCCGTGCGTGAAACCGAGTTCGGCAAGCTTCGTGAAGGCGGTCTTGAGTCCGGCGCCCTTGCCCTTGTTGACCTCGTGGCGCAGCACGATCGCGCCGGCGGCGGCCGCCTGGGCGGAAGTCGCGTCGGGCGAGCAATCATCGACCACCACGACGGTGTCGACGAAGCGCTTCGCCTCGCGGACGACCTCGGCGACGCGCGCTTCCTCGCGGAAGGCGGGGACGACGATCGCGACGCGTACGGCGGAGGACATGAAAGGATATCAGCTGGGCCGGCGTAGGCCCGGGACCTCAGCCACGCTGGGCGATCGGCGCGTACGTGCGCTCGGTGTTGCCGACGTAGATCTGGCGCGGACGATGGATCTTCTGCTTCGGGGTCTCGGCGATCTCCTTCCAGTGGGAGATCCAGCCCGGCATGCGGCCGATGGCGAAGATGACGGTGAACATCTCGGTCGGGATGCCGATGGCCTTGAGGATGATGCCCGAGTAGAAGTCCACGTTCGGGTAGAGGTTGCGCTGCTTGAAGTACGGGTCGTTGAGCGCGGCCTCCTCGAGGCGCATGGCGATGGCCAGGAGCGGGTCATTGATGCCGAGGACCTTGAGGACCTTGTCGCACTGGGCCTTGATGATCTTGGCGCGCGGGTCGTAGTTCTTGTACACGCGGTGGCCGAAGCCCATCAGGCGGACGCTCTTGGTCTTGTCCTTGGCGTCGGCGATGAAGCGCGAGCCGTCGTCGCCGGAAGCGTGGATCTCCTCGAGCATCTCGATCACGGCCTGGTTGGCGCCGCCATGGAGCGGACCCCACAGGGCGCAGACGCCGGCCGAGACGGACGGGAAGAGGTTGGCGCCGCCGGAGGCGACCATGCGGACGGTCGAGGTGGAGCAGTTCTGCTCGTGATCGGCGTGCAGGAGGAGGATCAGGTCGAGCGCGCGGGCGATCTCCGGATGGACGGCATAATCGGCGTTGGGCTGCGAGAAGAGCAGGTGCAGGAAGTTCGAGCAGTAATCGAGACCCGGCTTCGGATAGACGGGCGGCTCGCCTTCCTTGGAGCGGTGGGCGAGCGCGGCGAGCGTGCGGACCTTGGAGATCAGGACGGCGGCGGTCTCGTCGAACTTGGCCAAGTCATGGGTACGCTCATTGGTGCCGAGCTCCGGGTAGTAGCAACCGAGGGTGTTCAGCGTGGCGGACAGCACGGCCATCGGGTGGGCGTTGCCGGGGAAGCCGCTGAGCGCGATGCGCAGGCCTTCGTGGATCTGGGAGTTGTCGAGGATGCGGGCCTTGAAGGCGGTCAGCTGGGCGGCGGTGGGCAGCTCGCCGTAGATGAGAAGATAGGCCGTCTCGATGAAGTTGGACTTCTCGGCGAGTTCTTCGATGCCGTAGCCGCGGTAGCGGAGGATGCCCTTCTCGCCGTCGATGAAGGTGACCTTGGACTCGCATGCGCCGGTGTTGGCGTAGCCGTCGTCGAAGGTGATGTAGCTGGTCTCGTCGCGCAGCTTGCGGACGTCGACCCCGCGCTCGCCTTCGGTACCGACGACGATGGGGAGGACGATATCTTTTCCGTCCAGTTTAAGAGTGGCGTTTTGGGTGCTCATGGCGGGGTGGGTGCCGCCAGAGGTCGAAACACGCCTCAGCGGGCGGACAAAGTCAGGAAATTGCGGTAGAGTTGCAAGCCTTTGACCTGACTTTTCTCCGGATGGAACTGGGTCGCGAAGACCCGGCCCCGACGGACACCGCTGACGAACCGCCCGGCGTAGTCGGTCTCGCACCAGACCAGGGAGGGGTCGGTCTCGACGACGCGATAGCTATGCACGAAATAGAACGGCTCCCCTTCGGCCCGCAGGCCATCGGTCAGGGGGGCGCCCGGCTTGAAGATAGCCTCGTTCCAGCCCATATGGGGGATACGCAGGCCGGGCTGGGAGGGGAAACGACGGACGACGCCAGGGAAGACGGCTAGTCCGGGGCGGTCAGCCTCCTCGGAACGCTCAAAGAGGACCTGGAGGCCCATGCAGACACCCAGGAAGGGGCGGTCGGCGGCGATCCACTGCTTCAGGAAGGATTCGAAGTCGTTACGGCGGATGCAATCCATGCAGTCAGCCATGGCCCCCTGCCCCGGAAAGACGACCAGCTCAGCCTTTTCGGCCTCGGCGGGGGTCGCGGCGAGGAACGCATCGGCGCCCGCGGCGACCATCGCGCGGCTCACGCTGCGTAGGTTGCCCATCCCATAATCGATGACGGCCACCCGAGGGCGACGCACTGACCCAGAGGCTTCCACGGTCAGGCCAGCGTACCCTTGGTGCTCGGCACGCGGCCACCTTGGCGCGGATCGACTTCGAGCGCTTCGCGCAACGCGCGGGCGAAGGCCTTGAAGAGCGCTTCGGCGATGTGGTGCGGCTCATCGCCGTACTCGAGCTTGAGGTGCAGGTTGCAACCGAGCGAATTGGCGAGGCCCTGGAAGAACTCGCGGACGAGCGCGATATTGAAGTCCTTCACCATGTAATTGGTGATCTCGACCTGATAGACCATCATCGGACGGTTGCTGAGGTCGACGGCGCAGCGGGCCAGGGTCTCGTCCATCGGCAGGATGAAGAAACCGTAGCGGCGGATACCGGCCTTGTCGCCGAGCGCTTCCTTGATGGCCTGACCGAGCACGATGCCGACGTCTTCGACGGTGTGGTGGTAGTCGACGTCGGTATCGCCGGTGGCCTTGACCTTGAGGTCGACCAAAGAGTGACGGGAGAAGAGCGTCAGCATGTGATCGAAGAAAGCCACCCCGGTGGCGATTTCCGACGTACCGGTGCCATCAAGATTCACCTCGAGGGCGATCTTGGTCTCGGCGGTATCCCGGCGGAGGCTGGCTTTGCGAACGACTGCGCTCATACCCCAGAAATCCCCGCGGAAGGCGGGATTGTCAACCTCACCCTTCCATCCAAGCGGCCACGGCCTGCAGGAACGCGTCCGTTTCCTGCTCGGTGCCCACGGAGATACGCAACGACCTCTCGGTGAGGCGATGGTTCGGGAAACGACGGACGAGGATCTTGCGGGCGCGGAGGAACTCGAAGCAATGCGCGGACGTCTCGGCCGAGGCGGCGCGGGTCGAGGACACCGGCGCGGCGAGCACGAAGTTGCCGGCGGCGGGATTCACCTGCCAGCCGAGCTTACGCAAGTTCGCGGAAAGACGTTCGCGCGTGGCGCGTACCTGGGCGACCGTGACGTCGAGCCACTCACGGTCGTCGAGCGCCGCGGCGGCCGCGACCTGAGCGAGGCGGTCGACGTTGTAGCTGTCGCGGACACGATGCAGGACTTCGGCGACGCCGGCCGGACAGAGCGCATAACCGACGCGGAGGCCCGCGAGCGCGTGGGCCTTCGACATGGTGCGGGTGACGATCACGTTCGGCAGCTCACGGGCGAGCGCGACGCAGTCGGCATCGGCGAAGGAAGCGTAGGCCTCATCGACGACCAGCAGCCCGGGGAAAGACCTGGCGACGGCACGGACGACCTCGGGCGAAAAAGCCACGCCAAGCGGCGCGTTCGGATTCGTCAGGAAGAAGAC
>CANGRI010000098.1 GCA_947456525.1 Opitutia bacterium
CCCTATGTCCCGTAAAACGCACATTTCTTCCATGGTCTGCACCTATAAGCTCTATCTCCTCAACCGTCACCTGTTCGTCGACCTCCCGGAAGGCCGTGCCCTCATCGACACGGGTGCCCCCTTCAGCTCGTCGACGACCGGACGCCTGACCTGGCAGAACCAGAACCACGGCGTCAACAAAGGCGGCTACATGGGCTTCACGTTCGACAAGCTGTCCGCCGAGATCGGCGTCCAGGTCGACGCGCTGCTGGGCATGGACCTCCTCGCCCAGACGACCCTGCTCTTCGACGTCGCCCACCGGACGCTGACGGCCGGCGACGAAATGCCGGCAGGCTTCAAGACGCAGCCTTACGAACTCGCGCCGATGTCCGACATCCCGCTCTTCGCCGTGACTCTCAACGGCCACCCTGCCCGCGTGCTCTGGGATACGGGCGCGCAGTATGGCTACGTGACCGATCGCAAGTTCCTGACGGCCAGGAAGGCCGAACCGGGTTTCAAGGATTTCAGCCCGATGTTCGGCGACATGGACATTCCGGTCTCGTACACGCTTCCTTTTACGCTGGCCGGACACGACCTGCTCGAACGCTTCGGCGAAGCGCCGGACGTCCTCGGCGGAGGCGTCTCGCCGGTGCCGATGGGCCCGTTCCTGCGCGCCCTCGACATCGATGCGATCATCGGCCCGTCGTGGATGCCGCGCGTGAAGGTCTGGCTCAATCCCATGGATCAGACTTTCGCGCTCGCGGTCTGAGATCTCACCGCGCCCAACAAAAAGCCCCGGTCCGCATCGCTGCGGCCGGGGCTTTCTCTTGGGCGGAATGTCTTACTTCTTCGGCGCGGCCGGAGAGTAGAAGCGGTTCATCTTGTCGAGGATCGCGTTCTCGGTCTCGGCACGGTCGATGACGCCGGTGTGTCGGTAGACGATCTCGCCGCCCGGAGCGACGACGATGGTGTGCGGGATGGGGCCGGGCATGTCCTTGTCGAGGACGGCCGCGAGGTCGTCACCGCTGCCGGCGAAGAGGTAGCTGTTCGTCGTGCGACCTTCCTTCTTAAGGGAAGCTTCGACCTTCTTGCTGAGGCCGGCGGCCTGCTTGAAGAGGAACGCCTCGGCCTTGGCCTTGTCCTCGGGCTTATCAAGGCTGATGGAGATGAGTTCGAAGTCGCGCATGTCGAACTTACGGGAGATCTCGACGAGGTCGGGGAACTCCTTCACGCACGGGGCGCACCAGGTGGCCCAGACGTTGATGACGCGGTATTTGTTGGAGGTGTTGGCGCGGAGCTTGGCGATTCCGGCCTTGTCGATCAGCTCGACGGTGACCGGGGTCTTGGCCCAGGCCTCGTGCTTGGCGTCATGCAGGGCCTTCTTCTCACGCCACTTGGTCGAACAGCCCATGGGCTTGGTGAGTTCGACTTCGACCTTCTTTCCGGCGAGGATGGCATCCACGGCGTTCTGGCAGTCCTTGGACTTCACGGTGCTGTCGTCGTAGAAGCGGGAATCGTCGAAGCGGCCTTGGTAACGGAGCTTGAGGTTCTTATCGAAGACGAAGACGTGCGGGGTCGCGAGGCAGCCGTAGGCGCGGGCGATGGTCTGGGTGTCGCCGTCATACAGGTAGTCGAAGGTCCAGTGGTTCTTCTCGGCGTAGGGCTTCATCTCCGCGTAGGAGTCGCCGAACTCGCCATAACCCAGCTCATCCTTGCTGAGGCCGTCCGGATGGTTGGGGTTGATCGCCACGAGCTTCACGCCCTTGCCCTTGTATTCTTCGTAGAACTTCTGGAGGCGACGTTCGATGCTGTGCGAGGTCGGGCAGTGGTTGGAGGTGAAGAGCACGACGAGAGCTTCGCCGCCGGTGTATTCGGCGAGCTTATGCTTCTTGCCGTCGGTGCCCAGCAACTCGAAGTCAGGAGCGGCGTCGCCGCTCTTGAGCGTGCGCATGTCAGGCGGGTTGCCGTTGACCAGACCGGGAGCGTCGGCGGCGCGGACGCCGACGACGGCGGCCAGGACGGCGAGGAGGGACATTAGGCTCTTCATGGGGATAAGGGGTTACGGGTTAGAGTCCCGAAAACCTGAGGTGTTCCAATCCGAAAATGGTCAGAGGGCCTGGAACGGCCGTTTCAGGACCTCGGCCGACCCGTCGGCGCAATCCACCAACGAGACCAACCTGCTCTGCACATGGAAAATCGCTAGCTGGCGATAGCGCCGCCCGAATTCGACCGCGCCGGGCAGCCCGATCGGTACGCCCCAGCCAGGCTCAAGGTGAACCCCATCGGCCGAGCCTCCGGTGATCCGATGCAGGCGATAGCCCGCGGCCCTCAGTTCGGACTCCAAGGCGACATCGGCGGCGATATTCAGTTCGGACGTCGTCGAGAGCCCATCCGGATCATAGGCGGTGATGATCGCAAAAGCCTCCGGCCAGTCCGTCGGCAAAGGTTCGAACCGGAAGACGGCCTGCTTGAACTGCTCGCGCTGAACGGGAGTCATGGTCGATAAACAAGACAGGGCGACCGAAGTCGCCCAGTCGAACGGAGAATACGTCGGGCTTATTTCTGCGCGACGAGCTGCACCTCTTGGATCGCCCAAGGCTGACCCTTGGTGGCGTCGGTCAGCGTGATCTTCACGAACTTCGCCTGCTTGGCGTCGAAGTAGGCTTCGGAGAGCGAGTAAAGGCCATGGTTGGTGCCGAGCGCGAACCACTTCTTCCCGTCGACGGAGCCCTCGACCTTGAAGTTCTTGGGGAAGGCGCTGGGACGACCGGCGGCGTCAAGACGGACGCCGGCGATGGTCTGGGCGGAGGGCAGTTCGATCTGATACCACATGCCCTTCTTCTGGTCGGACTTGGTCTCCCAGCGCGTCTTGCCGTCGCCGTCGCAACCGTTCTGGGCCGTGTCAGCCTGGTCGCTCGCCGAGACCTTCCACTCCTTCTCACCCTTTACGATCGGAGGCAGCGAAGCCTGCAAGGTCTCCTGCGTCCACGGGGCGGTGACGCCCTTCAGTTCCTGACGGATGCGGGCGACGTCCTTCGGGAAGATGACCGCGCCCTTGTTGCCGAAGGAATTGCGGACATAAGAGGTCACGGCGGCGATCCACTCGTCGTCGTTCATGGCCATGGGCACCATCTGGGCGTCGTAGGTCTTGCCACCGATGGGTCCGGACATGCCGGCGAGCAGTACGCGCACGATGCCGTCGCGATGACCACGCACGGTGACGGCGTTGGCGAGCGGCGGGGCGATGGTCATGCCCGGCTTCGGGCCATCGACGGCCATGCCCTTGCCATCATAACCATGGCAGGCGAAGCAGAGTTCGCGGTAGATACCCTGTCCCTTGACGAGCAGCTTGTTCTCGTCGGCGGTATATTCACGGCCACCGATCTGGTCGGTGCCGGTGAGGACCATGGCGCCGAGTTCCTTCACGCCCTTGGAAGCGGAAGTGAGCAGGACCTTCTGCTGGAACTTGGCGTAGTCCGGCCAGGCCTTGACGTCGTTGGAGCCGAGGACCTTGGCGGTCATGATGGTCTGCAGGGCGACGCTGGGATCCTGGTCGGCGCCAAGCTTGGCGAAGTCCGCGATCAGGGACTTGTCGCCGGCCCGAACAAGCGTCTCGCCGGCACGAAGACCTTGGCGACGGAGGTCAGGATTCTTGTCGGCCAGGAAGGCGCGGACGGTCTTGGCATCAAGGGCGCCAAGGCCTTCGAGGGTCCAGAGCGCATGGATGCGGCCGAGGGATTCCTTGCCGCCGAGGGCGAGCTCGGTGAGCGCGGGCACGACGGACTTGTCGCCCTTGAGCACGAGGAGCTTCTGCGCGGTGTCGCGCCACCAGCCGTTGGGGTGCGAAAGATGCGCGACCAGCTGGGCCGGGGTCTCTTCGAGCATGCGCGGCTGAGGGCCGGGCTGGAAATCCTTGTGGACGAGGCGCCAGACGCGGCCGTGGCCGTAGACCTTATCCATGCCATACTGCTGGACGACCTTGCGGAGATAGCTGCCATCCTTGACCCAGTTGCCTTCCTGGATGATGCCGCGGTACATATCGACGAGGTAGAGGCAGCCGTCGGGGCCGTTCACCATGTTGACGATGCGGAAATTGGGATCCGACGAGCGGATGAACTCGGAGTGGCCGTAAGGGTTCTCGACATGGGTGATGCCATCGACGACCGAGACCTTGGCACGACGGATGAGACGGCCGACGGGTTCGGAGATGAGGACGTCGCCACGGAGGTCAGCCGGCAGGCGGTCGCCACGGACGACTTCCTGGCCGCACGATGCGGTGAAGTGGTTCAGGGTCTTGTCGAGGCGCGTGCGTCCGGGGCCACCCTGGTGGTCGGCTAGGCCGATCTTGGGCCAGACCTGCATGAAGTCCTCGGGGAACTGGGTCTTCACGTCGTAAGCCCCGTAAAGGATCGGCGTCTGGAAGTGCCAGAGACCTTTCTCACCACCGGCGTTGGACCACCAGATCTTGCCCTGGTCGTCTTGCGCGAGACCCCACTGGCCGCCGCCGCCGGGGATGTTCTCCTTGAGGGGCTCCTTGGTGCCGTTCCAGCGGAGGCGATAAGCGTTGTAGGTCTGGTAGATCCAGTTGTCCAAGGTCCAGATCAGGCCGCTCTGCTGGTGCTCGAGGTTGCCGTTCTTGGGGCCGCCCACGAACCAAGGCTGTTTGCTGTCGGCCACGCCGTCACCCTTGGTGTCGCGGTAGACATAGACGTCCGTCGTGTCGGTCTCGTTGATGAGGACGCGGTCGTCGAGGGGCAGCACCATGCGCGGCAGCAGCATCTTGTCGCGGTAGATGACGTGCTTGTCGAACTTGCCGTCGCGCTTGGTGCTTTCGTGACGGGAGACGACGCCGACCGGGTCGTGCTCGTTGTTGCCGTCGATGTCCTGCATGTAGGTACGCAGCTCGGCGATGTACATGCGGCCGTTGCCGTCGAAGGTCAGGTTGGCCGGCTCCTTGATGCCGTCGCGCTCGCTGAGCACGAGCTCCAGGCGGTACCCCTCGGGCAGTTCGATGGTCTTCAGTTCCTCTTCGGGAGACAGGACCTTGACCGGAGGCTGAGGGGTGAAGTCGGGCTCGTAGACTTTCTCTTCGGCGGCAGTGGCAGCCACGAAGGTGAGCGCAGACAGGAAGACGGCGGATCGCATAGGGGTATGACTCTTAAATCCCCAGATTGTTCAGTCCTTTCAAGCCGTATCCCCTGCCCGCCCGGAAAACGCCTTTGCCAAGCCTAAGGCTGTCGTCTTTCTCATCCCCATGCGACCCCTGCTGCTGGCCCTGCTGACGGCCCTTTCCATTGGCGTTTCCGCCGCCGGCAAACCGAATGTCGTCATCATCCTAGCCGATGACCTCGGCTATGGTGACCTGGGCTGCTACGGCCACCCGATCATCCGTACCCCGAACCTGGACAAGATGGCGGCCGAAGGCGCCCGCTTCACGCAGTTCTACGTCGCCGCCGAAGTCTGCACCCCGAGCCGAGCCTCGCTTCTGACCGGGCGTTACCCGATCCGCTCCGGCATGGCGCATAACCAGTTCCG
>CANGRI010000099.1 GCA_947456525.1 Opitutia bacterium
AGCTTCGCCGGCAGCTTCAGGGGCGACCCGCGCGTGCAGCGCCTGTGGGATGAGGTCCATGGGCGCCTTGATTTCGCCTGGGACACCAAGTCGCTCTCGAAGGCGTCCGGGCTCAGCTTCGAGCATCTCCGAAGGCTATGCCTGAAGGAGATCGGACGCACTCCGATGAACCACCTGACGCACCTGCGTATCCAGCAGGCGATAAGGCTCATCAGCGAGTCGGACGACAAACTGGCCGTCATCGCCCGCAAGGTCGGCTTCGCCAACGGGAACAGCTTCTCGTCGGCTTTCAAGAAGTCGACCGGCCACGCTCCGTCCCATTTCCGGGCTGAAGGCTGAAATCCTTCCTTTATGTGCATCTGAGAGGGGTCGGGTTGCGACTCAGGGTGCCGCTAAGTCTTGTAGGTGTCGGGAGCCTTACTTTGATGTCTCTATGCTTCCCCGCATAGCCCCCCTCCTCCGCGCATGCCTGGTCTTCACGACGGTCGCCCTTGGCGCCGCCCCGATCAAGGTGACGCTCGTGTCGGATGACCCCGCCGCGCTCAGGTCGCTCTCGGCGGAACTGTCAGCCTCCGGCGCCATCGTCACGGAGGCCGCCCAGCCGCGTGACCTCGTCGCCAAGACGCACGAGAAGGACGAAGTCGTCTTGCTGTACCGCAGGGACTACGTGCCTTACGAAGTGATCGATCGCGCCGCCCTCGCCGACCTCTCGCATCGCGGAATCGGCTTCGTCTCCGTAGGCGGCGCCATCGCCGGCCCGTCCGCCTCCTGGGGCAAGGATACTTTCGGCGCCGGTTGGACGCAGGACAGCCGGCGCTTCCGCTCGCTGATGATGCTCAATCTCCGCACGGATGCTCACCCGCTCTCCAAGGACGCCTCTGCTTTCGACGTCACCGACGACACCGTCTTCGAGCTGGATCTCAACGAGAAGATCGACGTGATGGCTTCCTCGTTCACCTCGAAGGTCACCAGCACGCGCAAGAAGATCTCCGAGGTCGCCGACAAGGCGTCCGTCTTCGACATCCAGCCGCAGGCCTGGGTCTTCGCGAACGACCATGTGCGTTCGGCGGTGTTCCTGCAGCGTGATGCGGTCACGCTTGCCCATGCCAGCTACCGCACCTTCATCAAGCGCGGCATCGCCTGGGCCGCCCGGCGTGAGAACGTCGACGAGCTCTGCACGTCCAAGGACCTTGCCGACCTCCGCTATCCCGCCGGCGGCCCGAGCCGACCTGAGAAGGCCATCGCCGCCTTCCAGATGCAGCCCGGCTTCAAGGCCAGCGTCGTCGCCCACGAACCTCTCATCCATAAGCCGATCGCGGTCCAGTGGGACGAACGTGGCCGGATGTGGGTCGCAGAGACCCCGGAGTATCCTAACGGACGTCGTCCGCTGAGCGCCGAGGCGTGGCGCGAAGGCGGCGTGCTCGTCCCGGGGAGCTACGATCGTCCCGCTCAGGACAAGATCAGCATCCTCATCGACAGCAAGGGCGACGGTGTCGTCGACAAGAAGGTGGTCTTCCACGAGGGCCTGGAGCTGATCACAGGCTTCTGCTTCTATCGCGACGGCGTCATCGTCGTCGCCCAAGACAAGATCGTCTGGCTCCGCGACACCGATGGTGATGGCAAGGCCGACAAGGAAGTCGTTCTGTTCGGCGGGTTCCGCCCCGGCGATACGCACTTCGTCGCCAACCATTTCATCGTCGCCCCCGACGGCTGGATCTACGCCTCCAACGGCGGAGGCGCCGTCGCGACGCGTGGCACCACCGACGAGGTCATGGCCCGCATCACTTCGGGTACCTTCCGCTTCAAGCCTGACGGTTCCGCCATCGAGCAGGTCGCTTCGCAGGGTGGCAACAGCTTCGGCAACGAAGTCACCAGCACCATGGAGTTGTTCCATGGCAAGGCGACCAACGGGAATCCGATCCAGCACGTGGTGCTGCCTGAAGCCATCCTGGCCAAGGCCCCCGGCACGACGGCCAAGGCCTTCGCTTCCGTTAATCCGGGCCGTCCGGTCGCGCGCAAGGACATGCCTGACCGCGCCCCCTTGATGCAGATCGACCAGGTCGGGCATTATTCCTCCGCCTGCGGGGCGATGGTCTACGAAGGTGGCGCCTGGCCCAAGGAGTATGACGGCACGGTTTTCATGTCCGAGCCGATCCTCGACATCATCCACCATGAGAAGATGACCCTCAATGGTCCGGCTTACGAAGGCAGCCTGCTCCTCGAGGACAAGGAGTGGCTTCGCTCGATGGACCATTGGTTCTGCCCGGTCGACATGAGCGTCGGCCCTGACGGCGCGATGTACGTCCTTGATTTCTACACGCCCGTCGTCGCGCACAACGACACCCGCGGCCCCCTGCACAGCAAGTCCGGCGCCTCCGTCCGTCCCGACCGCGAGCACTATTTCGGACGCGTCTACCGCATCCAGCACGACGCCGCCCCGAAGTTCGCCAATCCTGACCTGTCCGCGGCCGACGTCGCCGGCCTGCTCGCCGCATTCTCGCACCCGAGCAAGACCGTCCGTTTCAACGCCCTGCGCGTGCTGATGGAGCGGGATGCCGGCCTGCAGGCTTCGGCCGTCGGCCCTTTGGCGTCATTGGTCCGCAGCGACGCCCGTCCGGAGGCGCGCATCCTCGCTCTCTGGGCTTTGCAGCGTCTGGATCGACTGGAAGACGGACTGCTACGTCAGCTCTGCGCGGACGCCGACGTGTCCGTGCGCAAGAACGCCTTCCTCGCCGCCGAATCGTCGCATGCCAAGCTGCCGGCCGAGGTCTACGGCAAGGCGCTTGTCGACCCTGACGCCCGCGTGCGTCTCGCGGCCCTGCGTGCGATGGGAGCCGCTCCGCTTGACGCCGCCTCGGGCATCCTCCTTCTCGGTGCCCAGTCAGGCTTCAGCGACGAATGGTCGAAGGCCGCCGCCTCGGCCGCCGCCGCCGCCAATCCGGGTACCATCCTGCAGGCTATGATGGCCACCGAAGGTTCCGCCTCCTCTCAGTTCGCCCGAGGGTTGGCCGCCAGTCTGGCCGCATCTTCGGACGAAGTCGCCCGACTCGCGATCTTGAAGTCCGCCGCTGCCGCGAAGAATCTCGAGGTCGCCAAGGTGGTGCTGCGCGAACTCGCGCTGAGCAAGTCTCCGGCTCCGGCCGACCATGCCGCAGGCTTGTCGGCTCTGGCCGCCGTCCTCAACGTCAAGGAACTTGCCGCTTCGGCAGCGCCGCTCGCCGCCAACTGGGTCAAGGGCGACGAACTTCGTGCCGAGCTCGCCGCGGTCGCGTCCTCACTGCTGCCTCAGCTGGCCGACACCGGGCTGCCGGCCTCCGTGCGCGTTCAGTCCGCGCAGTCTCTCGTCGGCCTGCGCCGCTATGATACGGCCATCGTCCCTGCGGTCGGCGCGCTGATCGCCAAGGGCGCCGATGAGTCCGCCGCCCTTGCGGCCGTCGAAGCTTTGGCCGCCACCGGTGAGGATGCCGCGGGCAAGGCCTTGCTCGCCGGTTTCATCCGCACCGACGGGGCGGTCCGCAAGGCGGCATATGCCGGGCTGATGACCCGTCCGGATTGGGCCGGCCTCATGCTCGGCGCGTTGGAGGAGAAGGCCTTCTCGCCGATGCAACTGTCCACGCTCCAGTCTTCCCAGCTCCTCCGTCACCCGGACGAGGCGATCGCCAAGCGTTCCGTCGCGGTCTTTGCCAAACTCAACGTCGGCACGAGCCCGGCCAAGGACGACCTCATCAACAAGCTCCGGCCCGAGGTCGAGAAGCCCGGCGACATCGCCAAGGGGAAGGAACTTTTCGCCGCCGTATGCAGCACCTGCCACCGCCTCGGCGATGTCGGCTACGACTTCGGACCCAATCTCGCCGGCATCGGTTCGCATCCGGCCGCCGAGCTACTCGTCCACATCGTCGACCCCAGCCGCATGGTCGACGACGAGCACCGCACCTGGAACATCAAGCTCAAGGACGGCACCCTGTATTCCGCGCTCATCGCGAGCGAGAACACCGCGGTCCTGAAGCTCAAGCAGCCCGCGGGCATCGTCATCGAAGTCAAGGTGGCCGACATCGCCTCGCGTCAGCGCGTGGCGACCTCGCTCATGCCAGAGGGCTTCGAGGCGCTCGGCCCCGAAGGCCTGCGCGACCTGATCGCCTACATCCGCTCCACCGCGGCCTCGGGCGTCGCCACCGTCGTCGGACGATTCCACCTGCTCGATCTCTCCGCCGTGGCCAATGCCGATTCCCGTGGCGGTCTCTACGCCTCGAAGTCCGCCAAGGGGGATAATCTCCCTTTCGTGAGCTTCGGCCAGGTCAACGCCAACGGGGTGCCGTTCGTCGTGCTCGATCCCGCCGCGATGAAGGGCGGCAACAACATCCTCGTGCTCAAGGGCGGCCCCGGAAAAGTCTACTCCCAGTCTTTCGTCGATCGGGCTGAGATTCCGGTCGGCCTGGCGGCTTCTCGCATCCATATGCTCGGCGCCGTAGGCGGCTGGGGCGGTCACCCCGGGCTCGCCATGACCGTCGACATCGTCTTCCTCAGCGGTCGCAAGCAGACCGTCAGCCTCCAAGGCGGACAGCACTTCGCGGACTACTTCGGCGATGATGCGGACATTCCTGGCTCGAAGACCGTCCGCGGGCTCCTCAAGCGACACCATGTGCGAACTTTGGTGATTCCCGTCGAAGGCGGCGAAATCATCGACAAGCTCATCCTGACGAGTCCAGGCAAGGAGATCGCCCCGACGACCGCCGCCATCACCGTCGAAGTGGGCGGTCCGGCCAACCCGCCGGCCGACAAGAACGCACCTGCGCCCAAGGGCGGCAAGAAGGCCAACGATGGTCCGAGCGACCTGCTGCCGAAGGACAATCCGAAGACCACCCATGCGTACGACCAGCTGTTCGGTCCGCGCAAGGCAGGGCAACTTCGGGTGTTGTTCGCCGGCGCCGGCAGCTCCCACAACTTCCCGGCCTTCTTCCTCGGGACGGACGCCCAGACGGCCAAGGCGGCCGGCTACGACGTCGCGTCGACACCTAACCTCAAGGAGACCTTGGCGCTGCTACCGCAGGCCGACCTCTTCGTGTTCAGCGGCAACCACGGCCAGTTCGGCACGCCTGAGTTCCAGAAGGCCATCCGTGACTTCGCGGCGGCCGGGAAGGGCATCGTCCTGCTGCATGCCGCCACCTGGTATAACTGGCCGCTTACGACCAAGTATAACGACGAGTTCGTCTGCGGCGGTTCGCGCAACCATGGACACAGCGACTTCACCTTCACCGTCACTAAGCCCGAGCACCCGATC
>CANGRI010000100.1 GCA_947456525.1 Opitutia bacterium
AATGGCTGGAACACCAGCAGTTCCTGGAGCGCGAAAGGCAACAAGGAGGTCGATCTCGTGGACGGGACGATGTACATCTACATCCATCCCGAGGCCATTCACGCGGTGGATGTCGGGCATGCGTTCCAGTTCATCGACGGCACCGCCACGATGCGTTTCAAATTCCATGAGGCGAAGGATACGCTCATGCTGAATTTCGCCGACTTGACCCTGAAGGAAGTGCATGCCGGCCATCTGTGCGCGGCGACATTTGGCACCAAGAAAGTCACCCTCCAGGACATGAAGACCGGCGGGATGCTCTTGAAATACTATGATGCCCGCAAAGCGGGGAAGCTCTCCAAGGAAGATGCGGATATCATCAAGACCAAGGCTAAGACCATTCCCGCCGATATCAGCGTGGGCGAATGGCATTCCCTGAATGTCACGATCCTTGGCGATACCATGACGGCGTCCGTGGATGGTAAAGTGATTGGCAGCTTCAGCTCCTCCGGCATCGCCCACGAAACCAAGCAGGTCCTGCGTCTCCTCGTGTCGAACAAGGTCACCCTTGATGACGTGAAGTATTACAAGAAGAAGTAAGCGCCGGGCTTACGCCCGTTGGGGAATCGCTTCAGATCCGCTCCAGCTTGATCGGGTAAGTCTTGCCCGAAGCGAACTGGGCGACGATCAGCGAGCCGTCGGGGTTGGCCAGGACGTCGTGGGGGTGCAGGAAGACGTCGGCGGTGTGCTTCATCGGCAGGAGCTTGCCGTCAGTGTCGTAGATTGGCGCGGAGCCGGCGATGTTCGAGACGACGCGGAGGTTCTGGTCGAGGATCGAGAGGAAGCCGCGGCTGTTACGGTCCTTGGGCCAGTTGTCGGCGAGGTGGGCCACGACGTAGTGCTCGCCCATGCGGCGGATCTGACGGGGGTTGCCGCCCGGGAGGTCGGTCTGGGCGAGTTTCTTGCCGTCGAGGTCGAGGCGGAGGAGATACTGCTGGTCGCTCATCGCGATAAGCATCGTCTCGGCGCCGTCGGCGGCCGTGTCGATTATGCCGCCATGCGGGCCCCAGTGGACGATGCCGCCTTCCGGGCCGCCGAGGAGTCGCTTGAACGAACCGTCGGCCGCGTAGTGCAGGATGTAGTCCTTGCCGTAGCCATCCAGGACGTAGAACTCGCCATCGGCACGGTGGAGCGTCCAAGAGGGGCGGTAGTCGGTCTCCTTGGCGTACTTACCTGTGTTAGGATGGAGGTGCCACTCGCCAAGTTGTTCGCCGAAGGTCGAGAATTTGAATACCGAATGAAGGTTGAGATCGGTGATGAAGAGGGCTTCCGATTTCTTCCAGGGAACGAGCGCTAGGCCGTGGGCGCCAGGAAATTTCGGGCCGGTCCATTTGTGCGCCAGTTTGCCGGCGTCGTCGTAGAAGATGACGTTGTTGGCTACGTGGTTGGTCAGCAGGACGATCTGTCCATCAGCCGTACGCGCGAGCCCGTGGCAGTCATTGACGGGCGTCTTTTCGTCGAGCACGCCCCAGCCGGGGACGACGCGATACTTGAACTCACCTTGGCCGAGAACCTCGGGCGAGGTAGCCTGCGCGAAGGATCGTCCGACGGCGCCATACCATGCCCCGGCGAGCAGGGCGTTCTTCAGGAGGGAGCGTCGGGTGAGCGTCACGGCTTACTGCTTCAGCACGCGCAAACGATGGTTCTCGGAGTCGCCGATGTAGACCGAGCCGTCTTTGTCCACGAACACGCCGTGAGGGCGGGCTAGCTGGCACTTCATGGGGTCGCCGTCGGGGCCGTCGCCCTTGACGCCCGTGCCGATTTTCAGCTCGAGGTTACCGGTCTTCATGTTGACCATGCGGATCGAGTGGGATTCGGTGTCGGCGATCCAGGCATTGCCCTCGGCATCGAAAGCGACGCCCTTCGGGCCGCTGAGCGTGGCGAGCTTGGCCGGGCCGCCGTTGCCGGTGAAGCCCTTCTTGCCGTTGCCGGCGATGAGTGAGATCTTGTCGGTCTTGAGGTCGAGCTTCAGGACCTGGTTGCCCTCGCGGGTGCAGACCCAGAGGTTGCCGGCGGCGTCGAAGTCGATGGAGCGGGGGCCTTTGATCGGCGTGCCCTTGACCGGGGCGCCGTCAGGCGAGTCGCCCGGCTTGCCGGTGCCGGCGATGGTGGTGATCACGTGCGACTTCATGTCGACCTTGCGGATGACGCTGTTCCCGATGTCGCAGATGAAGAGGTCACCTTGGGCGTCGAACTGGATGCTGTGCGGGTTCTTCAGCTGGGCCTGATCGGCCGGGCCGCCGTCGCCGGAGTAGCCGGGCTTGCCCGTGCCGACGACCGTCGTGATGATGCCCGTCTTCACGTAGATCTTGCGGACGGCGTGGTTCATCATGTCGACGATGAAGAGGTTGCCGCGCTTCGGTCCGAAGCGGAGCTCGTGGGGCAGGTTGAAGGTCGCCGCGGTCGCGGGGCCGCCGTCGCCGGTGTAGCCGACCTTGCCGGTGCCGGCGATGAGGTGGATCTTGCCTTCCTTATCGACGCGACGGATGCGTTGGCCGGTGTATTCGCAATACCAGATCGATCCGTCCGGACCACGGGTCACCCCGAAAGGATTGTCCATCTTCGCTTCCGTGGCGGGACCGTTGTCGCCCGAGTAGCCCTTCTGGCCGTTGCCGGCGAAGGTCGAGACGGAGGCGGCGGAAAGGGAAGCCGCGGCGAGGAGGGGGAGGAGGCGGAGAAGCATGTGCGTAAGATGAAGGATGGGCGGAAAGATGAAAGATGAATGATGGGGGTAGGGTCGGGACCGCGTCACGACATAGCTGAATCCGCCCGCTTCCGTTGGCGGGGTGATGCAATCTCAGGTCCCAGGTCTCGGCCGTCAGGCCCCGGGTTCAGGAGTTCAGCACCAGGTTCAGGTTCGGGACCTGTACCCGTACCCGGATCTGAATACCTGTGCCAGATACCAGGCTGCCGAGACCTGAGATGATTATTCGCGGCGCCTGGCTTACTTCGCCGCCGCCCAGCGCACCGCATTCTCCACGACCTGGATATTCTCGGGCTGCTTGAAAATTGGATAGGTCTCGTGGCCGGGGCGGTAGTAGAAGACTTTTCCTTGGCCGACCTGCCAGGTGATGCCGCTGCGGAAGTGCTCTCCTTTGTCCCAGCGTTCTTCGAAGACGACGGCGTCAGGGGCGGGCACATGGAAAGGCTCGTCGTACATCTCGGTCTGCGGGATGTCCCACTTGGCCGGTAGGTTCGCCGCGATCGGGTGGTTGGGCGCGACAGTTGTCATGTGGCCCGGCTTGCCGTCGGCGCGATATCCCGGGAAGACGCACTGGGGGAGCGTGAGCGTGTAAGTCGAGCCTTCGCGTTTGACGGAAGGCGTCAACGGTGCGCCGGCTTTGACGCCTTTGTAGAATGGGGCTGCGTTGGTGAAAACCCACTTGGCGTTAGCACGTTCTTCGGCGGAGAGCTGTTTCAAGGCATCGTCCTTGGAACGTTCCTGCATCAGGCGGACGAAGGGCTTGGCCCAGTGCGCAGAATGGAGGGCGATGAAGCCGAGCTTGCCGGCCTGCACGCGCTTCACGACGGCTTCGACGCGGGCGTCGTCCTGTTCCTTCACCTTGCGGTGACACCAGAAGACGAGCACGTCGGCCTGATCGAGAGCGGCGTCCGAGAGGCCTTGGTCGGCGTCGGCGAGGCGGGCGGTCTTGACCACGAGGTCCTTGTTCTTGGCCAGCTCTGCGGCGAGCGTCTCGCCGAGTAACTTATCTCCGTAGCCTTGGGCTTGCTGCGGTTGCTGTTCGTCCCAGACGAGCACGCGAATCGGCTTAGGTTCGGCCGCGAGGACGAAGAAGGGCAGGAGGGCGAGGAGGAGGCGCATGGGGTCTGGGGAAGAGATAGGCACAAACGTGCAAAAGTGCAAAGGTGAACGCGTGCGGAGCACGCGACGGAGCGCGTGGGCAAGGTGACATGCGGGCAAGGGGTAGGGTCGGGACCGCGTCACGACATAGCTGGATCATCTCGTTTCAGGCGGCAAGTGGCGCGCCATATACGCTCAAAAGGAAGCCGCTGACCGGATGATTGGCAGGGGACCTAAGGTAGGGACGTGATTGCCATCACGTCCGTGGGCGGACGGATATCAGATTGGTCGTGGCCTTGCCCGGCTCGACTCACGCACGGATGCGAACGGCGGTCATGGCAATGACTGCCCTACCCGCAGCGGATCCCCGGCGACTGCGGGGCGCTTACTTCTTCGCGGCAGGCGCGGGCTTGGCCGGGAGGAACGCACGGGTCTGGGGGGAGCCGGGGAGTGCGGTGACCTTGAGGTCTTTTACGAGATAACGGGCGCCGTTGAAGCCGCCGCCATTCAGGAAGAACGGACCCATGGGACGGTTGAAGGCTTCGTCGGAGGCGCTGATGGTCACGCCGTCGATCGTCAGGATGAACTTCGCGCCATCATGGATACAGACGACTTCATGCCATTCTTTGGTGAGGTCCTTGAGTTCGCCTTTGGCGAGGACTTCGCGCTTGAGGTCTTTGTAGGCCGCGCGGATGAGCTCGAACTTACCGGTGTCAGGCAGGAAGGTGAAGTCCATCGCATGGGCGCCCGAGTCGGCCGGCCAGGCCACGAAGAGGAAGTTTTCTTTCGGATCGAGGAACTTCATCTTCCACTCCGCCTTGATTTGGTCGAAGGCCGTCAGGATCTTGATCGTGGCGGTATGCTTCTCGGTCGGGACCTGTTCGCCGAGCATCGCGCCTTCGGCGAACTTCCATGAGCCATGGAAGAAGGCCAAGCCTTGGGCGAGGGGCTCATGGGCGCCCGTTTCATGGATGATGACTCCCGTGGGTTTCTCTTCGGCGAAGAGGGAGAGGCTGATCAGGAGGAGGAGGAGGAGGTGCTTGATCATGGAGGTAAGTAATGGAGGGCTGGAGGGCAGAGGGAAGCTGTAGGATGGATGATGCTTTTAATGAGAGGCCGGAGGCTCAGAGGTCGGTTGATCAGAAGGGATCCACTCCTGGGACCTGGTGAATATTCTAACCGCTGACCGCCAGCCGCTGTAATTTTAGTCGTCTACGCGACAATCTCGCGGACCACGTTGCCATGTACGTCGGTGAGGCGGAAGTCGCGGCCACCGAAGCGATAGGTGAGTTTCTCGTGATCGATGCCGAGCTGGTGCAGGATCGTGGCCCAGAAATCGTAGACGGTGAGCGG
>CANGRI010000101.1 GCA_947456525.1 Opitutia bacterium
GTAAGAGGACTGAATTGAGGACTGTGTAGAGGGCTGAATGGAGGGCTGAATGGAAGATGCGCGTCTCGGGTGGCAGGTGGCAGCTCCGGGTGGCAGGTGGCGGGATATGTGTTCCCAACCGCCAACCGCCAACCGCATCCACCTGTCACGGGTAGGGTCGAGCATCCCTGCTTGACCGCGGCCGACCAAGGATGGTCAGCCCTACCTTATGCCAGAGGTAGGGGCGCCACTGCGTGGCGTCCGTTGACTGCCGCAGCTGCGAAGTCACCGGGCCTTAGCTAAGCCCAAATCCGCCCTTCCTTGCTCGGCGAACGGACGTGATGGCAATCACGTCCCTACCTTAAGATCGAGGTAGGGGCGCGCTTCATCGCGCACTCCGTAGAAAGAGGGCGCGGCGAAGCCACGCCCCTACCCTCGGCCGCCCTACGGCGGCCTGGATCCAAACAGCGGACGCGACGCCGATCAAATCCCTACCTACGTCAGGTGTTGGCGGTTAGCGGATGGCGGGTGGGAGCAAGCCAAGGCAAGCGCAGCTAGGGCTGGCGGCAGGGACGTAGACCTCACTGAAAACTGGTGGCGATTCCCCATCCGATGCCTTTTGCCCGGATAGTCGGGAAGATTAATGAAGCGGGGTGCTTCTTGACGTAACCAATAAATACTTGCGGAACATGTCCGTGCCCGCGTATGTTATTTGCTCATCCCTGCGGGTATGCTGGACTTCGAGCCACGCCCCCGCAGACCCCCACGGGTTACGGCCCGCGGGGTTTTTAATTTAAGCGTACGCCGTGATGACCCCGTTACGCGTCATCGGCTTAGTGGATGGATTTAACCTCTACCACAGCCTGCAGGACGACCCAGGGCACAAGTGGCTCGACCTTGGCAAGTTGCTAAAAGGACTCCTCCACTGCTACCCCGTGCCAGCCCAGGTCGTCGATATACGCTATTTTACGGCCCTGCCCTTCTACCTCCGGCAAACTAACCCCGGAAGGCTATCAAGGCATCAGATCTACCTTCGAGCTCTCTCTGCGCGACGTAACCCATCTATCACGACGCACCTTGGTGAGATCAGGCAACGCCAACTCGAAATCGCCATCCCCGGAGGCAAAACTTGGGCTAAAGTTTGGCGTGAAAAAGGAACAGATATCGCCCTCGCCGTAACACTCTTCGAGCTGGCAGCGGCGGATGCATTCGACGCCGCTATCATCGTATCTGGAGATTCGGATTACGCGCCGCTTGCGAAAGGGTTCCAAAGGATGCACCCCGGCAAAGATTTGCGCTTTGCCTTCCCGCATGGTCGCCTAAGCAATGAATTACTGAGGTCGATTCCGTCCTCCATCGTCTTAGGACCGCAGCATTATCAAGCGAGTCGTCTGCCTGACGAAATCATCCTGCCCAGCGGGAAAAAGCTCCACTGTCCGGCCGAATGGAAGGCTACCTAGCTGCTCACTCGCGGCCGACCAAGGATGGTCAGCCCTACCTTGTTCCCGAGGTAGGGTCGGGACCGCGTCACGACATAGGGTGCTTCAGCCCGTTCGCCGCAGGGCGGCCTGTGCGTCCCTGTATCGAGGTAGGGACAGCACCACGTGCTGTCCTAGTTGCCTGGATGTGTTCCCAACCGCCAACCGCTTCCACCTGTCATGGGTTGGGTCGAGTATCCCTGCTCGACCGCGGCCGACCAAGGATGGTCGGCCCTACCTTGTTCCCGAGGTAGGGTCGGGACCGCGTCACGACATAGGGTGCTTCGGCCCGTTCGCCGCAGGGCGAAGCATGGTAGGGGCGCGATTCATCGCGCACTCCGCAGGAAGAGGGCGCGGCGAAGCCACGCCCCTACCCTCGGCCGCCCTGCGGCGGCCTGGATCCAAAGAACGGACGCGATGTCATCGCGTCCCTACCTCCCGATCCGGGCACAAAAAAGCCGCGCAAGATGCGCGGCTTGAACGGCAGTCCTTGAGGGACGTCAGGCTAGGTTCTTATTTTGAAACAAGACATCCACCTGAATCAGCTTATCGCCGGAGTACATGAGGTCGACGATATCGACGACAGCAAAGCCTTCGCCATGCAGAAAGGCTACGACTTCTTCGAAATGGGGCGCACCTAGGTTGTAGTTATGCGTCTGAAGTTCCAGCAGGAGGTAGCGCGAGTTTCGCACGATCGGGAGTCCACCTCGAATGACGTCCAGTTCGGCCCCCTGCACGTCCATCTTGATCAGGTCAAAGCCTTCGGCGGTGCCCAGCAGTGTGGAGAGCGTAACGCACTTACGTTTCTCGGGGGTGAAACTGAACCCCGTGTTCTCCCGATAAATGCCATTTCCGGAGCCGGCGTCGCCATCGAGGCACTTGTAATAATCTACCTCGCGGCCGTCAGCGTCTCCGAGTACCGCGATCCGGCAGTCACCCAAAGGGCGCAACAGCAGCTCCTTGTCCGTATTGGCGTCGACCATGACGACCTGGACCGAGGGGTAGATCTCCCGCAGCAGCTTGGTCCACTTTCCTTCGAAAGCGCCTAGGTCAAGGGCCCGGCGAATCCCGACGCCGGAAGCCTTCAGGTAGCCGAGCCTCTTTCGGTGCGAAAGCCTCTGCTTGGCCGGCCGGAATAGATTCAGGATGCGCTTGAGGAAAGAGAACATGGTCATGAAGGGTAAAGCTGCTGGATGAGCGCCCTCGCCACGGCGGGGGCGTCGAATTGAGTCCGTGCCAGCTCAGCAGCACGGGCGCCCATCTCGGCGAGCTGCGTGTCAGAAGCAGAGAGAACAGAATGCAGTGCCTCGGACGGATCCGAGGGGTCACGGATGACAAAGCCTGTGTTGGGCGTCTCGACCACCTCACGCACATTGCCGGCGGCGGCGGACATCAGGATGGGCAGGCCCGCGGCGGCGGCCTCGATGGCTGAGAGCGGATTCGGGTCGAGGCGGGTGTTCAGCACGAATGCATCGGCCGCCCACAAGACGCGGCGCACTTCCTCCGGAGGCAACTGGCCGAGCACGCGGACCGCGCCAGCGGACTGCACGGCGATCGCCTCGAGTTCGGCACGGCGTTCGCCATCGCCGACGAAGAGCAGCTTCGCTCCGCGGCGATCCTCGGGCGGTAACCCTAGGAAAGCCTTGGCCAGTTCGAGGACGCCCTTGCGATCGGTCAGGGCGGAGACCTGAACAAGCACCCTGCCCTCGCCCTCGATGTCCAGCGAACGTCGCGCCTCGGCACGCGTGCCGGCGGAAGCACGGGCGAAGAATTTCGCGTCGATGGCGTTCGGCAAGGTCACGATCGGACGCGGGCCGCCGGCCTGGGCCAGGGCCCAGTCCGCGCTCTTCGCATTAGGCACCGCGAAGCCGTCGAAAGTCCGGTAGACCCGGCGACGCAGCCAGGCGATGAGGCCGCGCTTGTTGAGGACCGCGCCCGCATGGCCTTCGCTCCAGAAGAACCGGCGGGGGTGCGGGGAATAGATGTTCAGCCCGGCGACGAGCATTGTCGGGGCGTTCCAGGCGCCGGCGATCAGCAACGTGTCAGGCTTGAGCAGGTTAAGCTCCGCCAGCACGCCCGGATTGAGGTGGGCGCAGACGCCGGCGACGGAAGGATGGAAGCCGCGCAGCACCGTATGGGCGTGGCGCATCTTCGAGGTGTCGTACGGCCAATGGCGACCCGGCTCCGTCTTCGCGCAGTAAAGCACATGGAATCTTTGGCCCGCACACGCCGCCGCCTCCGCCAAGGCGTCAAAGAACGCTGTGCGGTAAGGTGTCGGAATGTTGGTGAGGACGACGAGGCTCAAGAGAGCGGAGATTCGTGACGGCGGTAAAGATCAGCGAAGTCGCCAGCGCGGATCGCGGGAAGCTTTGCTAGGGCGATGAAATGGGCCCAGACATAGCGCGTCCAGCCTCGGCCGCCCAGGATTCGAACGGCGACTTGATGACACATCGCCCACCCCATGGCGGCAACGGAAAGCCAGAATCCCGCGCCTGGCCGGAGAACCGATGCGATATACACCCGATTCCAGACGCTGCATAGATCGGAAAAGGCGGTTGGCTCACGCCACTCCTGAGATACCAGATGGGCGACGGCGATACGCTCCGAGACCACGCACCGGCGACCCGAGGCTTGGGCAGCTTTAAACAGCTGATGCGAGAAAAGCATGTCTTCCGCCTGCGCGTAGCGCGTCATCTTCTCGTCGAAAATCAGCCCGTGCTCCTGCACGAAACGACGATCTACGGCGAACCAGTAGCCCATTGCCCACTCCGTCTCCATGTCGCCAACGATCGGCTGAGGATAGCGAGCCTGCATGCAGGCAAGCACCTTACCTGATTTTAAAGGCATGAAAGTGTTTGTCAGGAAAAACGCCGCGAAGGCGCGTCGCCAGATCGGACGCCCCCCACTCGGAGCTCGCATATCCCTAGCGGCAATCATCACCAAGTCGGGGCTAGCGGATACTTTGGTCATCAGGTCGCCCACGACGTTCTCCGGCCAGTCGACATCGTCATCCGAGAAGACTATCCAGTCTCCCGTCGCTGACCCTAACCCCAGATTGCGGGCCAAGGTCGAAGACGGGATTTCCGACGTGATGAGACGGACATTGAGACCGACCTGAATCGCATCATCTATCGCCTTTAAGACGGCCGCCCTCCCTTCCGCCGGTGATTGGTCGACAACGATCACCTCTGTCGGCCGTAGGGACTGCGAGCATATCGTGAGAAGGGTGCGTTGCAGTGATTCGGCCCGACGATAAGTCGCGATGACAACAGAGAGAGTCATGGGGCTCGTGCCAGCCCTAAGGCGGCGAGATAGGATTGGGCGAATGCCTCAGGCGCATAATGGGCGGCAGCCCGAAGGCTAGCAGCCTGCCCCATAGCACAAGCGGCCGCTGGATCGCGGGCGACCTGAAGGAGACGTTCGGCGAACTGGGACGGATCGCCTGACGCCGCAAAATAGGCTTCCGCGCCGGCGATCTCACGTAATGCACGCACGTCTGACAGCACACACGGGAGGCCGGCAGCCATCGCTTCGGCCACGGCGATACCGAAGCCTTCGGCTGCTGTCGTGGAAAAAACGAAGCCGTCCCATCGGGCTAACGCCTCCTGCGGCGCCGAAGTCGACCCGGCGAAGCGGATTTTGTCCTCCAATCCGCCCGAGGTTACCAATGCCTTCAGCTCACGATCCAGCTCGCCTTCGCCAACGATTTCTAAGCAGAAATCCAACGAGAC
>CANGRI010000102.1 GCA_947456525.1 Opitutia bacterium
ACCCGAAATAGGCGAACCGTCATGAAGACCCGCAAGCTCGGCAACTCGCCCCTCCAACTCACGCCCGTCGGCCTGGGCACCTGGGCCATCGGCGGCGGAGACTGGAAGTTCGGCTGGGGCGCGCAGGACGACGCGCTTTCGATCCGCACCATCCACGAGGCGATGGCCGTCGGCATCAACTGGATCGACACCGCCGCCGTCTACGGCCTCGGCCGCTCCGAGGAAGTCGTCGGTCGCGCGCTCAAGGAGATGAAGGAGAAGCCGATCGTCTCGACGAAATGCGAGCGTTGCTGGGATCCCGACGGCACCATCGTGCCGCGCCTCAAGCGCGCGAGCGTGAAGCAGGAATGCGAGGACAGCCTGCGCCGCCTGCAGGTCGACGTCATCGACATGTACCAGATCCACTGGCCGCAGCCCGACGAGGATATCGAAGAAGGCTGGTCCGCCGTCGCCGAACTGATCAAGGAGGGCAAGGTCCGCTACGCCGGCGTCAGCAATTTCAGCGTCGCCCAGCTCAAGCGCATCCAGCCCATCCACCGCGTCACCTTCCTGCAGCCGCCCTACAGCATGCTCAACCGGAGCATCGAGGCGGAACTCCTGCCCTACTGCGAAGCCGAGGACATCGGCATCGTCTCCTACAGCCCGATGCAGAAAGGGCTGCTCAGCGGCAAGGTCACGAAAGAATGGGCCGACGCGCTCCCGACGGACGACCATCGTCGCGCCGACCCGCAGTTCAACGAACCCCTCCTCGCCAAGAACATCGCGCTCGCGAAAGGCCTGGCCGAGATCGCCCATCGCTACGGTCGCAATTCCGCGGAGCTCGCCATCGCCTGGGTGCTGCGCCAGCCGCGCGTGACGGCCGCCATCGTGGGCGCCCGCAAGCCCGGCCAGATCAAGGAGACCGTCTTCGGGGGCAAGTTCGCGATCAAGCCCGACGACCTTGCCCGGATCGACGAACTGCTCCGTCAGCGGGGCTGATTCGGCACGAAAAACGCGGCTTAACGTCTGCTTAAGGTCGCTTGGGGTATCATCATACCCTCACCCTCAGCCATGCGCACCCCGTCCTACGCCCTTCTGCTCGCCACATTCGGCTTCGCCGCCGCCGCCCGGGCGCACATCCCGCCCGTCGAGGCGCAGTACCGCACGCCGTTCGAGGCGCCGGCGATCGTCCAGCCTTCCGCCAAGTATGTGCTCACGAGCACCTACCTCGCCGCCGCGACCGGCAGCGCGCCGCTCATCGCCACGCCCTTCCAGGCGTTCGCCAAGAACGTCAGCGTACGCTGGGATGACACCTATCTCTACGTCGAAGCCAAGGGCGTGCCCGACCACCCGCTCATGGCCGGCATCAAGTCCTGGCAGCAGCAGGTGCCCATCCCCCAGACCTACGTCGGCGCCTCGGCCTGGCGGATCCCGCTGAAGCCGGTCCCGGCGAAGGAGCCGATGTCCGCCAAGACGCACTTCATGCGCGGGGCCATCGCGCTCGCCGCCAACGGCGTCCCGATCTTCAACGCGCTCAACAACCGCGGCGACGACGCCAAGGCCTTCGGCGAACTCGACAACTTCGGCGGCCACTGCGGCAAAGCCGACGACTATCATTACCACGACGCCCCCGTCTTCCTCGAGAAGGAGCTCGGCAAGGGCAAGCCGATCGCCGTCGCCCTCGATGGCTACGCGATCTACGGCTACAACGAACCTGACGGCACCGCGCCGGGCAAGCTGGATGCCTTCGGCGGCCACGAGACCAAGGCGCTCGGCTACCACTACCACGCGCAGAAGAAATACCCCTACATCAACGGCGGCTTCCACGGCGAAGTGAAGGAAGTCGACGGCCAGGTCGACCCCCAGCCTTCCGCCAGCCACGTGCGCCGCGAAGGGTCGTCCTACTCCCAGAGCCCCCTGCGCGGCGCGCTGATCAAGGACTTCACCCACGACGGCAACAAGTACGCGCTCAACTACACCCTCAACGGCAAGGCCCTCAGCGTGAAATACACGGCGAACGAGGACAAGACCTGGACGTTCGTCTACTCCAACGCCGACGGCTCCACCGCCACCGAGACCTACACGCCGGGCGAACGCGGCCCGGGCGGCGGCAAGGGCGGCGAGAAAGGCAAAGGCAAGGGCAAGGCCGGCGAAAAGGGCAAGCGCCCTCCGCCTGAAGGCGAAGCCGGCAAGCCGAAGGGCGAAGACATCGAAGCCACGGCCGACGAGACCGCCGGCGACCAGGCCGCCCCTCCGCCCGGCGACGGCAAAGGCGGCGAGAAGGGTAAGAAAGGCAAAGGCGGCAAGAAGGGCGACAAGCCCGGCATGGTGAAGCCGACCATGGCGGACACGATCCAGCTCAGCGTCTACGCCGACAACTGGTTCATCCTCTACATCAACGGCAAGCTCCGCGTCGTCGACCCGATCGACTACATGCCGCACAACGTCGTGAACGTCGACATCCTGCCGGAATACCCGATGACGATCGCCGTGATGGCGCGCGACAACGCCGACCCGAAGACCGGCCTCGAATACGGCGACCATGTCGGCGACGGCGGCTTCATCCTCAAGTTCTCGGACGGCACCGTCACCAACGCCAAGTGGAAGGCGAAGAACTTCTTCAAGGGACCGCTCAACGGCGACGTCAAGAACCCCAAGGTCGAGCACACCCCCGTGCCCGAGAACTGGTTCGCCGTGGACTTCGACGACAGCAAGTGGGCCCAGGCGACGGAGTTCACCGAGGAACGCGTCGGCCCGAAGGAACACTTCTACAAGTTCAAGGACAACTTCGCCGGCGCGAAGTTCATCTGGTCCGACGATCTCGACCTCGACAACACCGTGATCTTCCGGACCAAGGTCGAAGCCCCTGCCGGCTACAAGCAGCGCTGGACGACCAAGTCGGAATTCGATATCTCGAAGCCGGTGGGGCAGTGATACGACAGGTGTCAGCGTTAGGCGGCTAGCGGTTGGCGGTTGGGCACACTAACGAGCAAAGGGAGACCGGAAAGAATGCCGAGGGCATGAACACCCCAGCCAACTAATCGGTCTCCGGTTTCCCCTTGAGTGCATGCTTTTGTCTCCGCTGGCGGATGGCGGCTCCAGGTACAGGTGGCGGGAAATCTGCCCTCCGTCATCTGCCATCGACCCAGCCATCTGCCCCACCCCACCCCTTTCAGCCGCATTTGACCGTAAATGAAGGTCAAATGCCGGCCGTCGGAGGAACATTCCCCTTGGCAGGATGTTGAAAGAGCGACAGGTTTTCCGCTCCCCTTACCGACCGTGCCTTCAAAGCATGGCCCTCCTCTTTTTACCAAAACCAGAAACCCATGCGCAAGCTGTCCACCCTCCTGCTAGCCCTGCTCGGATTCGCGTCCGTCTCGGCCCAGAACCTCACCCTCGAGAAGGGTGACAACATCGCCTTCGTCGGCAGCGGTCTCGCCGACCGCCAGCAGCACCAAGGTAATTTCGAGACCCTGATCCATCAGGCGTTCCCAGAGCACAATCTCGTGGTCCGCAACCTCGGCTTCTCCGGCGACGAAGTCGGCGTCACGCCGCACCGCTCCGACGAAGTGGCCGGCCTCGACTACTTCCTCAACATGAAGCCCGGCGCCCTGACCACCAAGGTCGGCAAGACCGAGGTCACCTACCACGCCGGCGCCCACTTCCACGCCAACGTGATCTTCGCCTACTGGGGCTTCAACGAGTCCTTCGCCGGCCAAGCCGGCCTTGACGCCTTCAAGTCGAACCTCGACGGCTGGCTCAAGAAGACCCTCGCCGCCGATTACGGCAAGGGCAAGGTCCGCGTCGTCCTCTTCTCCCCGATCGCCCACGAAGACCTGAAGTCGGCCGACTTCGACGCCAAGCTCGCCGCGCAGAACAACAAGAACCTCGAGCTCTACGTCGGCGCCATGGCCGCCATCGCCAAGGCCAACAACGTCCCGTTCGTCGACCTCTTCGCCCCGTCCAAGCAGCTTTACGCCGCCGCCAAGTCGCCGCTTACCATCAACGGCATCCACCTCAACGCCGCCGGCGACGCCGCGCTCGCCCCCGTCCAGTTCAAGGCCGTCTTCGGCAAGGATGGCGGCGCGGTGAACGAAGCCGTCCGCGCCCAGGTGAACGAAAAGAGCACCCAGTGGCACCACCGCTACCGCACGGTCGACCAGTTCAACATCTTCGGCGGCCGCTCGCGCATCAAGTACGAGGGCATCGACAACGCCACGGTGCTCGGCGCCGAGCTCGCCAACCGCGACGTCAAGACCGCCAACCAGGACAAGGGCATCTGGGCCGCCGCCCAGGGCAAGCCGATCGAAGTGAAGCACGACAACCTCGCGGCTGAGATCCCCGTCCCCCCGAACCGCAAGACGCCGGTCCCCTACCTCAGCGGCGAAGAGCAGCTGAAGTACCTCTCGCTGCCCGAAGGCTGCAAGGTCGAGTTCATCGCCGACGAGACCACCGTCCCCGAGCTCATCAACCCCGTGCAGATGAACTTCGACACCAAGGGCCGCCTCTGGCTCTCCGTCTGGCCCACCTACCCCGAGACTTCCCCGACCACCAAGAACTTCGACAAGCTCCTGGTCCTCGACCTCGACCCGAAGACCGGCAAAGTCGCCAAGTCCCACGTCTTCCTCGACGGACTCAACTGCCCGACCGGCTTCCAGTTCTACAAGGACGGCGTCATCCTGATTCAGTCGCCCGACATCTGGTTCGTCCGCGACACCTCCGGCAAGATGGAGAAGGCCGACTGGAAGGAGCGCCTGCTCACCGGCATGGACGCCGCCGACTCGCACCACGAGACGAACTCCATCTGCTATGAACCGGGAGGCGCGATCTACCTCTCCGACGGCGTGTTCCACCGCTCGCAGGTCGAGACCTTCAACGGCGTGATGCGCAACACCAACGGCGGCATCTACCGCTTCGAGCCGCAGACCAGCAAGCTGTACCGCCACGTCCCGTATAGCTTCGCCAACCCGCACGGCCGCGTCTTCGACTACTGGGGCAACGACATCATCACCGACGCCACCGGCAACGCCAACTACTTCGGCCCC
>CANGRI010000103.1 GCA_947456525.1 Opitutia bacterium
GGGCTTCCAGCAGGCCGACCACAAGGCCCCGATGCTTTCGCTCGACAACACCTACGACGAAGCCGACTTCCGCGCCTTCGGCGACCGTCTTTACAAGGCCCTCGGCGGCACGGGCCTTGAGTTCATTGTCGAGCCGAAGGTCGACGGCGTGGCGGTCTCGCTCACTTTCGAAAAAGGCCAGTTCGTGCGAGCGGTCACCCGCGGTAACGGCGCCCGGGGCGACGACGTCACCGCCAACGTCAGCCTGATCCGCGAGATTCCCCGCACGCTCAAGGGCGCGCCCGACCTCCTCGAGGTCCGCGGCGAGATCTACATGGAGCTGGCCGAGTTCCAGCGTCTCAACCAGCTCCGCGAAGCCGAGGGCGAACCGCTTTACGCCAACCCGCGCAACCTCGCCGCGGGCACGGTGAAGCTCCTCGACGGCGAAGAGGCCCGGAAACGCCGCCTCAGCATCGTCTGCTACGGCCTCGGCGCCTGCGAACCGGCCTCCGCCTTCGCCTCGCTCAAGGACTTCAAGCACAAGCTGAAGGCCTGGGGCTTCCCGATCCGCGACGACATCGACGTCCAGCAGGGCGTCGATAATGCCTGGAAGGCCATCCAGCAGCTCGACGTCCTCCGCCGCGACCTGCCCTTCCCGACCGACGGCGCCGTGGTGAAAGTCAACCGCCTCGAAGACCAGCGCCGCGCCGGCACGACGAGCAAGTTCCCGCACTGGGCTGTGGCCTTCAAGTTCCCGCCCGACCAGGCCGAGACCATTCTCCGCAAGATCAGCATGCAGGTCGGCCGCACCGGCGCCATCACGCCCGTCGCCGAGCTCGACCCTGTGCTCTTGGCCGGTTCGACCGTCGCCCGTGCGACGTTGCACAACGCCGACGAAATCGCCCGCAAGGACATCCGCGAAGGCGACACCGTCCGCATCCAGAAGGCCGGCGAGATCATCCCGCAGGTCCTCGGCGTCGTCCTGGAGAAGCGCCCTGCCGACGCGCAGCCGTTCGACTTCGAAGCCCGCCTGAAGGAGCTCGGACTCGACGCGACCCGCGACGGCGAGGAAGCCGCCTACAAGCTCCGCACCCCGTCGCGCGACATGAAGGTCCGCCGCCTTACATATTTTGCATCAAAGCATTGCCTAGATATTGACGGCCTAGGTGATGCACTTGCCTCAAAACTAGTCGACCTCGGTATAGTTGATAGTCCAACAGACATATTCTCCCTCGGACTAGAAGATTGGAGAAAAATTGAGAAATTCGCCGATAAATCGGTTGAAAACATCCTCAAGGGCATTGCTGCTTCGAAGAAAATGGAGCCATGGCGGGCGCTTAACGCCTTGGGAATCCCCCAAGTTGGCACCGAGACGGCGAAAGACCTCATAACCTATACCGGCTCACTCAAAAATCTACTCACCCTGAGAAATGAAGACCTATGGCTAGCAGATCATGCCGTGAAAAACGGGCGCTTAAATTGTGTAGATTCTGTTGGGCCTGAAATTTCACGTGAGCTTATAGCGGCAATTGCTGACCCGAAAACGCACGCAGAAGCATTATCCCTAATCGAAAATGGATATAATCAGGAGGCCCCAGAAGATTGTGAACTGAACTTCCTGCGCAGCATCACCACGGCTGAATTAAAACTGACTTATCTCAAGGCCAGAAAAGCAAAGACGCTCTTCGATACGATAACGTCAATCGGGATGCCGGGCATTGAAACAAAAACCGTAGTCAAACTCATTGCCTACGATGCCGACCTGACAAAAACCGTTGCTGACGGCGCAGGAGCAGTCTGTGAAAAAGTACACGCCAAAGCTCAAATCGAAAAGGTCCATGACCTCTTCATTAGATTGTCTGAACCGAACATCGTCCAACTCCTCAAGAGAGCTAACGCGCCACTAAAAGCTACCAACCAAGAGCACGAGTGGTGCAAAAGCTCGGTGGCGGAAAAAGATAAGAAGATACTCTTTTTCTTTAACATCAGCTTTCCTGAAGGGAAATCCTACGAATTCTATCAAAGCAAAGTTCGAAGCTTCTTCTCTGGCTTCCGCACCGGTAAAAACTACCCTAAAATTGCGATCAGTCTTTGGCAAAAAGATGTCGGAAAAGATATCTACGAAGTCCCACTTTCTGAAATACCTGTTGGAGCAGGCGTAGACTATATAGAGATAGCCAAGAGGCTGCCTGATGACGAAGCAGACAAACTAGCACGAAAGGCCCCTGCCTCAGCCAAAGCACAATTACGGAGAAACCTGCAGAATTCCGGCATACGAAACGTTGCCGTTGTCAGCGGGAAAGTCGAAGGCATGAACAGGGAGCAAGCCCAGGCTCACGTTGAGTCCCTAGGATACGTAATCGCTGAATCAATAAGCTCTAGCGTCCACTTCCTTTTTATCGGGGAAGATGCCGGCCCTTCAAAAATCAAGAAGGCAGCTGCCTTTGGAATAACAGTTGTGGATTTCAAAGATATTAAACCATTTGGACAATGAGTAGACTATTCCAGATTGCCACTGGGGGCTCTGACTCAACTCGGCGTCGCCATCCTCGACGAGGCCGGCCTGCATAAACTGCTCGGCACCTAAGGCCATGTTCGCGCTGTCTTTCCCGAAGGAGATTCCGAGCTTCGGGAAGACGATGACCTTCATCGCGCTCAATGACCTGTCGCATTACCTGCTCTTCGCCGGGATCGCCTGGCTGCTCGGCTATGTGCTCTTCCGCGGGTGGTGGCACAACCGCAAGATCATCCAAGAGATGCCCAGCGGCGCGGACATGCGTCGCGAGGCGATGTGGTCGGCCCTCACCGTCGTCATCTACGGACTGGTGGGCGGCAGCACCCTTGCGCTCAAGAAACTCGGCTGGACGCAGATCTACACCAAAGTCGACGACTACGGCTGGGGCTGGTTCTGGGGCAGCATCGTCGTGGTCATCTTCGTGCACGACGCCTACTTCTACTGGACGCACCGGCTCATCCATCACCCGAAGCTGTTCCGCTTCTTCCATGGCGTACACCACGAGAGCCATAACCCCAGCCCCTGGGCGGCTTATTGCTTCAGCCCCGGCGAGGCCGTCATCCAGGCGGGCATCTTCCCGCTCGTCGCGCTGACCATGCCGATCCATCCGGGCGCGTTCGGGCTCTTCATGCTCTGGCAGATCACCTTCAACGTCGCCGGCCACACCGGCTACGAGTTCCACGCCAAGTGGCTCATGGATTCCTGGCTGGGTAAGTTCCTGAACACCCCCACGAACCACATCCAGCACCACGACAGCTTCAAAGGGAACTACGGCCTCTACTTCAACTACTGGGACCGCTGGATGGGCACCAACCACCCCGACTACGAAAAACGCTTCCGCGAAGTGACGTCGCGATAGGGAATCCGAGACGGCCGCTTCACCGAGCGTCCCGACGATAAAGGTCGTCCAGCGCCCCGGGCAGTTCGGGGTGGGCGAAGCGGAATCCTTCGGCGAGCAAGCGTTCGGGCACGCCGCGCCGCCCGGTGAGCGCCAGGACGGGCTCGGTCCGGAACAGCCAGCAGCCGAGAGGCATCAGCCACGCAGGGGTCGGCGGACACCAAGGACGGCGCAGCACGCGGCGCAGTTCGCGCATGAGAACGGCGTTCGGCACCGCGTTCGGCGTGGCGACGTTGTAGGTGCCCTGCATGCCGGGGTCGTCGACCGACCGACGGAAGACCTCGATCATGTCCTGCTCGTGGATCCAGCTGATGTATTGCCGACCCGAGCCGACAGTGCCGCCAAGGAAACACTTAGTCAGGGTTTCGAGGAAACGCAGGGCGCCCGCGCTGCGCCCCAGGACGAAGCTGATCCGCAGCCACACCCGGCGGACGCCCGGCGTCGGGCTTTCCGCGAAGGCCTGCTCCCAGCGCAAGCATGTGTCGACCGGGATGCCTTCGCCGGGCGGAGCATCGTCCCCGCAAAGCCTGTCGCCCGCGTCGCCATAGATCGCCATCGAACCGGTCTGCACCCATGCCTTCGGAGGAACGGCGCAACGTTGGATCGCCTCGGCGACGACCTTGACCGAATCGACGCGCGAGGCGTTGATCTCGGCCAAGGCCTCCGGGGTGTAACGGCAGTTGACGTTCTTGCCGGCGAAATTGACGACCGCATGCGCGCCCTCGAACTCGTCGGCCCACGCGCCCAGCGTGCGCCCATCCCAATGGACCTCGCGATAACCTTGGCGGGCGAGATCCGGACGGCGGGTCAGCACGACGACCTCGTCACCTTGGAGCACGAGTCGCTCCGCCAACGCCCGCCCCAGGAAACCCGATCCACCTGCGAGGATGATACGCCGTTTCGCCATGACTCCTCCATGCTTTCGGAGGCCTAAGCCGTGTCGACCTTCTTCAGACTTCTCAAAGCGGGTCCAGGCGGCATCCTTCCTTTATCGATGTCTTCTCCCATCCCTTCGCCGCTCCCCGACGCCGCCGCCGACCTGGCCCGAAAAGGCGATGCCGAAGGCCTTGGCGCCCTGCTGAAGGGCGGCCTGGCGGTCGATGCGCGTGACGCCAAAGGCAACACGCTCCTGATGCTGGCCGGTTATCATGGCCGGACCGAGGCAGTGAAGCTGCTGCTGAAGTCGGGCGCCATGGTCGACCTGCGCAATGATAAGGGCCAGACGCCCCTCGGTGGCGTGGCGTTCAAGGGCCATGTCGAGATCGCCACCCTGCTCCTCGATGCCGGTGCCGACCCTGTGGCGGACCAAGGCGGCTCAACGCCGGCCGACTTCGCCACGCTCGCCGGCAAGGCCGATATCCTCGCCCTCCTGCAGTCGCGTCGCGACAACGCCGCCAAGCCCACCCGATGGTTCAGCAAGCTGATCGGGTGGTTCAGGAGGTAGGGCGGGCTCTCCGAGCCCGCCGATGGAAGGCGGACGGCTCGGAGAGCCGTCCCTACCCTCAGTGGCCGCCGGATGGTGGCCGAATGGTAGGGGCACGGTAACGACGTGCCCGCGGGCGTGACGTAGTCCCGCCCCTACCTA
>CANGRI010000104.1 GCA_947456525.1 Opitutia bacterium
CGTGAAAAGATGAGCTCATTAAAGGCCACCTCGCGCGACTTCCAGAACTCATACGGCTGAGTCTCGGCGTGGGCGAAGATCCCTGCAGCTAGCCACAGGATCAAGGACGGGACTTTCATCCGTTAATTCCGGACGGCGGTGACAATGCTGCGGTCGCAGGCGGTATCCTGGTGGCGGATGTCGCCGAAGCCTGCTTCGGTCAGCAGCTGACGCATCTCGCCGGTACCGTAGCAGCGTCCTTCGGTGACGCTCATCAGCAGCGCCGAGTAGGCGGCGACGGGGGCCGGGCCGGTCTTGTCGTCGTTGAGGTGCGCGTCATGGACGATGAGCAGGCCGCCCTTCGGCAGGGCCTTGGCCGAGGCGGCCAGCAGGAAGCGGACCTTGTCGGTGTCCCAGTCATGCAGGACGTTGGAGAAGAGGTGGACGTCGTAGCCGGAGGGCAGGGCGTCCTTGAACATGTCGCCGGCGGCGACGTCGACGCGGGCTTGGAAGCCACGCTTGGCGATCATCTTACGGGTGATGCCGTCGACCGGGGCGCGTTCGAAGACGGTGGCGCTGAGCTTGGGGTGGTTGGCCACGAGGGCGCAGGCGTAGATGCCCGAGCCGCCCGCGATGTCGAGGAGGCGGGTGCGAGCGCCGATGGGCGAAGCCTTCGCCATCGCCGGCCCCAGCACAAAGCCACGCGAATCCATGGCGGCGGTGAAGCTGGTGGCGAATTCGTCGGTGAGCATCGCCTCGCTCCAAGGCTTCTCGTCCTTGTAGCTGCCCCAGTTGGCGGGCTTGTCCGTCCTGAGGATCACGATGAAGTCCTTCACCACCGGACGGTCCTTCAACGAGGCGTAGTAGGGCCCGAGGAAGGTCGCCGAAGTGCTGACGAGGTGTTCCTGCCCGAGTTGGGTCACCGAGTAGACGCCGTCCTTAAGCGCGAGGAAGCCGTTGGCGGCGAATAGCGTCAGCATCACGTCGGTCGGCCTACGGTGCGTGCCCAGGTCGCGGCACACCGTGGCGAGGTCGGAGGGCTTCCCGGCCAGCTTGGTGAACAGGTCGAACTCGGTGATCGCGGCGGCGATCAGGTCGACGGCGTAGAGTCCGTCACGATAGCGATAGATGCCGAGCGGGTCGGTCGCGGGGGCACGGGTCAGGTCGAGCGGGGCGGACATCTTATTTGAGGGTCTTGATGTAGAGGGTGAGCGAATCGATCTGGGCGTCGGAAAGCACGCCGGCGAAGCTCGGCATGGCGAATTCGGACTTCAGGAAGGAGGCGTGCTTCTTGGCGTTGGGCTCGAGGATGGATTCCCGGATGTAGGCTTCGTCGGCGATGAGGGAGCCCTTTTTCCCCTTGTCGGTTACGTAATCGCGCTTGGAGCCGAAGAGGCCTTTCCAGCTCGGGCCGACGTTGGTCATGGCGGTCTCGCCCACCGAGTGGCAGGCGGCGCAGCCGAACATCGTGGCGAGGCGTTTGCCTTCTTCGGCGGAGACGACCTCGGCCTTCTTCGCGGCGGCGGCACGGGGCGTGAGGTCGATGGTGACCGGGCCGAAGCCTTCGGCGACCGGGTCGAATTTCACGAACTCGTAA
This sequence comes from Opitutia bacterium, assembly GCA_947456525.1. Lineage (GTDB taxonomy): Bacteria > Verrucomicrobiota > Verrucomicrobiia > Opitutales > UBA953 > UBA953. The sequence goes on from CANGRI010000104.1 coordinate 1,577, forward strand.
GGCGTCGTGTAGGCGTTCTGGCGCATCTCGGCGCCCGTGGCGGAGGCGATGGCCCAGCCGATGCGCAGCTGTTCGACCGGCGTCAGGCCAGGGACGCCGATGAACACGCTCCTGCCGTCCAGGCTGAGATAGGCGCTGCTGGCCGTGAGCCAGTCGTTGCCCGTCTTGCCGTCGGCTTTGTATTGGGCGGAGCCGTAGGTGTAGGCGCGCTTGTAGTGCCAGGTGGCGAAGGTGTAGTTGTCGGGGTTCGTCGCCTTGGCTGGGTCGAGGGCGACGTCGAAACGCAGGAGGATGCCACGGTCGGTCGGAATGACTTCGCGGGGCGTCAGCGAAGGGGCGCCGGTGTAGCGGACGCGTTCGATACCGGTCAGGGTCGTGAGCGTGTTACCCCAGCCGGCGATCTGGAAACCGGCGATGTAGAGCTGCCCGTCGGCCGGGTTGACGGAGCCGTTGAGGGGCGGGGTCGCGAAGTCGCTCGCGATGCTGACGACGCTCGCCTGGGGTCGGGTGCCGCGATGATTCCAGAGCACGCGGATGAGGTCGGGCTTATTGAAGCAGATCTGGACCATCTCGTCGTTGAGCGGCCCCATCTTGGCGTCGAAGAGCCAGACCTGGGAGAGGGCGGAGGCGTTGACCGCGTGGGGCACCCAGGTGAGCGGGTCGGCGATGGGCTCCGGGTATTTCTCTTTGGGCAGCTTGTCGCTCAGGAAGCCGTAGAACTGATTGTCTTTGATGATGTGTATCGGCGTGCTGGGCACGTATTGGCCCTGTTGGTCGCTGGCGACCACCAGGCCTGTGCGCACGTTGACGGAAAGGTTGGGCTGACGGAGGCCGTGGCCGAGGACCGTCGCCGTCTGGCCGTCGGCGGAGATTCGCAGGATGCTGCCGTTGTGCTTGCCGATGGTGGTGGCTTCTTGGCCGCCTTTGCCGATGACGAATTCGCCTTTCGGCGCGAGTCGGATCGTGCTGGGGAATTCGCGCATATCCGCCGTCTGCGCGAAGGCGTTCGAGAAAAGCTCGTGTACGTCGGCCTCTCCGTCGCCGTCGATGTCGCGTAGGCGCCAGATCCCGTTACGGTCGAAGACGTAAATCTGTTCGTCGCGGATGGCGCAGGTCATCGGCTCATGCAGACCCGACGCGAAGCGACGCCAGGTGACTTTCGCCGCGCCTTCCTTCAGCCCGCGGGCCAGCCAGACGTCGCCGTCAAGGGTCACCACGACCGCCGTGCCATCCTTGAGGAACTGGATGTCGCCGGTGCGGACCGCGCGTTTCCAGGGATTGTCGACCGGCAGGCCGACATGGTCGATCGCATAGGCATCTTTGGAGTCCGTCACGGTGACCATGGTCTTCACTTCGGCTTTCCAGCGGCGGGCGGACGGTCCGGAGGGGATGGCGACGGCGGCGACGCTCGGGGCGGGGTGTTCGTCGCAGAGCGCCACGCAGATCGCGGCAGCGGCAGAGTTGGCGGCGACCTTGACGGCGAAAAAGTCGTCGTCATGGGCGAGTTCCGCGGGGCCGCTGACGGTGACGCCGGTCTCGAGTTCCTGAGAGGGGCCTTGGTGGCGCGTGCCGACGACGAGAAGCAGGTCCTTCGCGTGGGCGGACAGGGCGAGATGCCGCTCGATCACGATCTGGCCTTCTTGCTCGGAGGTCTTCCAGAGTTCACGGATGGTCGCGTCGGCGACGCGGTACGTCAGGACGACGTCCTTGCCGATGAGTTCCACGGATTGAAACCTGCCGATCGAGGTCGGCAGGGGACCGCGGCCGACTTCTTCCGGCGAAGGGGCGGGCGAGCGAGGGTCATGGCGGTCGACCTCGGCGCCCAGCTGCCACCCCGGGATGATCGCGTGGCCGAGCCAGAGCTTTCCTTCCGGCTGCGGCGCCGGGAACTGTCCGCCCAGCGTCTTTCGGCTCGGGTCATGGTAAGAGCCGGGGGCGAGGGCCTTGTCGCTCACGCCTTTGCCCCGCCAGACGGCGGAGACGCGGAGCAGATCGGTGTCGAAGCAGGCCCAGCAGTCGTTGGGCAGCTTGATGATCAGGCCGCGCGGGGTGAGGTTGTTCTTTCCGAGGCCATCGCGCCGGACGTCGAGGACGGAAGAGAAGAAAGGAAAATCGGCTTCGACCCAGGTGCCCCAGGGTTGCGGCTCGTACTTGGCCGTCTTCTTCTTCGGCTCGGCGGCGAAGGCCGTCAGCGCGGCGAGCAGCAGGAGGAACGTCAGACAGGGTGCCTTCATGGGTGGGTAAGGGGTAGCCCCAAGCCGATAAAAGGCAATAAGACGCCGTCGCGTCGGACGGAATAATTGGCGGCCGAAAGGGGGCTTGGCGGTGCTCAGAATCCCTGCAGCCAGCGCAGGAAGCTGCCCGGTTCCGACACCAGGATACGCATGAGGTCGCTCCGTTCGTCGGTCCAAGGCAGCACGCGGGCGGAAAATTCGACCGGTGCGCTCGCGACGTCGTGCAGCAGGGGCTGCTGGAGCAGTTCGGCGTCACGGCTCATCACGATCCAGTCCGAGCCGTAGAAGCCGTCGTCGTCGAAGGAGGATTCCGTGTCGTCGATCGTGATGGCAGGGAAGGCGATCTTCTCGGCGATGCGGTAGACGACCGGATGCAGGTCGAGGTAGCGGTTGGAGACGTGGACGACGATCGCCCCGCCTTTCTTGAGGTGGCGCTGGTAGTGGGCGAAGGCTTCGAGCGTGAGGAGGTGCACCGGGATGGCGTCGCTGCTGAAGGCGTCCAGGATGATCACGTCGTATTGCTGGTCGGCTTGCCGTTCCATCGAGAGGCGGGCGTCGCCCATGACCAGTTCGGTCTTCGCCTTGGAATCCTTGAGGTAAGTGAACGTGCTCGTGGCCAGGCGGGCCACGTCGTCGTTGATCTCGTAGAAACGGAACGTGTCTCCGTTGCGTCCCCAGGAGGCCAGGGTGCCGGAGCCGAGGCCCACCGCCCCGACGCGGCGTCCGCCTTCGGGGTGATAGGTGCGGAAGAGCCGACCGATGCCGCTCGTGGAGGTGTAGTAGCTCGTCGGATCGGTCCGGCGTTCGACGCTCTGATACTGCAGGCCATGGATCGTGGCGCCGTGCTGGAGCGTCAGGTGGTGGCGGGCGCGGTCGGTCTTCTCCGCCTCGGTGACCTTGAGTACGCCGTAGAAGCCGCGGGTCACGCTGACCGCGCCGCGAAGCGAGGTCGTGGCGACGTCGGCGAGGCCGTAGCCGAGGGCCGCCAAGGCGAGGAAGGGGACGGCCCAGGCCCAGCGGGCCTTGCCATACTGGAAAGGCAGGGACGGGTCGCGGCGGAGGACCAGGATCACCAGGGCGGCCGTGAGGAAG
>CANGRI010000105.1 GCA_947456525.1 Opitutia bacterium
AGCGTGGCGAAAAGAGACATGGGGTTGGTCGGGGTAAGGGAGGGAGCCGATGGCCGCTTAGAACGAAACCTTCGGGGCGGCCTTCTCGGCGGGGTCTTCGATCTTGAAGAACTCGGCGGCGGCGAAGCCGAAGGCGTTGGCGATGAAGACCTGCGGGAAGACCTCGCGGCCGTTATTGTAGAACAGGACGGCGTCGTTGAAGGCCTGACGGGAGAAGGCGATGCGGTTCTCGGTCGAGGCGAGCTCTTCCATGAGGCTGCGCATGGTGGCGTCGGCCTTGAGCTGGGGATACTGTTCGGAGACGACCATGAGCTTGCCGAGGGCGCCGCTGAGGCCGGCTTCGGCCTGACTGAGGTCGCGCATGGCGGCCGGGTCGTTGGGGTTGCCGGCGAAGCGAACGTTGGCCTGGGTGGCCTTGGCACGGGCTTCGACGACGGCGGTGAGGGTGCCGCTTTCGTGGGCCATGTAGCCCTTGGCGGTCTCGACGAGATTCGGGATCAGGTCGTAGCGGCGCTTGAGCTGCACGTCGACCTGCGCGAAGGCGTTCTTACAGGCGTTACGCAGCGCGACGAGGCTGTTGTAGATGCCCACGCCCCAGATGGCGGCGATGACCAGGGCACCGATGATGACGAGGAGGATGACGAGGAGGACGGAGACGGCGGCGCTCATGTTGGGACCTAAGTTACCCGCCCAGGCCGTGCCTGCAAGTCGGCAGGGGCGCGCCTCTTGATAATTTTAGGCGTCAATTGGAACACCCTGCCCCGCCGGCGGGACTTAAGCGGCTTTTTCCAAGCGGGCGCAGACCTCGTCGATCAGGAAGGCCGGGGTCGAAGCGCCGGCGGTCACGCCGACGGTCCCGAAACGAGCCAGCGTCGCGAAGTCCAGTTCGGCGGCGGTCTCGACATGGAAACAAGGGAGGCCCTGGATCTCGACGAGTTTGGCGAGCTTGACGGTGTTCGCGGAGTGTCGGCCGCCGATCACGACGATGGCCTGGCAGCCCAGATTCTGGAGCTCACGGATATCGGCCTGACGATCCTTGGTGGCGCCGCAGATGGTATCGAAGATCAGCGCGGACGGGAAACGTGCCTTGAGGCGCGCGCCGAGCTTCTCGAATTCATCGGTGAACATGGTAGACTGCGAGACCATGCAGACGTGGCCGCCGAGGTCGGGCAGCGCATCGATCTCGGCCTCGGACGTGATCACATGGCCCTTTCCTTCCGCATAACCAAGCAGGCCGATGACCTCCGGATGCTTGGGGTCGCCGAAGATGACGGTCGAAAAGCCTTTGCGCGTATGCATGCGGACCTTGCCGGCGATGATGCCGACGTCGGGACAGGTGGCGTCGCGGAATTCCATGCCGAGGGACTTCAGGTAATCGCGGCGCTCAGGCGAGATGCCGTGGGCGCGGACGACCATGACGGCCCCGGCGTCGGTGGACTTTGAGACCTCGAGCTTCGTCTCGCTGCGGTAATCGCCGACCTCGCGGATGCCCTCGCCGGTGAGGACTTCCATCATCTGGCGGTTATGGATCAGCGGACCGTCGGTGTAGACGGGATGGCGGCCCTTCTGCGCGTATTCGCGGGCGATATCTATGGCGCGTTCGACGCCCCAGCAGAACCCCGCGGACTTGGCTCGGATGACCTTCACGGCTTCAAGGTGCGGGCAACCCCGCCCGATTCAAGCAAAGTCCGGCCTTACTTGGCCGGGACGCCCCAGACCTCGGCTTCGATGTAGTCGTTCGAGGGACCGGCGGAATTGCCTTTGGAATAGAAGCGGACGTAGCGGGCCTTCACGGCGGGGCTGACAGCCATCACGCGGCCTTCGTTGGACTCGTAGTAGCAGTAGTCCTTGCCCTTGCCCAGGCCGAGCTCGTTCTCGGAGTCGTTATTGTAGACGGTAGTGACGTCCTTCTTGAAGGCCGGATCGTTGGAGATCTGGACGACGACGTCGAAGTACACGCGGCGCTCGCGGTGGAAGTGCCAGAGCGCGATGGCGCTGATCTCGGCCTGCTTGGCGAGGTCGATCTGCACCCAGTGGGCGCCGCGAGGCAGCTCGACTTCGAAGCCTTCTTCCCCGCCCTTGTCGCCGTCGGTCAGGTAGGTGAAGTCGCCGGCGGCGGCCTCACGGGCGCTGGAGGTGACGTTGCAGCCCTTGGCCAGGTTCACGGCTTCGGCGGGCACCTTGGGCAGCTTGCGCGGGGCAGCGGACACCGGCTCGAGGTTGTTGATCTTCATCGGGCGCGGCGTACCGAGCGCGACGGACTTCGGAAGGACGAGCGGGAGCTCCTTGTCTTCGGCGAAAAGAGCCAAGGGCAGGACGAGGAGACAGAGAGCGAGGTGCTTCATGGGGTAAAGGGATGAGATTGAGACAACGGAACCAAGGGCTGGTTTCAAGCCTTCGGGGCCTCCAGGGTGCGGATGCGACGATGTTTGAGAGGGAAACGCAGGATAACCGTGGTCCCGACGTCCGGGGTGCTCTGGATATCGACCGTGCCGCCATGGGCCCGGAGGATGCGCAGGAGGATCAGCATGCCGATGCCCCCGCCGGAGGCCTTGGTGGTGTAATAGGCGTCGAACACGCGGGTCAGCTTGTCGGCCGGGATGCCCACTCCGGTATCGCGGATGGAAAGCACGACCCACTCGTCGTCGGAGGTGAGCCGGACATGGATGTCACCGCCCCGATCCATGGCCTCGAGGGCGTTCTTCATCACGTTGAACAGCGCCTGCTTGATCTGATTACGGTCGCCGAGAATCAGCGGCAGTTCGCCCGGGACGTCGAGCGAGACGCGCACGCCGAGCTGCTCCATCTGCTCGCGGAGGAGGCCGGTGGCCTCGGCGACGACGGCGACGAGGTCGGTGTCGGTGAGGTTCGGAGGGGTCTGACGCACGGCTCCCAGGAAATCGCGGACGATGCCGTCGAGGCGCTTGATCTCGCCCTGGCAGACCTCGGCGGCCTTGCGCACCTTCTCGGCGGCCGGCGAATCGCCGAGCTTGGCCGCTTCGCGCTGGAGGAGCTGGAGATGGATGCCGATCGCGTTGAGGGGATTGCCGACCTCATGCGCCACGCCGGCGGCCAGCGAGACGATGGAATCGATGCGCTCGCTCTCGACGCGGTCTTCCGTCTGCACGCGCTCCTTGGTGACGTCGCTGAGCACGGCGACGCGGCGGCTGCGTTCGGCGCCCTGCTGTTCGCCGACGCGGGCGAGGTGCAGCGTCAGGAGCCGCGGCTCGGGATAACGGACTTCGAGTTCGCGGGTCAACGCGCCGACGGTCTCGGGGAGCGCCAGCGCCTGGGCGATGTCGGGCGAAAGGCGGCGCAGTTCGGCGCCGTTGACGTCCTCCTGATTCACGCCGAGCAGGCGGACGGCGGACGCGTTGGCGTATTCGATGGCGCCGTCGTGGGAAAGGACGATCACGCCCTCGCGAAGCGTGTCCAGGACCGTCTCCATGAGGTCGCGTTCGCGTTCGAGGCGGCGAGCGAGGATGGCGAGGTTCTGCGCATCAAGGTCGTCGATACGGCCCAGCACGCGGTCCAGGGGACTGAAACGACGGCGAGCCATGTCAGTAAGCCGGGCGCGCCGCGACGAGGCGGGCGATCACGTCGATGAGCTGGCGGGCGACGACGGCCTTCGAAGCCGGACCGAGGACTTCGCGGAACCCGTTTCGACCGAGCAGGATGAGTTTGTTGTGGTCGGAACCAAAGGCGCCTTCGACCCCGGCTACGGAGTTGGCGGCGATCAGGTCGAGCCCTTTGCGCTCGAGCTTATCGAGGGCGTTGGCCTCGACGTTTTCGGTCTCGGCGGCGAAGCCCACGAGGAACTGGTCGGTACGGCGTTCTTCCGCGAGGGCGGAAACGATGTCGGGTACCGGCTCTAGCTCGATGGTCAGGCCTTGGCCGTCCTTCTTGAGCTTCTGCGGCTCGGTCGCCTTCGGGCGCCAGTCGCTGACGGCGGCAGTCATGATCAGGACGTCGCAGGGACCGAAGAGCGCGTCAGCCTGGCGGTGCATCTCGGCGGCGGTGATGACCGGATAGACCATCACGCCGGCAGGTTCGGGCAGCGAGACCGGGCCCGCGACGAGATCGACCGACCAGCCGGCATCCTTCGCCGCGGCCGCCAAGGCGAAACCCATCTTGCCCGTCGACGGATTGCTGATGAAGCGAACCGGGTCGAAGAACTCGCGCGTGGGACCGGCGGTGATGAGGCAGCGGAGGGACAAGGGACGAAAGCGGTTGGGGGACGGCGGTTAGCGGCTGGCGGTTAGGCCAAGCACCGCAGACACCTTGGTGGAGGACGGGGGCGGAAACAATAGCGAAGGGGTCGGGGTTGGCGTTCGCCGCATGGTGAACGCAAGGTAGGGGCGGGACTACGTCACGCCCGCGGACACGGCGTAGCCTTGCCCCTACCATCCGGCCACCATCCGGCGGCCTAATGTGCACCAGCCCCCTGCCAGCTGAATCCCAGCCTCTTTCATTGATCCCAACCGCCAACCGCTAACCGCCAACCGCTAAGACCTTTCCGCCACCCCTATCCCTTGCATTCCTATCCCCTGATGCTCACATTCCCGCCATGGACATCTTTCTGGCGACGGGCAACGCGCACAAGGCCGAGGAATTCGGACGCATGTTCGCCAAGGCGCGCCTCGACGTCCGCGTGCGCTCCGCGAAGGAACTCGGCGGCATGCCTTACGTCGAAGAGATCAGCGGCACCTTCAACGGCAACTGCCGCATGAAGGCCGAAGCCCTGCGGGCGATCGCGCCGCGCAAGGCCTGGGTGCTCGCCGACGACAGCGGGCTCTGTTGCGACGCCTTGCAGGGCGGACCGGGCGTCGACTCCGCGATCTACGCCGGCATGGGCGCGACCGACGCGCAGAACCGCGCGAAGCTCCTCGAGGC
>CANGRI010000106.1 GCA_947456525.1 Opitutia bacterium
AGGAAGGCGTTCTCCGCGATGCCGCGGATCATGATGGACTCGATCGTGTCGTTGACCTGGTAGAGGTAGCACGACGAGAGCTGGCTATGGAGCGTGCCGGAGTTGAAGAGCGTCGGGGTCGAGCTGCAGAAGCGGCGCGACTTGTAGAGCGCGTGGAGGCGGATGACCCAGTCCTCGCGGTTCTTCTCCTCGCGGAGGAAGAGGCCCATGGCGACGCGCATCCAGAAGAACTGGGGCGTCTCGAGGCGGCGGGCCGGCTTCACCGTCTTGTCGATGATGAGGTAGCGGTCGTACATCGTCTGCACGCCGAGGAGTTCGAAGTCCATGTCGGCCATCGGGTCGAGGGCGTCGGCGAGCTTCGCGAGGTTGTACTTGCGGAGATCGGGCGAGAGGCGGCCGATCGCGATGCCGCGGTCGACGTAGGCGGCGAACTTGGCGCGGTGGAATTCCTTGAGCTGCGAGACGCCGTCGCGGCTGATGCTCCAGCCGAGGACTTCCTCGTAGATGTAGGAGAGGCAGATGCGGGCGGCGAACTTGGCGAAGTCGGCGTCGACCTCGACGAGGCTCTTGGCGTTGAGCTCGATGGTCTTGCGGAGGTCGGCCTCGGAGATCTCGTTGAAGAGGCCGCGGCGGAGTTCGGATTCGATCTGCTCGGGCGTGCGCACGAGCTCGAGGCCGGCGGCGGCGAAGGCGATGCGCTTGCGGAGCTCGTCGCCGTTCCAGAGGTAGGTGGAGCCGTCGGCGTTCTTGACGAGGATCATCGACTCCTGACGGTCGTCGACGACGGGCGGCTGGGCGGCGAGGAGCTCGCGTTCGCGGGCGCGGAAGGCGCGGTAGAGGATGTAGCTCTGGGCGACCTTGTAGTGGCCCTGGCGCATCAGCTCTTCCTGGACGAGGTCCTGGACCTCCTCGATGCCGATGATGCTCTGGCCGAGGTCGGCGATGCGTCGGGTGACGCCCGCGGCGACGCGCTCGGCCGGAGCCGGGTCCTGCTCGAGGGAGAGGAAGGCCATGGTGACGGCCTTGCTGATCTTGTTGGGGATCCACGGCACCACCTGGCCGTTGCGGCGCATCAGGCGGGTCGTGACGGAGACGGGCTCGGCGACGGCCTCGAGGCCGCTGCGGGAGAAGAGGAGGCTCTTGGCGACGTCGTGGCGGTTGTAGCGCACGAGGGCGTCTTCGATGGCCTGGAGGACGAGGCCTTCGCCGACCTGCACGCCGGACTGGGAAAGGACGCGGACGACGTCGCTGGCGACGGCGGCGACGAACTGGCGGTTGGACTCGGTGAAGATGTCCTGTTCCTGGCGGGCGACGAGGAGGTCGGTCAGCGCGGCGCCGATGATGTCGGCGATCTGCGCGGCATCGAGGCCGTCGGCGGCGCCGCCGGCGACGGCGGGCAGCGACTCACGCCAGTTGAAGCGGGGCTTGGCGCCGGCCGGGGAGCGGACGGCGTTCTTGAGGGCGATGTCTTCGCGGAAGAAAGGGAGTTCGGATTTCATATTGAAGAGAGTGGTGGTGAAAAGGGAGGGTGGAGTCGGAAGTGGAAACGAGGACCGGAGCCCGTCGGCGTTGGCCGGCGCGCGGTTTTTTGTGGAGGAGAGTCGGTTAAGTAAGAACAGGAAGCCTGCCAAACCGGACGACGAGGGGGTTTCGTCCGAATCTGGTCAGACGGCGATCAAAGTTCGTCGTCGTTGACGGTGCCGAGAGCGCCCTGCTTCTGGTATTCGGTCACGCGGCCTTCGAAGAAGTTCTGCTCCTTCTTGAGGTCCATCATCTCGGAGAGCCAGGGGAAAGGATTCGTCGTCTCGGCGACGAGCGGTTCGAGGCCGCAGTTACGCAGGCGGCGGTCGGCGATATAGTCGATGTACTGCTCGAACTCCTTGGAGGAGAGGCCGAGGCCGTTGACCGGGAGGCAGTCGCGGATGAATTCCTTCTCCAGGGAGACGGCCGTGGCCATGAGCTGGCGGAGCTCCTCCTTGAAGGCCGGCGTCCAGACGTCGGGGTTCTCCTTGACCAGCTCGAGGAGCAGGTTGCGGAAGAGGTCGATGTGGTTGGACTCGTCGCGCAGCGTGTAGCGGAACATCTGACCGATGCCCGGGAACTTGTTCTGGCGGGCGAGGGAGAGCACCATGCCGAAGAGGCCGTAGAACTGGGTGCCTTCCATGCACTGTCCGAAGAGGAAGATGTTATGGGCGAGGGCCTGCTTGTCCTCGAGTTTGGTGAGGTCGAGCTTGCGGCGCAACGCGCGGGAGTTGTTGACGACGAAGGCGGCCTTGTTGGCGATCGTGGGGATGTCCTCGAACATGGCCTCGCACTCGTGCGGATTGATGCCGAGCGAGGAGATCATGTAGACGAGCGAGTCGGCGTGGATGTTCTCCTCGTGCGCGTGGCGGCCCAGGACGAGCTTGAGCTCGGGCGCGGTGACGACTTCGCGCACGACGTGGATGATGTTGTCGCCGACGATGCCCTCGGCGGCGGAGAAATAGCCGATGGCCATCTTGACGATCCAGCGGTCGATCTCGCTGATCTGTCCGGACTGGTCGCGCCACTGTTCGCAGTCCTTCTGCATCGGGATATCCTCCGGCTCCCAATGGTTGTTCTTCATCGTCTTGTAGAGATCGTAGGCCCACTGGTATTTCAGCGGGAGGATGTTGAAGAACATCGTCTCGCGGCCGTTGATGACGCGCTTGTTGGCGAACGCTTCCTCGGCTTTGGTCTTATCGAGGATGAAGGATTTCTGACCTACTTTGATGGTGATGGTTTCCATGGATGGAGAGTGGGGAAAAGGGCCTAATTAGTGACCGGGAAGGGCCGCTAGGAGGTTGGTATGAGGGAAGTAAAATACTAGATGTAGTGCCTGCAAATTTATTTCACCACTATATGTAGTGTCTGTTCGCAAGCCCCTGTCATTTCGTCACTTAGGTAAAAAACTTTATTCACAATTCGGTTTTTTGACGAAATTTTGATGAAGGGAAGGGATTAGGGTGAATGCCCCAACAAAATCGCGGGGCAGGCAGGTCCGCAAACGTCACTTGTTGGTGTTGCTCACGATGTTCACCGGGGAGACGTACGCCGGAGATTGCGGAAGCCGCCCCCCTGCCCCACTTTCGACCTATGAACACAGGCCCTTCCGCCGAGTCCCAGGCTCCGACCCCCGGCCGAGGCCTGCTTGAATCCAGCTGGACGCCCGAGGCGCTGGCCCAGCGTGGCTGGCGCGGAGGCCTCAAGGCCTGCTGGCGGGTGATCGCGACGACGTGGTACGGCGTCTTCGACAATCGCCTCCCGCAGCAATCGGCCGCGCTGACCTATTACACGCTGATGTCGCTCGGCCCGCTGCTCGCGCTGGCGCTCACCGTCTCCGGATACATCCTCTCGCGCCCGGACAGCCAGCAGGACAATCCCGCGAAGCGCGCGATCGTCGCCGCCGTGGAGTACGTGGCCCCGCAGGTCATCGCGCACTCCGCCAAGGCGGGGCAATCCGTGACGCTCCGCGAGATCAACAAGGATCTCGACGGGCTCGTCGACCGGCTGCTCGCGAACGCCGCGAGCGGCCAGGCCGGCGTGATCGGGCTCGTGCTCATCCTGGCGTTCGCCGTGCTCATGCTCAGCCGCGTGGAAGATGCGCTGAACGGCATCTGGGGCGTGCGTTTCGGCCGCAGCTGGCGCGATCGATTCGCCAACTACCTGCTCTTCCTCGTGCTGTTCTTCCTCGTCGGCGCGACGACGCTCACGATGCTCTCCGCAGCCTCCATCGCCGCCTCCATCGGGCAAGGCACCACATGGCTGAGCAGCGCGTTGCAACGTATCCCCGGCGGTGGCGCCACGCTCGACTTCATCGGCGGCAGCGGACCGATCGTCGTCTCGCTCGCGTTGCTCACGCTCGCGTTCGCGGCCTTCAACCGGATGATGCCGAACGTGCGCGTGCGCTGGAGCGCGGCGTTCATCGGCGGACTCACGATCGCGCTGCTCGTCGCGCTGAACCATCGCCTCGCCGCGCTCTACGTCGGCAAGGTGACGCAGTTCCAGAGCCTCTACGGCGAACTGAGCATCGTCCTCGTGCTGATGTTCGGCTCCTACCTCACGTGGCTTTTCGTGCTGATCGGCGGACAGGTCGCCTATGCCTACCAGAACCGACGCGCGCTCGCCCGTCACAAGGCCTGGGAAGGCCTCAGCCATCGTGCGCGCCGCACGCTCGCTTTCGTCTGCGTCTCCGAGACGCTGCGCCGATACCGGGCCGGCAAGGCCGGCCCGACCGCGGATGATATCGCGGAAACGGCGCGAGTCCCGGCCACCGTGGCGGAAGGCTGCCTCCAGATGCTGAGGGATGCCAATCTGCTGGCCTCCGAGTCGCGCACCGGGGGCCATAAGCCCGCTCGGCCGCTTGAAGCCATGACCGTCGGAGAACTCTGGGCCGTCGTGGACACCCATTCCGCAGGCACGGCCGGAGAGCCTGACCTGACTTCTGATCCGGCGGCCAAGGAGCTCGGTCTCATCGAGAATAGCCTTATGGCCACCGCCGCCTCCAAACTGAGCCTCGGCGAACTTTCGGGGCGTAGCTGAGCAGCGGCGCCACGGCGAGGGCAGAGGCTCCCCTCAGCCATGCCACCATAGGGGAGACTAGGCAGATTCGCCATTCACCCGGCGAAGAGACGACATGGGACATGCGGACACAAAGCGTCAGGCGACCGGAGACATCGCTCCGGCCGCCTGACGTCCCGCGTAAATGAGGGGACCCCGATCTCCTTGCGGAGACCGGGGTCCGTAAACCTGGCGATGACCTACTCTCGCACACCAGCGGGGGTGCACTACCATCGGCGGCTGCATGCTTAACTATCGTGTTCGGGAAGGGAACGAGTGTTTCCAT
>CANGRI010000107.1 GCA_947456525.1 Opitutia bacterium
GAGAGGACTTTTTGGAGTTCGAGGGGAGACATGGAGGAAAGGTAGAAGCGGTTAGCGGTTGGCGGTTAGATCAGATCGCAGAATTCGAGCGAGTGCCATTGACGAGACGCAAGAGGCCGAGGGGGTTGGCGTTCTGGAGTTCGGCGGGCAGGGCGGCATCCGGGTAGTTCTGGAAGCAGACGAGGCGCGTGAAGCGGTAGATGGCGTTGGAGCCGACGGAAGTCGTACGGCCGTCGGAGAGCGACGGGTAAGGTCCGCCGTGCACGATGGCATGCGAGACTTCGACGCCGGTGGGGAAACCGTTGACCACCACGCGGCCGGCGACGGCTTCAAGGCGGGCGATGAGCGCGGCGTGCTGGGCGAGCTCGGCGTCGGTGCCGTGGACGGTCGCGGTGAGGTTGCCGTGAAGGGCGCCGAGGACGGCGTCGACCTCGCGCTGGTCCGCGCACCAGATGACGAGCGAGCTCGGTCCGAAGATTTCTTCCTGCAGCGAGGCGTCGGCGACGAAGGTCTTAGCTTCGGTGGCGAAGAGCGTGGCTACCGCCCGGTTGGGCTGGCCGCTGGACTTACCTTCGGCGAGCACCTTGACGCCGGCCTGGGCGGCGCGGGCGGTCAGGCCTTTCTGGTAGGCCTGATGGATACCGGCGGTGAGCATGACGCCGTCGGCGCAATCGGTGAAGAGCGCGGAGAGTTTCGCGACGAAGGCTTCCGCGGCGGCGGAACGGGTCAGGATGATCAGGCCAGGCTGGGTGCAGAACTGGCCGACGCCGAGCGTACACGAACCGAGCAGGCCGGTCGCGATGGCTTCGCCGCGGGCGGTGAGCGCGCCTTCGAGCAGGACGACCGGATTGACGCTGCTCATCTCGGCGTAGACCGGAATCGGGGTCGGGCGGGCGGCGGCGGTGTCCATGAGCGCGCGGCCGCCGACGCGGGAGCCGGTGAAGCCGATGGCGCGCAGGGCAGGGTGTTTGGCGACCTGCTGGCCGATGACACGGCCTTCGCCCATCAGCAGGGAGAAGGTGCCTTCCGGCAGTCCGGCGGCCTTCACGGACTCGACGATGAGTCCGCCCATGATCTCGGCGGTGCCGACGTGCGCATGGTGAGCCATCACGATGACCGGGCAGCCCGCGGCGAAGGCGGAAGCGGTATCACCGCCGGCGACGGAGTAGGCGAAGGGGAAGTTGCTGGCGCAGAAGACGGCGACGGGACCGACTGGGCGGAGCTGCGAACGATGATCGGGCTTCGGCAGCGGCTTGCGGTCCGGGTTGGCGGTCTCGATGCGGGCGTCGATCCAATCGCCTTTCTCGACGAGGTCGGCGAAGAGACGCAGCTGGCCCATCGTGCGGCCGATCTCGCCTTGGCAACGGGCCTCGGGCAGGCCGGTCTCCTGCGTCGCGCGGGCGACGAGGGCGGGCGTGGCGGCTTCGATACGCGTGGCGATGTCGCGGAGGAAGGCAGCCTTCTTCTGGCCGGAGAGGGAGGCGAGGGCGGGCGTGGCCGAGGCGGCCAGGTCGCCGGCTTTTTCGGCCTCGGCGGGGGTGGCCGGGAAGAAGTCCGGCTCGAGGGCGGTCGCCGTCGCCGGGTTGATGGCGCGGTAGGGGGCGGCGGCGGAGTGTCCGCGGGAGAAACCGATGAAAGAGTGGCCGAGGAGGGGAGACATGGAAGAGGGCTAGGGGATAGGGGAGGGCTGGTCCGGAGGCAAACAAGATAGGCCGAGGGTTCGGGTTGCGATAGCCGGGTTTTGTTCAAGCATCCCGTCCACCCCGCCTATGCGCTTCGCCCTTCTTTGCGGCCTCTTGCTGGCCTCGCTCCTCCCGGCGGCGGACCGCCCGAATATCGTCGTCATCCTGGCCGATGATCAAGGCTTCGGGGATTTCTCGGCGAACAATCCGCAGAGCAAGATCCCGACGCCGAACCTGGACGCCTTGGCCAAGGGTGGCCTCCGCTTCACCGACGGGCATACCTCCTCGGGCGTCTGCACTCCCTCGCGGTACAGTCTGCTGACCGGTCGCTATCACTGGCGTACGCGCCTGCAGTCCGGAGTCCTCGGCGGTTTTTCGCCGCCGCTCATCGCCAATGGCCGGCTCACCGTCGCCGGGCTTCTAAAGCAGCAAGGCTATGCCACCGGCTGCTTCGGCAAGTGGCACCTCGGGATGAGTTTCCCCATCGCCGGCGGCGGTTACGCGGACGACGGCGGGGTGTACGAGAAGAATCCGAAGAACGTCGGGATGATCGATTTCGCCGGCGACATCGTCGGCGGCCCGGTCGACCACGGGTTCGACACCTTCTTCGGCATCAGCGCCTCGCTCGACATGCCACCGTTCGTCTGGATCAAGGACCGTCGCATGACGGAGATTCCCAGCGCGACGAAGACCTGGCTGCGGACCGGTCCGGCCGGACCGAAGTTCGAGGCCGTCGACGTGCTGCCTTCGGTCATCGACCACACGATCGATTTCATCGAGGCGCAGCGGAAGGCCGACCCGGCCAAGCCGTTCTTCGCCTATGTCCCCTTGAACGCGCCGCACACCCCGATCGTCCCGACCAAGGAATTTCAAGGGACCAGCGGCATCAGCCCTTACGCCGACTTCGTGAAGCAGGTCGACTATGACGTCGGCCGGCTACTCGCTTCGCTGGACAAACTAGGGC
Organism: Opitutia bacterium; assembly: GCA_947456525.1. Taxonomy (GTDB): domain Bacteria; phylum Verrucomicrobiota; class Verrucomicrobiia; order Opitutales; family UBA953; genus UBA953. The sequence continues at coordinate 2,647 of CANGRI010000107.1, forward strand.
TGACCGAGAACACCCTCGTGATCTTCACGTCCGACAACGGTTGCTCGACGGCGGCCAAGATTCCGGAACTCCGGAAGGCCGGACATGAACCGAGCTATATCTATCGTGGCAACAAGGCCGATCTATACGAAGGCGGCCATCGCGTGCCGTTCGTCGTGCGCTGGCCGGGTAAGGTCAAGCCGGGGGTTTCTTCGGCCCTCGTCGGCCAGATCGACTTCCTCGCCACCTTTGCGGAGATCACCGGTGCGAACGTCCCTGTCGCCATGGCCGAAGACAGCGTGAGTTTACTGCCGGTCCTGCGCGGCGACAAGGCAGAGGTCCGTCAGGGCATCGTGAGCCAGTCGATCAACGGCAGTTTCGCGATCCGCGACGGCCAGTGGAAACTCTGCCTCAGCGCGGGTTCCGGCGGCTGGAGTTCGCCGAAGCCGGGTCCGGAAGAAGCCGGTCTGCCTCTTGTACAGCTTTACGACCTGTCGAAAGATCCGGGCGAACGGAATAATCTCCAGGCCGAATTTCCTGAGCGCGTGGCCGCCATGAAGGCCGAACTCGAGAAGATCATCGACCGCGGTCGGAGCACGCCCGGCGCGGACCTTGCGAACGATGTTGCCGTGCAGCTGATCAAGAAAAGCCCTGCCGGCAAAGCCAAGGCCAAGGTCAAGAAGTGATCAGTCGGCCAGCTGAGCGATCAGCTTGAGCGTCTCAAGCGGGGCCTTGTGCGACTTCGCGGCGTTGTGCAGGCCCGGGGGCAGCATCTCAATCGCCATGGTTTTCAGTTCTTCGAGGCGGGCGCAGAGCTTGTCGAGGCAGGCCTCGGCTTCCTTCTCGTCGGCCCAGACGTCGTAGATCGTCACCATCTCGCCCGGCTTGTCGCCGTCGATCTCGCCTTCGCCGACCTCGTAGTCGCAGTCGAGGAGCTCGTCCCAGAAGTTGGCGTCGAGGTCGAGGGCGTCCTCGAGCTCATAGAGGCGGATGCCGCTCATCCATTCGTTGAGGAGGGTGAAAGCCTCGCGGTGCGCGGGGAGGACTTCGGTGAAGGTGTCCCGGATGCCGACCGCGATGAGCGTGAGTCCGTCGACCGTGTCGCCCAGCTGGGGGCCGTCGAAGGGAGGAGTCGGTTCGGAAGACATGCCGAAAAGGGATGAGGGGCGGGGCCGGGAGCGCCAGCCAATTGTGGCGTTCAGCGCTTCGTGGGGCCGAGTCCCAGCGCCGGGATGATCTCCCGGGCCTCGCGTTCGCCATGATTGAACAGGATGAAGCCCTGGGTCTCGTGCCGGCGGGTGATCTCGATCTGGCGCACGGTCGCGTCGGGGGCGAGCGTGGTGCGCGACGAGGTGATGCCGATGCCGGGCACCAGTCCGGCGGGGCCGGCCCACGTCTTCTGCTGGCGGATCCAGCTGTCGTAGCCGGTCTCGCTTTCCGTGTAGTCCATCGGGCAGACGAAATCGAGCCAGCCACGTTCGCACCAGAGCTTCCAGTCCTGCATGATGGTGCGGCTGTCCTGGTCCCACTGGCGGAACACCGCGGCGCTGACCTTGATGCCCGGGCGGACCTTGCGGACGGCTTCGCTGGTCGTGCGGACGACGGTGTTGATGTTCTCCTGGCACCACTTGATCCACTCTTCGCGCCGGACGCCCTTGACCTGCACGTCGGCGGGCCACTTGGCGACGGCCTTCCCGGTGGCGTGCTCGAAGCGCTCGCGGCAGGGCGGGCAGAAGCAGTGGCGACCGTCCGGATAGCGGATGTAGTCGAAGTGGATGCCGTCGACGGCGTAATCGCGGGCGACCTCGACCAGCGCGTCGCGTTCGAGCGCGGCGTTGAGCGGGTTCGAGGGGCAGAGCCACGGATCTTCTTCACCGGTGTCGCTCATCTGCAGCCGATGCTCGGCGCGGAGCTGCGCGACGAAGGACGTGGGCACGTCGCGGCCGAGGTTCCAGTCGACCTTCCAGACGTGGATCTGCAGGCCGTGTTTGCGGCACGCGGCGAGGCATTCGGCGATCTGGTCGCCCTTGGCGGAGATGTCGGGCGCGACCGGCAGGACCTTGCTCGGGTAGTAGGCGACGCCGCCCCAGAGCATGTTGGGGAAGACAGCGGTGAAGCCGTTGTTCTTCAGGTTAAGAATCGCGTCGTCCCATGTGCGGTTCTTCACGCCGTAGGCGCTGTGGCACCAGACCGCGCGGAATTCGCCCGGCTTGGCCGGATGGGCGAGGCAGTA
>CANGRI010000108.1 GCA_947456525.1 Opitutia bacterium
ACCTCGTTGCCGACGTCGCCGACCTTGTGGCAGGCGATGCAGGCGCCCTTCCCGGCTTCGAAGTTACGGCGACCGACGGCGGGATCCCCCTTCTTGGCCGCGGCGAGCGCGAGCGCACCCATGCGCTCCTTCTTGGCCTCGTTGGCCGCGAGAGCCGCGTCGAACGCCGGCTCGAGGATCTCGTAGACTTCGCGCGGCAGGAAGCCGAAGGCCTTGCGCACGAGGTCCTGATTGAAAGTCCCGAGCATCGGCGACTTCGCGTAGGCGGCGGCGATCTTCTTGCCGGTCGTAACGTTCACGCCCTTGTAGACCTGCGGCAAAGCAAGCGCCACCAGGAGCTCGTTCTGCTCGAGGGGACCGGTCGTGGGCAGGAGGGCGAGGTAAGCCTCCCACTGCGCGGGGGTCAGCGGGCTGTTCGCAAGACGCGTCGCGGCATCCATGCGCAGCCCCGGGCTGGCGGGATCGACGAGCAGTTCGGTGAGCAGCCGGAACGCCGGATCGCTCAGGGTGCTGCCGCTGCCGGACAGGGCCAGCAGGGCCTTGAGGCGAAGCGACGAGGGCTTGGCGACGTCCGCAGCCAAGGCGTTCAGCTGGGCGTCGTAGCGCTTGTCCTTAACGCGGGCCAGCGCATCGAGCAGCAGAGGCGAAGCGCCCTTGGCGAGCATCGCCTCGAGCGTGGGAGCCCATTCCTTGGCCTCGACCTTGCCGGCCTGGGCCGCGATGGCGCGCAAGGCGGACTGGCGGACGGTGCCCTTGGCGTGCGCGAGCATCGCGCCGATGACCTTGGCCACGCCGGGCTTGCCGGCGAGGGCGGTCGAGAATTTCTCCAACGCGGCGACCTGCGCGGAAGACGGGGCCGGCTGCTTCAGCCAACCTTCGAAGACGGGATCGAGCAGCTTGTCGGCGTCCGGCGCCTTAATCAGCGCGAGGTAGGCGTTCCTGGCGAGGGCGGCGTCGGCGGAATCCGCTTTGGAAACGGCGAACTTCAGAACCTCGGCATAGTCGGCCTCCTTGGTGCGGGTCTGCGAGACGATGCGCAGCAGGCGAGCTTGGGCCACGGGACCTTTGGCCGCGGCGAGGTCGGCGGCGGTGAAACCAGCGAGGCGCATCCCGGCGGCAAGGATGGCGTGCTCGAGCACGAGGTCGGCTTCACGGGAGAGAAGAACGCGGATGGCTTCCGTGACGACCGGCGAGCTGACCTCGCGGAAGGTCAGGCCTTCGAGTCCCCGGCGGACTTCGGCCTGGTCGGTGAGAAAAAGCCGGGCGATGAGTTCAGTGTCGGTCTTGGGCTTGGCGAGTTCGAGCGGCTTATGGGCGGCGAGCACGGCGGCATGCGCGGCCTTCCCTTCCGCGGTGCGGCGGATACGGTAGATCATGCCGGGAACATTGGCCGACCCCTGCAGGCTCGACGGGCAGTGCGAATACCAGGTACCGGTGTCGAAGACGATGAGCGAGCCGTCGGGGTCTTCCATGACATCGGTCAGGTGCGCGCCTTTGCGTTCGACGGTGAAGAATTCGTGCTCGGTGGTGCGATAGGTGGAACCTTCCTTCTGGAGCTCGTACCGCAGGACCTTCTGCGAGTTGTACATGGACACCATCAGCTGCAGGTTGGCCGGGTCGGCGGCCCAAGGATGCCCGTCGGTCGCGAGGGCGTTGGCGTTCTTCCAGAAGATGCAACCGCTGGGCACCATGTGGCCGAGTTCGCGGAGGATGGGCATGCGCTCGTGGGTGCGCGGGAGATCGGCGATGATGCGGAGGAAGTCCGGACGCTCGTAGACGCCGCCGAGCTGCCACTGCATGAGGGTGTCGACGCGCGGGCTTCCGAAATAAAGGTTGGTGGTCCCGATGAGCTCGCCTGTGGGCGTGAAATCGAGGCCGGTGGGATTGTCGGCGCAACCAAGCGAATGCCAGCGGACGTCGGAGCCGTCGGGTTTCATCGACCAGATGCCGCTGTTGAGGCCGGCGTGCACGAGCGTGCCATCCTGCTGCTTGATGGTATGGCCCTTACGACCGTGCGTCCAATAGAAGCGGCCGTCAGGATGGAGGCGCGGACCGTGGCAGTCGGCGCTGTTGGCGGTCCACTGGAAACCGCCGACGATCAGCTCACGTTTGTCCGCGACACCGCTGCCGGTGGTATCGGTGAACTTCCAGATGCCGGGAGTGTCGGCCACGTAGAGGCTGCCCTGATACCAGTAGGCGCCCTTGGGATAAGCGAGTTTGTCCGCGAAGACGGTGCTGTGCTCATAGACGCCGTCGCCGTCGCAATCTTCCAGGAGGAGGATGCGGTTGGGCAGGACGCTCTCGAACTTCTTCGGGCTCCAATTCACGCCAGCGGAGTCGCCCACGAAGAGGCGACCACGGTCATCGACGCATCCCATGGTGGGATTGGCGACCATCGGAGCGGTGGCGGCGACGACCATTTCAAAACCCGGCGGCAGCTTGGCCTTCGGGGTATACTGGGCGATCTGCTCCTTGGAGAGATCGAGGAACTGCGGACGATAGGCGTAGGCCGGGAACTCCTCGGCGTCGCCGTGGCCGACGTGCTTGGTGGCGCCCCACTTCTCCTTGAACTCGCCGAGCGGATAGAGGTCCAGGCGGCGCACGAACATCTCCGCGGCCTCGACCTGCAGGAGGATGCGGCCTTGGCTGGGCTTGCACTCGAAGGCTTCGTTCACCTTCACGCCGTTGACGAAATACTGGAGCGTGTCGCCCTTGGCGATGACCTCGAAACGGGTCCATTCGCCGGACGGCGATTCGACGTCATCCTTGCCGCGGAAGCCTTTGACGTCCTTCCAGTTGGCGGCGCGGTGCTGCCAGTTGAGGCGGCCGGTGGTCATCGTGCGACGCGGGGCGCCGGGCGACCAGATGGTCTGCTTGTTGGTATCGATGCCGGCTTCGGCGCTGATCGAGGTCGTGAGCACGGTGCCGTCGGCGAGCTTCGGCGAGAGCACGAGGATGTCGCCGACGCCGCCTTCGATGATCTGGGCCTCGATGCTGGCCATCCAGCTGCCGCCCATGGTGCCCTGCGGTCCCCAGCAATGGACGAGGATGCCGTTGTCGCGCGAAGCCTTCTCGCGTTTGCCCCACGTCTTCTCGCCCCACTTAAACTCGATGACGAGATGGTAGTCCTTGAAGCTGTCGAGGGTCGTGATGCCGCCGTAGCCGTTGCCGCTGACGTGGAACAGCCCGTCGGGCTCGAACCTGAAGACGTTCTTCGCGTCATCGTGGATGTCCGCCTTCGGATTGATGAACGTCTCGGCCTTTCCTTCGCGGAACAGGTCGAGCACGCTGATCTTCTTGGTGACAGCCTGCGCGACCGGTTCCGGCGGCAGGACGATCTTGGCGACCGGCTCCTTGGTCTGCGCGCAAAGTCCGAAGACGGACAGCAGCGCGAACACGAAGGCGGCGAGGGGGCGGGTTCTCATGGGTGCAGTAAGGACGGGGAACGGGGACCCGATGTTCCAACCTCGCCGCCACTCTTCAAACCTTTCACGTCTATTGAGCGGAATAGGTCATTATCGGCGCATCCCGAGCCTCTCCTCAACTCCATGCCCGCGTGGCACCGCGTCCACCTGCCCCTGCGCATGCGTGCGAGCACGCGGAGCGATCACTTCCCGAACTCGCGGATCGCCCAGTTCTTGTACTCGCCCTGCGCCTTGTTGCCGGCGCCGGGGAAGCCTTGGTGCTGCACCATCCAGATCACGACGATCCCGTTCTTGGTGCGGATATCCATGCTGGTAGCCTGCGCGCCTCCATGACCGAAGCCGTCAGGGCTGACGTTCAGGCCGAAGCTGTAATCCTGCTTGATGTTCGGAGGCGTCTGACGGACCGAGAGCGCCTCGAAGGATTTCATGCTGATGTAGCGTCGTCCGTCGAGCTCGCCGCGGTTCAACAGCATGCGACAGAACTGCGAAACGTCCTTCGCGGTCGAGAACAGGCCGCCGGCAGGCATCGGGAAACGATGCTGGTGATCGGTGAGATCCGCCTGCAGCTGGTTGAGGCTGCCAAGGACGAGTTTCTTCTTCGAAGCGTCGGGCTTGTAGGTCTTGGCGAGACGCGACACCTGCTCCGCGTTGGGCCAGAAGGTGGTGTCCTTCATGCCCAGCGGATCGAACAGTCGCTTCTGCATGAACTCCTCATAGGGCATACCGCTGACGACTTCGAGGACGCGGGCGGCGGTGTTGATGCCGGCGTTGGAATACTGATAATTCGCGCCTGGCTGCGTCGCGAGCGGGGCCTTGGCGTAGGTCTTCACGGCGTCCGCTAGGGGCAAGCCATCGAGCGTAGGCTTCTCCTCCTCGGACTTGAACGGCAAGCCGCTGACGTGAGAGAGCACTTCACGGATCGTGATCGGGTGGATGGCGGCGACCGGCTCCGGCTCGGGCACGGGGGCGGTCTTGGCCGCGGCGTCCTTGCCCTTCTTCTTGTCCTTAGGCTCGGGCTTGGCGACGGGCTTAGGTCCGGCGACACGCTGACCCTTGAATTCGGGCAGGTACTTCTCGACCGGATCGTCGAGGGCAATCTTGCCTTCGTCGACGAGCATTAGCACCGCGACCGCGGTCATGGCCTTCGACTGCGAGGCGATCCAGAAGACGGAATCCTCCGCCATGGGCTTCTTCGCTTCGATGTCGGCGAAACCGACCGCGGTGACCGAGAGCACCTTCTCGCGGTCGGCGACGAGCGCGACGGCACCGGCGAGCTCCTCGTGCTGGACGAACGGCGCAAGGACTTCCTCGGGCTTGAGGTGCGGAGGCGTGGC
>CANGRI010000109.1 GCA_947456525.1 Opitutia bacterium
AGAACATCCTCATCACGACGGCCCCGACGCTGACCAATAATATCATCGGAGGCTGGGCGTTGATCACCTCCGGCTACTTCAATACTAATACCGTCGAGTTCGCCGGCTATAACGCCACCTATGGCGTCGGCGCCCTCAACGCCGCCGGCTTCCCGGGTTACGACGCGATCACCCTCACGGGCGCGACCGCCACGCAGAACGTGCGTGTGGCCGCCAGCGCAACCGCCCCGGGTGGCACGACGACGGTCAACTCGCTCAATTTCTTCAATACCACGGCGTCGACGAACAATGTGCTGACGTTCGGCGCGGCGACGGACAAGCTCGTCCTGGCGTCGGGCGGATTGCTCGTCCAGAACGTGGCTAGCACCAGCGGCACGTCCTCGCTGGGTGCGGCGGTCAATTCGGGCCATATCACCTCCGGTTTTGCCAACGGTACGGGCTCGAACGACCTCTTCCTTTTCTATCAGAACTCGACGGCTGCGACGGCCCTTTCGGTCAACTCGATCCTCGAGGATAACGCCGGCACCGCCCTGCGTCTCGTCACCTTCGGTGGCAGCTATTCTTCCGCCGGCGTCATCACGCTCCTCGGCACCAACACTTACACCGGCGGCACCGTCGTCAGCGGCGTCAACCTGACGGTCGGCGCGACGGGTACGCTGCCCGCCCCGGCGAGCGGCGTCGGCATCACGATCAACGGCGGCACGCTCACCCAGGTCGCCGGCGGCGTGATCGCCCCGCAGTCCGTGACGCTGAACGGCGGCGCGACGGTCACCTTGGCCGGCAACAACAGCCTGACGGGTCTGACCTTCAACAGCAGCGGCGGCGCCGCGCCGAACATCTCGACCACGGGCGGCATCCTGACGCTGACCGGCGGCATCACGGCCTATTCCAGCAACGCGGCCTCCACTTCGGTCATCACCGCGGGTAACCTCGAGATCGGTTCCGGCGTCCGCACGGTCACGGTCCATCCGATCACCGCCGACGGCACCGCCGGCGGTACGGTCATCTCGCCTTACGCTCCGGGACTCAACATCGCGGCGATCATCCAGACGGCGGTCAGCACGGGCAGCCTCGCCAAGGCCGGAGCCGGCAATCTCCAGCTCGGCGGCGCGAACACCTTCGGCGTCGCCGGCTCCACCGGCGTCGACCTCCAGGCGGGCGGACTCATCCTCAACGTCGCCGGCGCCTTGGGTGCCGGTAACCTGCTCGTCAGCGGTTCTGGTACCGCGCTCAGCAGCTCTTCCGCCATCACGGTCACCAACCCGGTCGTCCTCGCCAACGCCGCCACGTCCCTCGTGCTCGGCCAGTTCGGCGCCAACACGCTCACGCTTTCCGGTCCGGTCACCTGGAGCGCCTCCTCCGGCGTCGCCCGCACGCTCACGGTCAACGCCCTCACGGGTTCGACTTCCAATGCGCAGACGCTCTCGGGCGTCATCACGACGGCCGGCACGGGCAACCAGCTTATCAAGCAGGGACTCGGCACCCTCGCCCTGACCGGCCTCAATGCCGGCACGCTCGACCTCAGCGGCAGCCAGGGCATCCAGGTCCTGAACGGCGTCCTGCAGATCAACGGCGCCAATGCTAACGACGCCTCCCTCGGCGTCGCCCCCGCCTCGGCGGTCGCGGACAACCTCCTGCTCAACGGCGGCGTCTTCAGCGCGACCACGACGTCGGTGACGCTCAACGTCAACCGCGGCATCACCGTCGGCGCCTCGGGCGGCGTGCTTGACGTCGCCACCGCCGGCACCGCTCTCGCGGTTCCGGGCATCATCGGCGGCACGGGCCCGCTGACCAAGACCGGCGCGGGCCAGCTCTCGCTCCTCGGCGCGAACACTTTCTCCGGCGCCCTCAATGTCGCCGCCGGCACGCTGACGACCTCGTCCGCCGGCCTGGGCACCGCCCTCAGCGGCGCGGTCGTCATGGGCGGAGCGACGCTCGAGCTCGACGGTACCGCCGCCGCGATCACGGCCACCGTGCCGTTCACGGTTTCGGGCACGGGTTCCGCGAGCAACGCCGGCGCGCTCCGTAATATCGGAGGCGCCAATACCCTCTCCGGCGCGGTGACGCTCGGCACCGCCACCCAGATCAGCACGGTCGGCGGTGCGCTGACGCTCTCCGGCGGCGTGACCGCCCCGGGTTATGCGCTGACGCTCGCCGGCGCCGGCAATACGACGCTGGCCACCACGGCTTCCTCCTTCGGTTCGCTGATCAAGAACGACAACGGTACGGCGACGTTCTCGACGGCCAACACGCTGACGGGCACGGTCGCCGTCAACGCCGGCGTGCTGAATCTCCAGGCTGCCTCCGCCCTGGCCGGCAGCACGGGCGTCACGGTCGCCGCCGGCGGCACGCTCCAACTGCAGGCGGGCGTCGGTTCCATCCCGCTCACGCTCAACGGCGTCGGTTTCGCCGGCCAGACCGGTTCCCTCGTCAACGTCAGCGGCACCAACGCCTACGCGGGACTCGTCACGCTCGGCTCGGCTTCGACCATCGCCGTCAACGCCGGTACGCTCACGCTTTCGAACGCCGGCGCGATCACCGGCGCGACCTTCGGCCTCACGCTTGCCGGCGCCGGCAACGGCACGGTCGCCTCGCCCATCGCCACGACGACGGGCGGACTCACTAAGGCCGGTTCGGGTACCTGGACGCTCGCCGGCGCCAACACTTATACGGGCAACACCGCCGTCACGAACGGCACGCTGCTCCTCGACGCCAATGCGGGCGGTTCGCTCGCCGTCGCCGCGCCGGTCACGCTCGGCGCCGCGGCCTTCGCCTATCGCGGCGCCGCTTCCGGCGTCAGCAGCCAGTCCCTTGCGCTGACGACGACGGCCTCCTCGCTCGCCCGCGTCGTCCTCGATGCGAACGGCGGCACGAGCACGACCCTCGCCCTCGGCGCGATCGCGCGCGGCACGGCCGGCGCGCTGCTCCTCGATCTTTCCTCGGCGAATTCCGGCGCGATGGTCGCCACGACCAGCCTCGCCGGCACCGGCCCCAACGGCATCCTCTCGTGGGCTTCGGTCAAGGACGCCACCGGCGCCGTGAGCCTCGCCCAGGTTTCCGGCGGCAGCATCGTCGCCTTCTCGCCCTCGGCCACGGCTTCGGTGCTGGCCGACAACAGCAACGGCGCGACGACAGACTTCACGACCGCCGGCATGGCGGCGAGCCCGCTGCTCTGGAGCAACGGCGTCACGGCCCGCTCGGCCGATTCGCTCACCTTCGACACCACGGCCGGCGCCCAGACGGTCAACCTCGGCGCCGCCACCAATGTCCTCACGCTCACCAGCGGCGCCCTTCAGCTCGTCGGCGCGAACAATGGCACGCTGACCGGCGGTCAGGTCGGCGCGTCGAACGCCGAGCTCATCGTCCAGCAGAACGGCGCGGGTATCCTCACCGTCAACAGCCTCGTGAGCGGCGGCACGGGCAGTCTCACCAAGCTCGGAGCGGGCACGCTCGTCCTCGGCGGCGCGAACACCTATTCCGGCGCCACGACCGTCCTCGGCGGCACGCTCAAGGCCGGCGCGGCCGGCGCGTTCAGCGCTTTCTCCGCCGTCACGCTTGCGAACGCCTCCGGTGTCGTTCTCGACACCAATGGCTATAACCAGGCTGTGGTCTCCCTGACGGCCGGCGCGGCCTCCTCGGTCGTCCTCGGTGCCGGTAGCGCGCTCTCGCTCGGCGGCAATTTCGGCGGCGCCTATAATGCCGCCACCTACGAGCAGCTCGCCTTCGTCTCCCAGATCGACGGCCTCGTCTCCGGCGCCGGCTCGCTCATCGTCAATAGCGGCGTCACCCGACTGACCAACGCCGGCAACACCTTCACCGGCACGGCGACGATCAACTCCGGTACGTTGGTGCTCTCCTCCGCGGGCGCGATGGGCGCGGGAACGGGCACGATCACCGTCACGGGCAACGCCATCCGCGGCATGAACCTCGCCGCCGGCCTGCCGGCCTACGGCGGCGGTACGCTCGTCCTCGGCAACCTCGGCGCGTTCGGCCGCAACCTCTCCCTCGCGGGCGGCGGGCCGGTCGGCGACGAAGCGGCGCTCTTCGCCGTCGGCAACAACACGCTCACCGGCACGGTCTCCACCTACTGGTCCTTCAATACCAACAACGCCGGCGCCCGCATCGCGGGATCCCTCGCCGGCCTGACCACACTCTCGGGGTCCCTCGTCGTCGGTTCCTCGCCCCTGCAGCTCACCGGCGACGGCAATTTCCTCCTGAGCGGTACGGTCTCTGTCGCCGGTGACGCTGCCGGCGTGTTCGCGGGCTCGGGCGGGGTCAACGTGCCGATCATCGACAAGGTCGGCGCCGGCACGCTCTCCTTCGCCAACGGCGCGATGGATAGCTTCGCGGGTCAGCTCTACCTCACCGGCGGCACGATCCGCCTGACCGCCGGCGGCCAGATGGGCACGAACCCGAACGGCCTGCGCGTGGCCAACAACTGGGTCAGCGGCGCGGTCGAGTTCCGTTCCGACGCCGCGGGCGCCAACTTCGCGGCGAATAACCTCGGCGGCGCCAACGTCTCCTCCGGCGGCACGACCGGCACCACCTTCTTCGTCGACCGCGCCATCGGCGGCTCGAACGTCGGCAACGTCGGCGCCGTAAACCTCGCGGGCGGCAATGTCATCACCCTCGGACAGTATTCGCAGGGTTCCAGCAGCACGGGAACCTTCACGGTTTCCGGCCGCGACGGCATCGGCCTGGCCTTCACCAACGGCAGCGGCCTCGGGACCTACTGGATCGGCAACAACG
>CANGRI010000110.1 GCA_947456525.1 Opitutia bacterium
GGCCCTGACGCCCCGTGGGACGTACCCTACCTCACCATCGACCCGATGGACATCGGGCGTTCCTACGAGGCCATCATCCGCATCAACTCGCAGAGCGGCAAGGGCGGCGTCGCCTACGTGCTCGACCGCGAGTTCGGCTTCGACCTCCCGAAGCTGATGCACCCGGAAGTCGGTAACCTCATCGGCAAGCACGCGGACAAGCTTGGCAAGGAACTCTCGCCCGCCGAGATCCACGACTGCTTCCGCCAGAACTTCGTCAACGTCGCCCGCCCGCTCGAACTGATCTCATTCAGCTCCTCGCCCGTCGACAAGCAGACCGTGCGTTGCCAGGCCGAGGTCCGTCTTGACGGCCAGGTCCTCACGCTCGTCGGCGAAGGCAACGGCCCGATCAGCGCGCTCGTGCACGCCCTCGAATCGAAGGGCTGGGCGAACTTCTCCCTCAAGGACTACCGCTCGCACGCGCTGACCGCCGGCTCGGAATCTTCCGCCGCCGCCTACGTCTCGCTGCAGTCCAAGGACGGCCGCACCGTCTGGGGTTGCGGCGTCGACGCCAACATCGAGCTCGCCGGCCTCAAGGCCCTCGTCAGCGCGGCTAATCGGCTCGCTTAAGCGAGCCAGGGGACACGTGGGCAAGGTGACACGGTGACAAGGGGAGAACCAAGTTGATCGGTTGATCCGTTGGCCAGTTGGCCAGGGATACAATGGGTAGGGGCGGGATTCATCGTGCACTCCGCCGCGGAGGCCGCCCTACGGCGGCCTGGTAGGGCTGGCCATCCTTGGCCGGCCGCGGCCGAGCAGGGATGCTCGGCCCTACCAGTTCAAGATGCACTTTCTCCGGTCCCGAACCTGTACCTGCACTCGCACCTGCAGCGGAGACCTGGCACCTGGAAATATTTTCTTACCATCAACCCCTCACCGCGAACTGCACCATCCGTCATTCCCTCAATCATCGAATCATGACTCAGATTCAGAGGTCTTTTTAATATCGGAACATCGGGCGGAACGACTACTCCAAGAAGGACCCCCCCCATGAAGAATCCTCGCTGGAATCCTTATCTCGTCGGCGCGTTGATCGGCCTGCTCAGCATCCTGACCTTCTCGATCGTCAACAAGCCGCTCGGCATGTCGACCGGCCTCGCCCAGGCCTCCGGCGCCTGCGCCATGCCGTTCCTCGGAGCGGACAAAGTCGCATCCAATACCTATTGGGCGAAGACCGCGATCCCCACGTGGGATTACAGCACCCTCTTCCTCGTCGGCACCGTGATCGGCGCGTTCCTGAGCGCCCTGCTGTGCGGCGCCTTCAAGTTCACCGCGGATTCGACCGTGTGGACGGAAAGCTTCGGCCCCTCCAAGACCAAGCGCCTCATCGCGGCCTTCCTCGGCGGCGTCATCATCCTCTACGGTGCACGACTCGCCGACGGCTGCACCAGCGGCCATGGTATCAGCGGCTGCCTCCAGCTGGCCGCCAGCGGCTGGCTCTTCTTCATCGTGATGTTCGCCTCGGGCATCCTCACCGCGAAGCTGCTCTACGGCCGCTCCACCCAAGCCTAACCCCTGACCGAGACCCAACCAAATGCATCTCACCCTCGCCTTCCTCACCGGCACCGGCCTCCTCTGGTCGGCCATCGGTTTCGGTATCCTCTTCGGCTTCCTCCTGCACCGCGGCGGCGTCACCGACTTCGACATCATCGTCCGCCTCTTCCAGTTCCGTGATTTCACCGTCATAAAGGTCATGATGACCGCCATCGCCGTCGGCGGCGTCGGCATCGCCCTCCTGCATGGTCAGGATCTCGCCAAGTACCACATCAAGGATCTCAACCTCCTCGCCGTCGGCCTCGGTGCCGCGATCTTCGGCGTCGGCATGGTCCTCCTCGGCTATTGCCCCGGCACCGGTCTCGCCGCGATTGCCACGGGCCGTCTCGACGCCCTGGCCGGCCTCGCTGGCATGATGGTCGGCGGTATCGCCTACGCGCTCAGCTTCGATTGGATTGCGGCGAACGTCCTACCCGTCGGCGCCTACGGTAAGGTCCGCCTACCCGAACTCCTCGGCCAGCCCGAATGGGTCTGCTACGCCGGACTCATCGCCATGGCCGCCGGGATTTTTGCGCTGGTCCATAAGGCGGAAGCAAAGAAGTAGTCTTCGCAGGCAGGGGCAGCACCACGTGCTGCCCTATTACACCCATTCCCGGGTCGCAGGTGGCGGGTGATAGCTGCCTTGGGTAGGGCAGCGATTGCCATCGCCGCCGTTCGAGACCGAGGCCGGGAGTCGTCGGATCTTAGCCTAGATCGGTTTACGTTCGGATGTGCCGTCGCGAACGGACGTGATAGCAATCACGTCCCTACCTCATCCCACCCTGCCACCCGCCACCTGAAATGGGCCTCCCACCCCCATACTCGATACTCAATACTCCATACTCTCATCGCATTTGACTTTCCCCGAAAATACATTCAAACTTTTGAATATGTCGAAAGCCCAGCCGCTTGACCCGAAGGTCCTTCGCCACTGCGCGAGCGCCCTCCGTACGCTTTCCCACCCGGATCGCCTCCGCATCGTGGAAGCCCTGGAGAAGGGCCCGCTCGAAGTCACGGAGCTCAGCACGCGCCTCCGCCGTCCGCAGGCGACGGTCAGCCAGCACCTGATGCGCCTCCGCGCCCATGGCCTGGTGGCCGCCGAACGCGAAGGCCGCGTCGCCCGCTACCGCGTGGCCCACGCGGGCTGCCTGACGATCCTCGGCTGCATCCGTTCCCATTTCGCCAAATAATCTCATGAACCCCTCCCCCAAGATTCTCATCGTCGGCGGCGTCGCCGGCGGCGCCTCGGCCGCCACGCGCGCCCGCCGCATGAACGAGAAAGCCCGCATCATCATGCTGGAGAAGGACTCCTTCGTCTCCTTCGCCAACTGCGGCCTGCCCTACCACCTCGGCGGTATCATCCAGGACCGCGCCAAGCTGCTCGTGGCCAAGCCCGAGATGTTCAAGAAACGCTTCAACATCGAAGTCCGCGTCCGCCACGAAGCCCTCGCGATCGACCGCGCGAATAAGACCGTCCGCATCCGCGACCACGTCGCCGGCACGGAATATGACGAATCCTACGACAAGCTGATCCTCGCCCCCGGCGCGGCCCCGCTCACCCCGGACGTCCCCGGCGTGCGCGCCAAGGGCGTGCATTCGCTGCGTAACATCGAGGACATGGACCGCATCCTGGCCCAGCTACCTTCGGTGAAGAAGGTCGCCGTGGTCGGCGCGGGCTTCATCGGCCTCGAGGTCGCCGAACAGCTGAAGGAACGCGGCCTGGACGTCACCCTCATCGAGAAAGTCGGCCAGGTGCTGCCTCCGCTCGACAGCGAGATGGCTGAGCCCCTCCGCCGCGAACTCCTCCGCCATGGCATCCGCCTGATCTCCGGTTCCGGTTTCAGCGCGATCCGTGAAGCCGCGGGCGCGGCGACTGGCGTCATCCTCGAGAACGGCGTCACGGTCGACGCGGACCTAGTCATCCTCGGCCTCGGCGTCCGCCCCTACAACCAGCTCGCCGTCGCCGCCGGCCTCGCCGTGGGCGCCACGGGCGGCATCCTGACCGACGAATACCAGCGTACGGGTGACCAGGATATCTACGCCGTCGGCGACGCCGCGGAATACCTGCTCGGCACCACGGGCCAGCGCGGCCGCGTGCCGCTCGCGGGCATCGCGAACCGCACCGGACGCCTCGTCGGCGAACACGCCGCCACGGGCAAGTCGGCCAAGGCGCCCGCCGCCTGGGGCACGGCCATCATCAAGGTCTTCGGCCTCGGCGCCGGCATCGCGGGCGACTCCCTGAAATCGGCCCTCAAGCGCGGCCTCTTGGCCCGCGCGGTCCACATCACCGCCAATCACCACGCCGGCTATTACCCCGGCGCGAAGTCGCTCACGCTGAAACTCGTCTACGAAGCCGGCACGGGCCGCATCCTCGGCGCCCAGGCGGTCGGCGGAGCGGGCATCGACAAGCGCCTCGACGTGATCGCCTCGTTCCTGCACTTCGGCGGCACCGTGCGCGACCTCGCGCAGGTCGACCTCGCCTACGCCCCGCCCTTCGGTTCGGCCAAAGATCCGCTGCACATGGCCGCCTTCGCCGCGATGAACGACCTCGACGGTCTCGCCCCGGTGATCCAGCCCGACGTCGACCTGTCGGGCTACCAGGTCGTCGACCTCCGCGACGCCGACGAATGCGCCGAGCTCAAGCTCATCGGCGCCGACCACGCACGGAATATCCCGCTCAACTCCCTCCGCGATCGCCTCGGCGAACTCGACCAGTCCAAGCGCACCGCCGTCGTCTGCCACAGCGGCCTCCGTGCGCACGTGGGCACGCGCCTCCTGCGTGAAAACGGTTTCGACGCCTACAATGTCAGCGGAGCCACCTATGTCCGCGACCTCGCCCTGCGTCGGCCGTCGGACATCGCCCCTGCGGCGTCCGCCTGCGGTACGGTCAAGGCCTGCGGCGCCCCGGGTACACTGGCCAAGGACAGCCATGATGAGCTCCACCCGCTGAACGTCATGGCCGAAGCCGGTGCCGGCGCGTTGCTGCTCGACGTCCGTTCGCCCGCCGAGTTCCGCTCCGGACGCGTCCAGGGCGCGGTGAACCTCCCCCTCGAGAACGTCACGGACCTCAACGTTCGAGCCCTCCTCGCCGGCAATGACCAGAAGACCGTTGTACTCCTCTGCGCCTCCGGCGGCCGGGCCCGCGTCGCGGCCAA
>CANGRI010000111.1 GCA_947456525.1 Opitutia bacterium
AGCGGATAGCGGTTGGCGGTTCGGAAGACGCAAAGCGCCAAAGTTTGGGGCTATGATGCCCCAGCCACTCATCCGGTCTCCGGTTTCCCTTTGGATTTTATGATTTCGCTTCGGGTGGCAGGTGGCAGCCCCGGGTGGCCGGTGGCGGAGCTTTTTCAATTCAGTCCTCCACTCAGTCCTCAACGCAGTCCTCCATTCAGTCCTCCGTGATCGATTCAGCCCTCTGTCTTCTGTCATCTGTCATCGGCTCAGCCCTCCATTCAGTCCTCCTCCCCTCCACGCCCCGTCACACAATCGTAACAATCGTAATAACCTGATGTTACAGATGTTACGGATGTGTGACGAACTGGGCTTGCACCCCCTCCCCCGCCCCAAGTTGAACGGACACACCCAACCACCCATGAAAGACTTCCTCAAGAAGGTCCTCGGTAAGGATGAAAAGTTCTACGAACTGCTCGAAGCCAGCGCCGACGAGGCCCAGAAGAGCGCCAAGTCGCTCTCGAAGCTCTACGCCCAGGTCGGCAAGCCGGACTTCGAGCAGCGCTTCACCGAGCTCGTCGTCGCCCGCCGCGTCGACAAGCGCATCGGCCTCTCGATCACCCAGGAGCTCTGCCAGACTTTCGTGACCCCGCTCGAACGCGAGGACATCGAAGCGCTCGCCAACGCCCTTTATAAGATCCCGAAGACCTGCGAGAAGATCGGCGAGCGCCTCGCCATCTGCCCCTCGCAGTTCTCGACCGACATCGTCGACAAGCAGGTGCGCATGCTCGAGCAGGCCACCGAAGTCACGGCCAGCCTCGTCCGCAAGCTGCGCAAGCTCTCGAACGTCGAGGAGATCCAGGACGACTACGAGACACTGCAGACCATCGAAGGCGACGCCGACCGCCTGATGGTGGGCCTCCTCCGCGACCTCTACCAGGGCAACGTCGACGCCAAGGAAGTCGTCGTCCTCAAGGACATCTACGAGCTCCTCGAGCGCGCGATCGACCACTGCCGCGACGCCGGCAAGGTCGTGTTCCAGATCGCCCTCAAGTACGCCTAAGCCCGCGCCCGCCTAAGGCCATGGATCCCTTCCTGCTGATGGTGATGGTCATCGTGGTGGCCGTGGTGTTCGAGTACATCAACGGCTTCCACGACGCGGCCAACGCCATCGCGACCGTCGTCTCGACGCGCGTCCTGACGCCGCGCCAGGCGATCATGCTCGCGGCGTGCACCAACCTAGTCGGCGCCTTCTACGGCACCGCCGTCGCCGCCACGATCGCGAAGGGCTACGTCCATGACCCCGCGGGCGTGACGCAGATGGCCATCGCCTGCGGGCTGATGGGCGGCATCGTCTGGAACCTCGTCACCTGGTGGTTCGGCATCCCGTCGAGCTCCTCCCACGCCCTCATCGGCGGCCTCTGCGGCGGCGTGCTCGGCCAGACGCACATGAACTGGGGACGCCTGATGTGGAACGAAGTCCCGAAGCTCGCCGACGGCACCCTCGACCACGCGCACGCGACCGGCCTCTGGCCTAAGCTCATCAAGCCCATGGTGCTCTCGCCGCTCATCGGCTTCACCTTGGGCGTGATCTTCATGATCCTGCTGACCGCGCTCATCGTGCGCCTCGCGATTCGTCCGAGCAAGGTGCAGAAGTCGTTCGGCAAGCTGCAGCTGCTGTCCGCCGGCATGATGGGCTTCTCCCACGGCATGAACGACTCGCAGAAGACCGTGGGCATCATCATGCTCGCCCTGATGGCCGGGGCAGCCAACCACGCTTTCGACCACGCGCCTTCCTGGATGCAGTTCATGCAACCCCCGAAGGACGGCCACGTCCCCTTCTGGATCATCGCGCTCTGCGCCGCCACGATGGCCGCAGGCACGGCTGCGGGCGGCTGGCGGATCATCCGGACCCTGGGCCACAAGATGGTGAAGCTGCAGCCGGTGCACGGCTTCGCGGCCGAGACCGCCGCGGCCCTCACGATCGGCGGCGCCTCGCTCATCGGCATGCCGGTGTCCACGACGCACGTCATCTCGACCTCGATCCTCGGGGTCGGCGCGACCAAGCGTTTCGACGCGGTGAAATGGGGCCTGGTCGGCCGGATCGTATGGGCCTGGGTCCTCACCCTGCCCATCACGATCACGCTCGGCTACCTGTTCTTCCGCGGCGCCCTGATGCTCGGCTGGGCCGGCTGACCTCCGCCCTTCGCCGGAACCGGCTCAGCGCGGCGCGAGCAGCTGCAGGCGCTTGGTCTGGCTGTCGGCGTACTCCTTAAGGAGGTTCTCGTAGCGGTCGTCGCCGTAGGCGATGCCGGCCGCGCGCAAGGCCGGCAGGACCTCCTCGGGCTTGCTCTCATGGATCTGCTGCATGGTCCAAGGCTTGGGATTCTTGCCCAGATAAGGGACGAGGAAATCGAGCGCGGTCCGGATCGAACGGCCGTCCGCGGTCTTGTAATGCCAGAGGTCGAAGCCGGCGTGCTCGCTCAGGCCGGCGAGCGTCGCGAGCGCGCGCAGGTTGAAGCAGGAATAACTGAAAGAGGCGGTACGCACCAGTTCGAGCGGCTGCTTGCCGTCCGCCTGGACCTGCACGCCGACGCGGCCGGGGCCGGCGGCGGCGCAGATCTCCCGTGCCTTGTCCTTGCGGCCGAGGATCAGCGCCCAATGCGCGGCCTGCACGTCGTACCAGGTGCCATGGTTGTTCTTGGCGGCGTGCTCATCCTGGCCGTTCTTGCTCTTGAGCAACCAATCCAGGTAGGTGTTGCCCCATGCATCGAGGGCCTTCTGGTCCGCCACCGACCAGTGTTTCGAACCGGCGAGCAGGACCGCGGCGTCGGCGGCCTGGGCCAGTTCGCGGGCCTCGAGGATGCCCGTCCCGCGCCCGTCATTCACCCCGAGGACGGCCTGGGCGAAGCGGAAATTCGGGTTCATCTTCGTCTCCGGATCGAGGAACCAGGTACGCAGGACCTTGGCCGCGTGCTCGGCATATTTCTCTTCTCGGGTGAAATAATACCCAACGGCCAAGGTTTCGACCGTCGCGCCGATTTCGCGGGCACGGAGCGTATCGTTGGCGGACTCGTCACGCGACTCGGGGTTCACCTTGCCGTCCTTGCGCACATAGGGGAGCCCGTCCCTCGAGGCCGGATTCGGCCAATAATAAGGCGCGAGGCTCATGTAGTCGTGCTTGTCCCCGCTGGGAGGCACCTTCCCCTTGTCCATGACCGTGGGCGGAGCGGCCGCCAAGGCCTTGTCCGCGTCGGAGACCAGCTTCTTCAGGGCCTTCTTGGCCGTTTCATCTCCCGCGGCGACGGCGGCCTTGGCCTTTTCTAACGCCCCAGGGCGGGCGCCGAAGAACGGCCGGGGGGCCTCGGCGGCCGAAATCAAGGCGGACAGGAGTACGGCCAGCAGGGACAGCAGGGTTTTCATCAGGGGGGCTTCGGGATAGAACAATCCACCCCCGAAGGAGTTGCAAGGAAAGCAGTCTAGGCGGCGACGCCCCCTCGGTCACGCACCCGACCCCGATTTGAAGCGATAAAAACGGCCTTTTTGCCCCTTCCCGCTTGCTCCCATGGGGGGCTGTCCTAACTTGCGGCCAACGACCATGGTCAAATCCGATTTCGGTTATAACAGCAAGGTGGAGGGCGAGGTCATCGTGACCCGCGCCGATGCCGTCGTGAACTGGGTGCGCAGCAACTCGGTCTGGCCGATGCCCATGGGCCTCGCCTGCTGCGCCATCGAGCTCATGGCCGCCGGCGGCTCCCGCTTCGACATCTCCCGCTTCGGCATGGAGGTCATGCGCTTCTCTCCCCGCCAGGCCGACTGCATGATCGTCGCCGGCACGGTCACCTACAAGATGGCCGAAGTCGTCCGCCGCATCTACGACCAGATGGCCGAGCCGAAGTGGGTCGTCGCCATGGGCGCCTGCGCTTCCACCGGCGGCATGTACCGCTCCTACGCCACCCTGCAGGGCGTCGATAACATCGTCCCGGTCGACATCTACATCTCCGGTTGCCCGCCCCGCCCCGAGGCCCTCCTCTACGGAATTATGCTGCTCCAGGAAAAGATCCGCCAGGAAGGCGGCTCGCTGCGTCGCACCTTCCGCGGACGCACCGTCGAAACCAAGATCGTTAGCTAAACACGGACATGGACGCCGCCGCGCTCACCTCCCGTTTCCCTGCCACGCAGGACCTCGCCGGCAAGGACATGCCGACCTACCGCGTCGCCGGCACCGACCTCCTCGCCGTCGTGCGCTCGCTGCGCGACGAACAGGGCTTCGACCTGCTCGCCGACCTCTGCGGCCTCGAGTTACAAGGCCGCCCGGTCCGCTTCGGCGTGGTGATCCATCTCCTCAGCACGACGCACAAGGAATACGTCCGCCTGCACGTCGACGCCGTCAACGACCGCGTCCCGAGCGTCTCCTCCCTCCACCCCGGCGCCAACTGGCATGAGCGCGAAGCGTTCGACATGTTCGGCATCGTCTTCGAAGGCCACCCGGACCCGCGCCGCATCCTGATGTGGGACGCGTATCCGTATCACCCGCTCCGCAAGGACTTCCCTCTCGCCGGCATCGAAGTCCCCTTCCCCGCCGCCGACGTCGCGGAAGTCACCGGCCAGAAGGTCGAGCCCGCGACGATGATGGGCGGACCGTTAGTCTCGCACGGCGGCAAGCTCTCAGAAGGCGAACCCACCGCGCTCGACCAGTCCTGG
>CANGRI010000112.1 GCA_947456525.1 Opitutia bacterium
CGAGAGGACGGACGCGAAGATGGGCCGACGGACGAAGAATTCCCAGGACATCGGCGTGCTTTACTTGGCGGAGGGAGCGACGACGGAGGCGGGGCGCGGCACGACGGGCGCGCCCGGACGGACCTTCTGGAGGTTGTCGGTGACCAGTCGGTCGCCGGCCTTGAGTCCGCTGAGGATGACGGCGGTCGGACCGGAGATCTCATCGACGACGACGGGCGCCATGACGGCCAGGTTCTTGTCGTTGGCGAGCCACACGAAGCGGCCCTGGGTCGACTGCATCAGCGTCGCGGCGGGAATCACGAAGGCATCCGGCAACGTGCGTCCGTGGACGCGCACGCGCACGTACTGGCCGGGAAGGAGTACGGTCTTCGGATTGGGGAACTCGGCGCGCATCTGCACGGTGCCGAGACGGGATTCCACCTGGGCGGCCACGAAGTTGACCTTGCCGGGCAGAGGATAAACCGAGCCGTCCGGAAGGACGACTTCGACGCCGGCCTTGGCGGCGGCGACGCCGTCGCCTTCGAAGAGGCGGGCGTACTGGAGTTCGGAGAGACCGAAGCGGACCCAGACCTGGTCGCGCTGCACGACGGTGGTGAGGAGGCTTTCGGAGCCCGGCGAGACGAGCGAGCCTTCGGAACGGTTCAGGCGACCGGTGAAGCCGGCGATGGGCGCGCGGACTTCGCAGTACGAAAGATCGAGCTCGGCGGCGCGCACCTTGGCGGCGGCGACATCGCGCGCGGCCTCGGCGGCGGCGGCGGCGGACTTGCTGTCGGCGGCTTCCTTGCTGCTCGCGGCGTTCACCTTGAGGAGCGCGGCCTGACGGACGGCCTCGGCGGAAGCCTGCTCGTAGCGGGCCTTCTCCTGCAGGAGCTGGGCCTTGGCGAGCGAGAGGGCTACCTCATAGGGGGCGGGGTCGATTTTGAAGAGCAGGTCGCCGGCCTTCACGGCAGCGCCTTCCTGATAAGACTGAGCCAGAAGGATGCCGGTCACGCGGGCGCGGACTTCGACCTCACGGGTCCCTTCGACCTGGGCCGTCAGTTCGACGACCTGGGGCACCGGGGCCGGATTGACCACCTGCAGGTTGACCACCGGCGGGGGCATCATCGGAGCCTCGGCGGGCTTGCAGCCCGAAAGGAACGCCAATAAGGAGAAAGAGAGAAGGACCTCGACAGTCCCGGATTTACATACAGACATGTATGTAAATCTATTTGCCCTATCATGGCTCGCAAGACCAAAGCAGAGGCAGCCCTGACTCGTGACCGAATCGTTGCCTGCGCCCGGCAGGTCTTCAGCCGTGACGGGGTCACCAACACCTCGCTCGAACAGGTGGCCAAGGAAGCGGGCGTGACCCGCGGAGCGGTCTATTGGCACTTCCGGAACAAGGCCGATCTCTTCATGGCGGTCCGCCTCGACACCGGCTCGCTCCTCCGCCTGAACCCGACGACAGGCGAGGACCCGCTCCACCGGCTCGAGCTCTTCCTGCTCGAGGCGATCCGTCGGCTCCGCGACGAGGACAAGGTCCGCGAAACTTATGAAGTCATGCTCTGGCGCTGCGAATACGTCGGGGAATTCGCCACGGTGCGGGACGACCTGATGGCCTCGGGCCGAGGTTTCATCGACGAAGTGACGGCGCTCTACGCCGCGGCGAAGACGGCCGGCCTGACCGACCCTCGCCTGGACCCCGAGCTGGCCTCGCTCGAGACGTTCTGCCTTTATGCCGGCATCCTGAAGGCCTGGCTGGCCGCGCCCGCCGAGGGGCTCATGCGCCTCAAGGCCGAGGCGATGATCCGTCAGCACGTGCTGCTCAGGCGCAATTATGCCGGAGTCGGGTTGACCCCTTCCGCCGGCGCCGGTAAGAAAAAGACGTGAAGGCCCTCCCCGCCCTGCTCTGCCTGCTCCTGCTCGGTGTCGCGCCGGCGTGGGCGGCCGATCCTGACGCGCCGCAGACCTTGCCGATCATCTACGACCAGCCGGGCGAGAAATACATCCTGCGCATCGACAACCGCCGCTACCAGCTTCCCTACGTGACCAAGGAGGGCGTGGTCCGCCTGATGTCCGCCGCCAATTATCCCCGGACGAAACTCCGGTTCGACGAGTACAAGCGCTCGCTCGAAGACAAGGCGAAGGCCGAGGCGATCGTGAATCGCGCCCAGCAGGCCGCCACCCGCCAAACGGACCGCGTGAACCAGCTCCGCCGCAGCCTTGAATCGCTGCGCAGCCAGCTGGCCCTGCTCCGCAGCCAGCCCAACATCGATGTCCGCGAGATCCAGTTCCTGCAGGAGCAGATCCGCAACACCTCGGCTTCGCTCGCCTCCGCCGAAGACCAGGAAGCGAAGGCGCAGGCCAATCTCGAGAAGACCAAGTCCGCCAACGAGTCGACGTTCCAGCGCGCCGACAAGGCCCGCGAAGATTACGTCGCGGCGCTGAACGAATACGAGAAGCCCCTCGCCGAGATCCGCACGATCGCCATGACGACGGGCACCGCCCTCTGATTTCCAAGCCCATGAAGACCACCGCCCTCCTCCTCGCCCTGCTCTGCGCGGGCTCCGCCGGATTCGCCCAGCAGGCCAAGCCCGACGCGAAGGTCCCCGCCGCCAAGGCCGCGCCTAAGCCCGTCG
Source organism: Opitutia bacterium (assembly GCA_947456525.1). Lineage (GTDB taxonomy): Bacteria > Verrucomicrobiota > Verrucomicrobiia > Opitutales > UBA953 > UBA953. Next base: position 2,619 of record CANGRI010000112.1, read on the forward strand.
ACCGCTACGCGCTCCGCCCCGACGAGAAGGTCTCCTGGCACGACGTGCGCGACACCGACCTCGAAGGCCGCGCCTTCCCCGACGCCGCGCGCAAGAGCTACTTCGACCGCCTGCCCGCGGAGGCCGACGGCAAGGTCACGCCCGCCGTCTGGGGCCTGAGCCGCGACAGCGCCGGCCAGATGTTCCGCTTCCGCACCGACTCCACTTCGATCTACGCCCATTACAAGGTCACCAAGGCGAAGCTCGAGCAGCCGCACATGCCCGCCACCGGCGTCAGCGGCCTCGACCTCTATGCGCGCGACAAGGACGGCAAGTGGCGCTGGGTGCAGGTCGTCCGCCCCACCGCCCAGGAGATGAAGGTCCGCATCACCGAGAACCTCGACCCGGGCGAACGCGAATACGCGCTCTACCTGCCGCTCTACAACGGCGTCGAATTCCTCGAAGTCGGCGTGACCGAAGGCAGGAAGTTCGAAGGCCTCAAGCCGCGCGCCAAGCCCGTCGTCTTCTATGGCACCTCGATCACGCACGGCGCCTGCGCCAGCCGCCCGGGCATGGTGCATACCGCGATCCTTGGCCGCCGCTTCGACGTGCCGGTCGTGAACCTCGGTTTCTCCGGCAACGGCCGCATGGACCAGGCCGTCGGTGATTTCCTCGTGCGCATCGACGCCGCCGTCTACGTCATCGACTGCCTGCCGAACATGAGCCCGAAGGACGTCACCGAGAAGTGCGCGCCGCTCGTGAAGCAGCTCCGCGCCGCCCGCCCCGACACCCCGATCGTCCTCGTCGAAGACCGTCGCAACACCGACACCTGGCTCCTCGCCGCGCGCCGTAAGTTCCACGACGAGAACCATGCCGCCCTCATGGCCGCCTACGACCAGCTCGTGAAGGAAGGCGTCAAAGGCCTGTCCTACGTGCCCGGCGACCACCTCTACGGCGACGACAACGACGGCGCCACGGACGGCTCGCACGCGAGCGACCTCGGCTTCTACCGCCAGGCCGACATCTTCGAGCCGTTCCTCAAGGCCGCCCTCGGCCGCTGATTTCTCGCCGACCCGCTGGCGCACGGCGGAGTTCCTTCCAGATTAGGCGAACATGCATCGCAACTTCCGCTACTACGACCTGATCCTCGGCGCGTTCGTGGCGGTGCTGCTCTGCTCGAACCTTATCGGGCCGGCGAAGGTCGTGCAGGTGAACTTCCCGCTCCTGGGTCCGACGGACTTCGGCGCGGGCAACATCTTCTTCCCGCTGTCTTATCTGTTCGGCGACATCCTCACGGAAGTCTACGGCTACGCGATGGCGCGACGCGTGATCTGGGCCGGCTTCGGCGCGATGATCTTCGCGACGATCATGACGTGGGTCGTGCTCGCCATGCCGGCCAGCCCGAACGAGCCGTTCAGCGCGCAGCTCCAACCCGCGCTCGTGACGTGCTTCGGCGGCGGCTGGCGCATCGCCCTCGGCTCGATCGTCGCGTTCTTCGTCGGCGACTTCCTCAACTCGTACGTCCTGGCGAAACTCAAGGTGCGCACGCAAGGCCGCCATCTCTGGCTGCGCTTCATCAGCTCGACCTTCGTCGGCCAGGGCGTCGACAGCCTGATCTTCTACCCGCTCGCCTTCCTCGGCATCTGGAGCCCCAAGACGCTGCTCGCCGTCATGCTCGCGAACTGGATGTTCAAGGTGCTGGTCGAGGTCGTGATGACGCCCTTCACCTACTGGGCCTGCGCCAAGCTGAAGAAGGCCGAAGGGGTCGATACGTTCGACACCGACACGGATTTCACGCCGTTCAGCCTCAAGCGCTGACCGGCCATAGCCCTGATTGGAGGCCTTTATCGCCCTCCAACGGGCTTTACTGTCATATTCCCAAGGATTTCCGAGGAAGCCGTTGACAACACCCCCGAGGGTGAGCACAACACCCTCAGTCAATTTCACTCAGGTAAGAGCCTCCCTTATAAAGGACGCATCAGTCGCGAGGGCGACTAACGGAATCAGGATTCAAACTCTCCGTACCCGACCCCAGAGTCCCGTAGCTAGGACTCTGGACTTATTTGTCCCG
>CANGRI010000113.1 GCA_947456525.1 Opitutia bacterium
AGGATCCTGCGGCTGGCGCCTGAACTCCAGGCTCCCGTGCCCGTCGCCCGTCACCTGAAATGATTTTGCCTTGGGTAGGGCCGACCATCCTTGGTCGGCCGCGGTCGAGCAGGGATGCTTGGCCCTACCAAGGCGCAGATGAACTAGGACAGCACGTGGTGCTGTCCCTACCTTTAAAGGCTTCGCAGCCGTTCACCGTGCCAGCATGTCCCCGCGAGGGCCCTTCGGCCCTCGCTTACAGGATGACCATCGCATCCCCGTAGCTGAAGAACCGGTATTCCTTCGCGATGGCTTCGGCGTAGATCTCCTTCAGCCAGGTCAGGCCCGAAGGATCGCCGGGCGTGAGAAAAGCGGCCACGAGGCAGAGCAGGGTGGAGCGGGGGAGGTGGAAATTGGTGAGCAGGTGTTCGCAGCAGCCCACGGTGTCGCCCGGGCGGATGAACAACGACGCTTCGGAAACGAAGTCGCCCTCGTGCGCGAAGCCGGGGGATTTGCGGAACGCATCTTCGCTCGCGCGGACCGACGTCGTGCCGACCGCGAGACGCGTGCGACGGGTGCGCAGGGCCATCATGGTCGCGGCGGGGATTCGGTACGCCTCCGAGTGCATCACGTGTTCGTTCAGGTTGGCGACGGAGACCGGCTGAAAAGTTCCCGGGCCGACGTCGAGCACGAGATCGAAGGCGTCGTGGCCGCGGGCTTTGAGCGTCGCGAGAAGCTCGGGCGTGAAGTGCAGGCCGGCGGTCGGCGCGGCGGCAGCGCGAGCTGAAGACGGATCCGCGTAGACCGTCTGGTAGCGCGCGGCGTCGTCGGCCGGGGCGAGCCCGCGGTCCTTGCGCGCTTCGACGATGTAAGGCGGCAGCGGCAGTTCACCGACGCGGTCCGCGAGCTGGCCGACGGTCTCGCCGGCGGGCAGCGTGAAGCGCACGCGGTATTCGCCGTTCTTGCTCTCGACTGCTACGGCGTGACGACCGTCGATCGCGAAGCCCGCCGCATCCGAGGCGCGCTTGCCAGGACGGAGCATGCACCACCATTCGAGCGGATCGGACGTCGGGCGCAGCAGCAGGCACTCGACCTTGCCGCCGGTGGGGCGCACGCCGAAGAGGCGGGCCTTGAGCACCGTGACGTTGTTGCGGATGAGCACCGTGCCAGGCGGCAGTAGGTCGGGCAGCTCCGAGAAGAGCCGGTGTTCGATCGTGCGGGTGGCACGTCGCACCACGAGCAGGCGTGAGCCGTCGCGACGCGGCGCAGGCTCCGCGGCGATGCGTTCGGGCGGGAGGTCGAAATCCAGCTCCCGGACGTCCATGGCTTACGCTCCGGTCTTCGGAGGCGTGATCAGCAGCTGGCCGTCGATCGCGCGCAGGGGCATGAACTCGGCGCCGGGCGGGGCCTTGCGGAGTTCTTCTTCCACCGCGGAAAGCTTGGCGTCCATGTCGTCGATGCGGGCGACGAAGACCGCCTCCGGCGTCGAGGGTGTGGCGCACGCGCCGTATTCGCGCATCGTGTGGTGGCTGAGCAGGATGTGCTCGAGGCGTTCCATGAGCGAGGCTTCGAGGCCGACCTTGGTGCCGTGCGTGCGGACGATGAAGGCGCCGAGGACGAGGTGGCCGTGCAGGTTGCCCGCGCGCGTGAAGCTGGCCTTGGCCATGCCGGGTTCGAGGCGGGAGTATTCCTGGACCTTGCCCATGTCGTGCAGGACGATGCCGGCGACGGAGAGCGCGTGGTCGACCTTCGGGTAGAGGGGGAGGAGGGCTTCGGCGCACTTCGCCATGCGGAGCGTATGCTCCAATAGGCCGTGACGATAGGCGTGGTGCATGCCGAGCGCGGCGACGGCTTCGTAGAAGCGCTCGCCATGTTCTTCGAAAGCTGACTCGACCGTGGCGCGGAGGCCGGCGTGCGGGATGCGTGCGATGATCCCCAGGAGGTCGGCCTTCATCTTCACCGGATCCTGCTGCGAGACCGGCGTGAGCTTGCCCATGATCGCCGGGTCGGCGCGTTCGGCGTCGGTGATCGGAGCGAGGGAGTCGACCTTCAGGTCGGGACGGCCGTTGAAGTCGCTGACCGTGCCGCCTACGCGGACGACCGCGCCGGCCTTGAGGGTGACGAGGACAGGCTTCACCGGCGAATCGCCAAAGACGCGGATCTTGATGTCGTCGGTGGCGTCGGCGATGACCGCTTCATAGTAGGTCGAACCGGTCTTCGCGGTCTTGGTGGCGATTTCTCCCAGGGCGCAGATGGCCTGGAAGCGAGAGCCGACCGGGGAGGTCTTGCTTTCGCGAAGGGTCAGGAGTGGCTCGGACATGGGCGGGACTGTGGCAGTGGGGGACTTATTTTCGAGTATGGAGTTTGGAGTATCGAGTATCGGGTAGGGACGGCACCACGTGCCGTCCTAGTGTGCAAAAGTGCAAATCGGCCTACGGCCTGTGCAAAGGTGCAAATATTAGGTATTGGCGGTTAGCGGTTGGCGGTTGGGAACACATCTGAGGCAAAGTCGCCGATACAGGCGACGGGTGTCTGCCACCTGGGTCTCGGCCATCGGGTATCAGGTTCGGGTGTTCGGGTTCTGGTGCAGGTACGGGGAGATAGATTGCCCAACCGCCAACCGCTAACCGCTTACACCTATCATGGGTAGGGCTGACCATCCTTGGTCGGCCGCGCGGCCAAGCAGGGATGCTTGGCCCTACCATGAACTGGGAACTCAGGGGGAGACCGGATGATTAGCAGGGGGATTCATTTTCAGGTGACGGGTGACGGCCACCAGGGCATCGGCCATTCGGGTATCGGCGTTTCGGCCATCGGCTATCGGCTATCGGCTTCAGGATTCCGCGGCTGAAAGCCGAAATGAGTTCCCTGCCGCTAACCGCTTACCGCTACCACCTGTATCGGGTAGGGGCGCCACTGCGTGGCGTCCGTGGGAGGACGGATGTCGTTGGGTCGGACAGCTTGCCCTGCTTATCGACCCTCTCTTTGCGAACGGACGCGACGCAGTCGCGCCCCTACCATCTTGCTCTCCGGTCCTCCTGCCCTCTAATCCTCGTGCCCTCGAACCGATGAGCACCAAACCCGCTATCCTCGTCCTTTGCACCGGCAATTCCTGTCGCAGCCATATGGCCGAAGGATTCCTGCGGGTCGCGGTCGGGGATGTGGCCGATGTCTTCAGCGCAGGCTCCAAGCCGGCGGGCTATGTGCACCCCCTGTCGATCAAGGTCATGGCCGAGGCCGGGGTGGATATCTCCGCGCACACCTCCAAGCACATGAACGAGTTCCTGCCCCGCCGGATCGACGTGGTCATCACCGTCTGCGGCAACGCCGACCAGGTCTGCCCGACCTACCCCGGCCAGGTCGCCCGCTTCCATTGGGGGTTCGACGACCCGGCCCATGCCAAGGGCACCGAGGAGCAGATTCTCAACGAATTCCGCCGGGTCCGAGATGAGATCAAAGCTAAGTTCAGCGCTTACGGAGCTGAAGTCAGGGTGGGTAAGCTGAGTTAAGCCAATTTCGGCGATTTTAAATTATATAAAACGTTGAAGGTAAGTTGTTTGTATGTTTAATGACGGATTTAATCCATTTAAAGCGTCAAAATATGGATTTAAAGCGTCGTTTAATGCAAAAATGTGAAAATTGAGCGACATAGGCATTGATGGAGGGGCTTGGGGACGACAGGTTGTTCACACCCCCCCGCCCCCCTGATTCCGTCCAGCTGCCCACGCTGACTGGCTATCCGTCTTACTAGAGTTTATAGATGATTTCACCCCGACGTTCATCGCTCTCCCGCGCCTCTTTGATGGTCGCGGCGGCGATGCTGTCGGTAGGTGTTTCTCCCCAGGCCAAGGCCGCCAATGTCTTCTGGGATGTGAACGCCGGCGTCGGTGGCGCTGGCGGTACCGGCAACTGGGATACCTCGAGCGCTTTCTGGTATAACGCCGGAGCCGCGACGACGACGACCGGACTCAACACGACGGCGGCCTATACGTTCACGACCGCGGACACGGCCTACTTCACGGGCCTGGCCGGTACGGCGACCCTGCAGCAGGGCGTCACCGTCGGCGGACTCTATTTCGGCACGCCTGGCTTCACGGTCGCAGGCAATACGCTGACGCTCAATGCGGGCGCCGCCGTCAACACCGTCGGCGACGCGACGATCAGCTCGGTGGTCGCCGGCACGACGTTCACCAAGTCGGGCTCCGGCATCCTCACGCTCAACGCGATCAACACGCTGAGCGGCGCCCTCACGCTCTCCGCCGGCACGCTGCGCGCCACGACCAACGCCGCCGCGCTCGGCACGGGTTCGCTGACGCTGAGCGGCTCCGGTTCCACGCTCATTCTGGCCAATGATACCGGGCTGAATTTCGCGCTCAACGCCACCGTCAGCGCGAGCACCACGGTGATGGCCGACCGCCTGACCTTGGGCGCCGGCGTGACGCACACGCTCGGCACGCTCTCGCTCGGCGCGTTCACGCTCACCTCGAACCTCGGCAACCAGATCAACTCGGGCGCTGCCGGCCTGACGTTCGGCGCTCTGACGCTCACCGGCGCTGGCACGCTCAACACCAACCACAGTTTCTCGACCCTCGCCGTCACCAACACGACGACGCTCGCGAGCGTGACGGGTACGTTCAATCTCGCGGTCGGCGGCACGGGCAACACCACCGTCACGGGCAACGTCACC
>CANGRI010000114.1 GCA_947456525.1 Opitutia bacterium
CTCGGCCACCTGAAGCTGCCGCTCACCGAAGCCATCCATCGCGAAGTCGTCTCGCTGCCGGTCAGCCCCGTGATGACCGACGAGCAGGTGGCCCACGTCATCGCGGCCCTGAACGGATCTGCCGGATGAAGATACTGCACCTTTCCAAGATGGATACCGGAGGCGGCGCCGCCGATGGCTTCGTCCGGATCCATCGCGCCCTGCATGGGCAGGGCCACCAATCCGTGGCCTATGCCATCAAGCAGGACCGCCGCGACGTGCCCGACCTCGTCGACGCCCGTCGCCTGCTCGGCTTCTTCCAGAAGGCCCGCTGGGGCCTGGGCCGCATCTGGGCCAAGCTCAGCCGCCTGCATCTCAAGCCCGTCGGCGTCTATGACTTCGACGCCGAAGCCAATTACCCTGCCGAGCCGATCATCCGGCACGCACGCGCTCGCTCCGAGCAGTGGGACTTGGTGGTCGTCCATTGGGCCGGGGCCTTCGTCACGCCTGCCACCGTCAAGGAAATCGCCCAAGCCCTCGGGGCGCGCGTGGTGCTCTGGCAGGTCGACATGGCCCATGTCACGGGCGGCTGTCATTCCAACCTCGGCTGCCCGAAGTACCGGACCGGTTGCGGAGCGTGTCCCCTCATCGGTTCGAAGGCTGAAGACGACGCCTCTTCCCGTCAGGCGGCGAATCGACGTCAGGCCTGGAGCGAGCTCGGAGCGGTATTGCTCGCGCCGACGGAGTGGTCTGCGCGCCAAGCCCGCGAGAGCTGGGTCACCGGCGGCCTGCCTTCGAAAGTCTTCCCCATCCCCCTCGACCTCGAGGTCCTCCGCCCGGTCGCCGACCCGCGCGAAGCCCGCGCCGCGCTGGGCCTGCCGGCCGATGCGCGCGTGCTCCTCGTCCGCGGCATCGATCCGGCGCTGACGTACAAAGGTTTCGGCCTGCTGCTCGAGGCCTTGCGACTGCTCGACGCCCAAGGCGTCGCGCTCCACGTCGCGGTGCTCGGCGAGACCGGCCTGATGGGCACGGGCTGGAAACATGTCACTTACACCGAACTCGGCGTGCGCCGGGGTGACGCGGCGATCGCGGTCGCCTACCAGGCCGCGGACTTCTTTGCGAATCCCTCGACGAACGATAACGGCCCGATGATGGTCGGCGAAGCCCTCGTCTGCGGCGTCCCGGTCGTCGCTTTCCCGGTGGGCCTGCCTTCGGTGCCTTGGTCGGACGGCATGGTCGGTCGCGTCGTCGAGCCGATCGGCGATGTCGCCGCCTACGCCGCGGCGCTCCGTGCCTTCGCCGAGATGCCGGCCGAGGAGCTTACGGCGAAGAAGCAAGCCGCGGCTGCGGCCGCCCGCCCGCTCTATGCCGCTTCGCATTATGCCGAGCAGCTCACCTCGTCCCGTTCGCTATGATCTACGCCTCGGTCCTCTACCGTGACTACGCGGAGAACGCCTTGTTCACTCCGGGCGCCGGCGAGAATAACGGCGAGTTCTACCTGCCTTACGTGAAACTGCGTGAGCGCTTCCTTGCGGCCGGCATCGAGCTCAACACGCCCGACGTCAACGCGGGGCGCGCGGTGGCCTTCGAACTGCATATCAACTGCCGTCGCCAGGATCCCGCTGCCCGCGCCTACGTCTACCTTTACGAGAATCCGCTCATCCGTCCGCTGAATCGGGATCGTGCTGCTTTGGCGCGCTACGCGAAGTGGTTCGCGTGGGACGGCGAACTCCGCGACGACCTCCGCACGGTCCCGCTCCTCTATCCGAATCGCTTCGAGGCCGGACCGTGGAACGGACCGGAGAAGCGCCCCCTCCACTGCGTGCTCGTCGCCTCGAACAAGGCCCTCACGGTCGTCGACCCCCGAGACCAGTATCAGGCCCGCGTGCGCATCCTTGATTGGTATGAGCGTCACGCGCCTGCTGATTTCCATCTGTTCGGTCGCGGTTGGGATCGCCCCGCCGCTTTGCCCGGCCGCTGGGGCCGGGTCCGCAATCAGCTACGGAAGGTCCTCGCCCGCTTCCTGCCGGCGAAGTCGCCCTACGTCACCTGGCGAGGCCCGGTCGACGACAAGATCGAGCTGCTGACGCGCGCCCGCTTCTGCCTCGCGCATGAGAACTGCCGCGACCTGCCGGGCTACGTCACCGAGAAGCTGTTCGACTGCTTCCGCGCCGGCTGCGTGCCGGTCTACGTCGGCCCGAAGGAGATCGCCGAGCTCGTCCCGACGGATTGCTTCATCGACGCGCGCGCCTTCGAGACGCCCGACCGCCTGGCCGCCCATCTGCGCACGATCGACGACGACGCCTACCGGGGCTACCAGGAACGTATCCGCGCCTTCCTCCTTTCCGAGCGCGCCAAGCCCTTCTCCCAGGACCACTTCGCGGACGTCATGGCTCGCGAGATTCTCGCCGACCTTCCTTCCGCCTGATGAGCCTGCCCTCCGTCAGCGTCATCTTCCTGTCCTACAACCAGCAGGCCTATGTCCGGGAGGCCCTGCGGAGCATCCTTGCGCAGGACCTGTCTGAGTTCGAGGTCGTCATCGGAGACGATGCCTCCCGCGACGACACCCGTCGTATCATCGAAGAGGAGATCGCAGCTTACCGTGGCCGCGCCCGGATCGTGCTGCTACAGCCGGCCGCGAATCTGGGGATTATCCGTAATTTCAACCGCTGCGTGGCCGCCTCGACCGGCGACATCCTGGTCGCCGCCGCCGGTGACGACGTCAGCCACCCCCATCGTCTTCGCCGTGTGGCGGAGTTCTTCCGCGACCATCCCGGTTGCTACGCCCATTACTCTAACGCCCGGGTGGTGGACGCTTCCGGCGCCGTCCTGCGCCCGACCTGGTATCACCATAGCGGCGTCATCTTCGGCGAGTTCGATCCAACAAGCTTCCATCTCTATCAAGGGGTCCAGTTCTGCGGCGCCACCGCCAGCTATCGCGCCGAGGTCCATCGTCGTTTCCCGCCGATGTACGGTGTCGTCGGAGGCGAGGACGGCCCGTCGATCATCCGCTCGCTGCTGCTTGGCTCCGCGGCGGTCGATTCGGAGATCCTCTTGGATTGGCGCTGGCACGGCGCGAACGTCTCGCACGGCGGTAAGCCCAAGGGGCTGGATTGGCGCGCCAAGCTCCGTCGGAGCGCGGCTTGGCCGGCCGGACAGAAGGTGCATCGTCGGGGCTACCTTTCGGACATCGCCTTCGCCCTGAAGGAAGGACTCGTCGCGCCGGAGAAGGCCGCGCGCTTGCGCCAGCTGACCGACGACTTGCATGCGCAGGCTTCCGTGAAGTTCCACTGCACGCATCCGAACGCGCGCTGGAAGGCTATCGGTGGATCCGTCCGCCGTTTCTGGCAGGTCTCGCCGCGCGGTTTCGCTTGGAAGGTCCGTTTCCTCGCCAAGGCGCTGGCCAAGAAAGCGCTGCCCGGCCCGCTGCGCGCGGTCGTCCTGTTCGACTTCTCGAAGTTCTAGGCGCGCGGACCGAACTTGCGCTGCGGAGGCTGGGTCGGCGGCACGGGCTCGATCTGCACGCCGGCGCAGGCCGGATGGCGGCCGAAGAGGCCGTAGCTCTCGGTGTCGAAACGGGTCGTCATGCCGCGGGCGGCTTCCGCCACGAGGACGCGTCCGTCGGGCTGGATGAAGCCGACCTGCACGATCGTCGGGCCGTCCACCTTGCGGGTGTGCGCCACGATCTTCTCGAGGAAGTCGCCGGCGTCCGGGCCGGGCTTGAGGGCGAAGAGGATCTTCTTGATGAGGCTCGGCGCGCGGCGGAGCGTGCTGATGGCGTGCGCGCTGAGCGACCATTCGCCGCGTTCGTCGCGCCAGTTGAGGCGGGCGTCGACGATGACGTGCGAGCCGTCCATGAGCAGCGGTAGCTCGCCGTCCTTGAGCTGCGCGGCGGCGTCATAGGCGTCGGAGAACATCATCACGGGGATGGTCACCGAGCGCGACGCGACGGTGAAGAGCGCCCACGGGCGGTTATCCTTCTTGGAGATCTTCTTCTCGAGGCCGCCGACGATGCCGCAGATGCGGACGGTGTGGCGCTCCTTCTTGTCGAGCTCGACGCGGTCCGGGGTGACGGTGAGGGTGGCGATGGCCTCGTCCAGGCCGTGGTAGTCGGCGAGCGGGTGGCCGCTGAGGTAGAAGCCGAGCAGGGCCTTCTCGTTGTTCAGCATCTCCAGCTTCGGCATCTTGTCCGACTTGCGGAGGACGAGGTCGGTCGGGCGCGCAGCGCCGGCATCCTCGGCGCCGAGCATGTCGAAGAGCGAGCCCTGGCCGCTGGCGCGTTCCTTGCGCTCGCCCGCGAAGTGGCGGCGGACGGATTCGATCGAGTCCACGAGATGGCGGCGGTCCTCGCCGGTGAAGTCGAAGCCGCCGGCGCGGACGAGGCAGTCCAGCGTGCGGGAGTTGAGGTCGAACTCGCCCAGGCGGCCCACGAAGTCGGCGAAGTCCTTGTAAGGTCCGTTCTTCTCGCGTTCGGCGACGATGTTGCGCGCGGCCTGTTCGCCGACGCCCTTGATGGCGCCCAGGCCGAAGCGGATGGCGTTGTCCTTGATGACCGGCGTGAAGTCGGTGTCGGACTGGTTCACGTCGGGGCCGAGGGCCTTCATGCCGAGGGC
>CANGRI010000115.1 GCA_947456525.1 Opitutia bacterium
CGCTGAAGGACCCGTTGAGCGTCATCCTGACTTCGCCCGGCTTCCTCTACCTCGCCGAACCGAACGAGGAGAAGACGGTGCGACCGCTCAACGCCAACGAACTCGCCGTCCGGCTTTCTTATTTCCTGTGGAGCGCCCCGCCCGACGACACCCTGCTCGAGCTCGCCCGCAACGGCGACCTAAAGAAACCCGCCGTCCTCGCCCGTGAAGTCGATCGCATGCTCGCCAGCCCTAAGGCCGATGAGTTCGTCCGTGGCTTCGTACACCAATGGCTCGGGCTTGCGCGCCTAGACTTCTTCCAGTTCGACACGAAGCAGTTCCGCGACTTCGACGAAAGCACCAAAGCCGCCTCGCGCCAGGAGGTCTACGAAACGTTCGCCCACCTGCTCCGCCAGCATGAAAGCCTCACCAAGCTGATCAAGAACGACCAAGCCTACGTCAACGGACTGCTCGCCAACTACTACGGTCTCGACGGCATCACCGGCGACGGCTTCCGGAAGGTGGACCTGCCAAAAGACTCACCCCGCGGCGGCCTGCTCGGCATGGCCGCGATCCTCGCGATGGGCAGCAACGGGCATGACACCAGCCCCGTCGAACGTGGCGCCTGGGTCCTGCGCAAGATCCTGCACGAACCGCCGCCTCCCGCCCCGCCCAATGTCCCGCAGCTGAATCGGCTCGAAAACAAGATCATCTCCACCCGGGAGCGCCTGGCCGCCCACCAGGAGCAGCCGCAGTGCGCCCAATGCCATCGGAAGATCGACCCCATCGGCTTCGGGCTGGAGAACTTCAACGCCGCAGGAAAATGGCGCACCTCCGAGACCTACGAGAAAAAAGGCTTAGGCAGCAAGACGTGGCCCATCGATCCCGCCGGCGCCTTTCACAAGGGCGCGAGCTTCAAGGATTACTTCGAACTTCGCGACCGCCTGGCCGCGCAACCTGAGAAATTCGCCCGCGGCTTCTCCGAGGCCCTCGTCGAATACGGCATGGGTCGTCCCTTCGGCTTCCTCGACGAACCGCTTGCCGCCGAGATGCTCGGCCAAGCCCGCGCCCAAGACTATCAGATGGCCGCGTTCATCCGCGCCCTCGTCTTGTCCGAAACTTTCCAAACTAAATAATCATGAGTTCCTCCCCCCTCAGTCGACGACACTTCCTACGCGCCGCCGGCACGCTCATCGCTTTGCCGACGCTCACGTCGCTGGGCTTCAAGGCCTTCGCGGCAGAGAAGCCCGTCGTGCACCCCAAGCGCATGGTCTTCCTCGGCTTCGGCTACGGCGTGACGAACGAGACCTGGTTCCCCGCGCTCAAGGACACCGGCAAGGACTACGCGCTGCCGACGGGCCTCGCGCCGCTCGCCGAACACAAGAAAGATTTCACGATCGTCCAGGGCCTCTCCAATAAGTTCAGCGACGAGGCCCACTGGGGCAGCACCTTCTGGCTGACCGGGGCGAACCGCTACGCCGAACCAGGCCAGAGTTTCCATAACGGCATCTCGGCCGACCAGGTCGCCGCTGCGAAGCTCGGCATGGAAACCCGCTACGGCTCCATCCGGCTAGATTGCGCCAACGCGGTCGACTCCGGCCACGGACCAGGCTCCATGGCTTGGGACGCCCGCGGAAAGCCGCTGACCGGACAGGAGAACCCCGTCGCCGCCTACCATCGCCTCTTCTCCGACGAAACCCTGCCCCTCGCCCAGCGCCAAGCTCTGCTCGCCCAGCAACGCAGCGTGCTCGATGCCGTTCTGGAAGATGCGGCCCGGGTCCGCCGCGGCCTGTCGCGCAACGACACCGAAAAACTCGACGAGTACTTCCAGAGCATCCGCGACATCGAACTGCGACTCTCCAAGGACGAGCAGTGGCTCGATCGCCCCAAGGCCAAGGCCCCCTTCCCCGAACCCAAGCCCAGCCTCGCCGGCAAGGATGAGATCAAGGTCATGTACGACCTCATCGTGGCGGCCCTCCAGACCGACAGCACCCGCGTGCTCACCTACCGCCAGCCTGTCAGCACGCTGCTTGCCAGCCTGAGCCTGCGCGTGGCGTCGCACGACATGAGCCACTACGCCCCAGGCGAACGCATGGAGGCCTCGCAGAAACGCGACCTCGAGCAGAGCCGCCTCCTGGCCGGCCTCTTCTCGAAGCTCAAGGCGACGAAGGAAGCCGACGGCAGCAGCCTCTTCGACCACACCACGGTCGCCTACGGCAGCAACATCCGCACGGTCCACTACCTGGACAACTGCCCCACCCTGATCGCCGGCGGCGGCGCCGGCATCCGTCTCGGCCAGCATATCGCCCTCCAAGGCAAGAGCACGCCCCTCTGCAACCTCTGGCTGACACTCCTGCAGGGTAATGGCGTGAAGGTCGACCGCCATGGCGACAGCAACGGGACCATCAAGGAACTGCAGGCCTAAGCGGCCAACGCCTCGAATAATGGGGTCAGACCCTCTTAATGGGGTCTGACCCCATTATTCTGACTTTGCACCGCTCGGCCTTCGGACTGAATCTTATCTGCATCCCCATGCGTCTGCTTGTCGCCCTTTTCTTCGTCACGTTCACGGCTATCGCCGCGACCCCGCCGAACGTGGTACTCATCCTGGCCGACGACCTTGGCTTCTCCGACCTAGGTTGCTACGGCAGCGAGATCGCGACCCCGAACCTCGACGGGCTCGCCGGCAACGGCGTGCGCTTCACGCAATTTTATAACACCGCCCGCTGCTGGCCATCGCGCGCCGCGCTCCTTTCCGGCTACTACGCCCAAGAAATCCACCGCGACTCCATGCCGAGCCTCGGCGGCGGCGGCCAAGGCGTGCGTCAGTCCTGGGCCCGCCTGCTGCCCGACTACCTCAAGCCCGCGGGCTATCGCAGCTATCACAGCGGCAAGTGGCACATTGACGGCCCGATTCTCGCCGCCGGCTTCGACCGCTCCTTCGACGTACGCAACCACGGAAATTACTTCAGCATCAAGGGCGACGCAATCGACGACGTGATCGTCAAGACGCCCTCCGACGAGAAAGGCTACTACGCCAGCATCGCCATCGCGGACCACGCCATCGAGTGCCTCAAGGACCACGCGGCCAACCATAAGGATCAGCCTTTCTTCAGTTACGTTCCGTTCATCGCCCCGCACTTCCCTCTTCATGCCCTGCCCCAGGATATCGCGAAGTATCGCGACAATTATCTGGCCGGTTGGGAAGCGCTTCGCTCCTCGCGCTTCGAACGTCAGAAGGCCATGGGCATCACGAACACCACGCTTTCCGCCCTCGAGCGCGACATCGGGCCGCCGTACGCTTTCCCCGACGCGATGAAGAAGCTCGGTTCGGGCGAAGTGAACCGTCCGCTGCCCTGGGCCGAGCTCACCGACGAACAGCGCCGCTTCCAGGCCACCAAGATGGCCATCCATGCGGCGATGGTCGACCGTATGGACCAGGAGATCGGACGTATCATCGCCCAGCTGAAGGCCATGGGCGCCTATGAGAATACCCTCATCCTCTTCGCCTCCGACAACGGCGCCAGCGCCGAGATCATGGTCCGCGACGGCGGACACGACCCACAGGCCGAGATGGGGAGCGCCGCGACCTACCTCAGCATCGGTCCAGGCTTCTCCAGCGCCGCCAACACCCCGCACCGCCGCCACAAGACTTGGGTCCACGAAGGCGGCATCAGCACGCCGCTCATCGCCTCCTGGCCCGCGGGCATCGCCGCCCACGGCGAACTTCGTCACACGCCCGGCCACGTGGTCGACATCGTCCCGACCCTCCTCGATCTCGCCGGCATCCCGAAGCCCGCCGACTGGAAAGGCCAGCCGCTCCCGCCCGCCCCCGGCAAGAGCCTCGTGCCCGCCTTCAAGTCCGACGTCACGATCGAACGCCCCAGCCTCTGGTGGCTGCACGAAGAGAACAAGGCCATCCGCGTGGGCGATTACAAGATCGTCGCCGCCAAGGGCGACGCCTGGGCGCTCTACGACCTCAAGACGGATCGCGCCGAGCAGATCGACCTCTCGGCCAAGATGCCTGAGAAGGTGAAGGAACTCGCCGCGCTCTGGCAGCAGCAGGCCGATGAGATCGCCGCCGTCGCGAAGCTGACCCTGAACGAACAGCCCAAGGGCAAAGCGAAAAAGAACGCCCACTGAGACGGAGATACCAAGTTGATCCGTTGAACTGTTGAATAGTTGGCCAGAACTTTAAAAACTACCCCCGCCCCTGCCCCTTTCTTAAAACCATGCGCTCCCTCCTCGCCCTCCTGCTGCTCGCCCCGCTGGCAGTGCTTAACGCCGCCGACGCCCCGAAGGCTAACACCCCCAAGAAACAAGACCGGCCGACGCCGCCGACGCGCGCCTTCGACGCCCCGGGCGCGCCGAAGTTCATCCCGTTGAACGGCAAGCAGACCCTCGAAGACGGCAATTACCTCGTCGGTCCGGACTATGTCGCCGTGCCCGAATCCAAGGCCAACCCCGCCGTACCGCAGGGCAAGGTGCAGCAGTTCCAGATCGATTCCAAGACCACCCAGCGCTTCAACCCCGGCATCGCCCGCGACACGTTCGGCACGCCCGACCCGAAGAA
>CANGRI010000116.1 GCA_947456525.1 Opitutia bacterium
CGGGACCGCGTCACGACATAGCTGTCTCGGGTAGGGACAGCACCACGTGCTGTCCGTTCGCCAAGAGAGTTTCGTGTCGTCAACGGTTCAACGGCGGGCTCGGAGAGCCGTCCCTACCTCGATACAGCTATGTCGTGACGCGGTCCCGACCCTACCCAATACAGGTGGAAGCGGTGAGCGGTTGGCGGTTGGGAACTCATTTCGGCTTTCAGCCGCAGGATCCCGAAGCCGATGGCCGATGGCTGAAACGCCGAATCCTGAGGGCCCGATGCCCTGGTGGCCGTCACCCGTCACCTGGGGATGAATATGGGTAGGGCCAACCATCCTTGGTTGGCCGCGGCCGAGCAGGGATGCTCGGCCCTACCAGAGACAGTTAACTCAAGGGGAGACCGGAAAGGCTGCTGCGGTGTTGCCCTGGGTAGGGCGGGCTCTCCGAGCCCGCCGTTGAACCGTTGACGACACGAAACTCTCTTGGCGAACGGACAGCACGTGGTGCTGTCCCTACCCGAGACAGCTATGTCGTGACGCGGTCCCGTCCCTACCTTCAGAGCGCCGGCACGGAGCGGAGCTGGATGGAGTCGATGACGGACGGGCCGAGGATCACGTTGGTCACGATGACGAACACCTGGCCGGGCACGCAGTAGCCTTCGTCGCGCAGGCGGATGAGCGCCAGCGTGATGTTGTCCTCGGCCTTGGGCGCGAACTGCGTCTGGAAGGATTCGACGCCCCAGAGCAGGCTCATCTTCCGGTGGACATGTTCTTCTTCCATGAACGCGTAGATCGGGCAGCCGACCGCGCGGAGTGAGGAGAGGGTGCGGGGTACGTCGCCGTTGCGGGTGAAGGCGATGATGCCGGTGTTGCCGAGGTCCTGGGCGAGGCCGGCGGCGGCGCGCAGCAGCTTGACCTTCGGGGTCTCGTTGGGTTGTTCCGGGGAAAGCACGCGCGGGAGCTCGTTCTCGGTCGTCTTCGCGATGCGGGTCATCACGTCGACGCAGCGGATCGGGTGCTTGCCCGTGGTGGTCTCGCCGGAAAGCATGACCGAGTCGGCCATCTCGAGCACCGCGTTCGAGACGTCGGTGACTTCGGCGCGGGTCGGGACGGGCGCCTGGATCATCGATTCGAGCATGTGCGTGGCGACGATCACCGGCTTGCGGCAGGCGATGGCCATGGCGACCGCGCGGCGCTGGATCAGCGGCAGGGTCTCGTAAGGGATCTCGATGCCGAGGTCGCCGCGGGCGACCATCAGGGCGTCGGTGGCTTCGAGGATGGAGCCGAGGTGCTCGATGGCGGACTGGTCCTCGATCTTCGAGATGATGTGCGCCTTCGACTCGTGCTGCGCGAGCAGGGTGCGCAGGGCATAGACGTCGGCCGCTTCGCGGACGAAGGAGAGGGCGTAGAAATCGACGCCGACCTCGCAGCCGACGGCCACGTCGGCGCGGTCCTTGTCGGTGAGCGCGGGGAGGTCGACCTTGACGCCCGGGAGGTTGATGTGGCGGCGGCTGCCGAGGGGGCCGGGCTGCTCGACCTTGCAGCGGAGGCGGTCCTTCTTCTGTTCGAGGACGCGGAGCTGGATGAGGCCGTTATCGACCAGGACGACCCCGCCCACGGGCACGGCGCTGATCATTTTCGGGTAATTCGTGGGGATGACGAGGATGTCGCCGTCGGCCGCGGTGGCGTCGGAGCCGGTGACGTCGACGACCTGTCCTACGGTCAGCTGGGTGGCTTCGGAGCGGGCGCCGGTGCGGATTTCCGGGCCTTTGATGTCCATCATCACGCCGAGTTCCTTCTTCATGCGACGGCTGACCAGCCGGACGCGTTCTACCGTCTTGCGCACCCAGGCGTGGTCGGCGTGGGCCATGTTGAGGCGGACCACGTTGGCGCCGGCGTTGATGATCGCTTCCAGCTGGGCTTCCGACTCCGTGGCCGGCCCGATGGTGAAAGTGATGCGTGTGTGACGGAAGGATTTCACAGCATTTATGACAACTTATGACGGGTGGAGATGCAAGGGAAACAACACCCTAGCAATCGGCACAAACTGGTGAATTTACGGCACTCTTTCCGCTTCAAGGTCCCGTTTGTCCTTCATGCGTTCCTCAAAGAACGTCGTTTGTTCGAACGGCCACGTCGTGGCAGCCTGCAGGTTCCAGGCGGCGTGTTCGGCGAGATGCGCGCGCGTCCATTCGAAGTAGTCGGCGTCGTCGGTGCGGAAGTGCAGGCGCGCGCCGGCGGCGGCGCGACGGGCGAGGAGGTCGAGGCTCGCCGGTTGGATGAAGCGATTCTTGTGATGCTTCTTCTTCGGCCACGGATCCGGATAGAGGATGAAGATCTTGCGGAGCACGACGGCGGGCGGGAGCGCCTCGAGGAACTCCGTGGCCTCGGCCTTGAGGAAGATGACGTTGTTCAGCTTGCCCAGCGTCTGCTTGCGGACCGAGCGTTCGACGCGGTGCGTGATCAGGTCGATGCCCACGCAGAACTCGTCGGGGTGCGCGGCGGCGTAGGCGGCGAGCCAGTGGCCATGGCCGCAGCCCAGCTCGAAGGTGATGTCCGTGCGGCCGGCCAAGGCGGCGGCCAGCGTCGCGCCCAGGCGGGCCACGTTGGCGGCGCGACGGGCGTCGGCCCATTCCTTGCCCATGACTTTGGTGTGTTCCGGCACGATGGGGTTAAGAGGGAAAGGAGGGTGGGAGGCAAGCGGGCGGATGACAGATGACCGATGGCAGATGACAGATGACCGATGGCAGATGACTGATGGCGGAATGGAGGACTGAGTTGAGGGCTGAATGGAGGATGCAAACTTCGGGATGCAGGACGCCATTTCAGGTCTTCGGGTTCGGGTGCGGGTGTCGGGTCATGCATTTCCTGACTGCCAACCGCTCACCGCTTCCACCTGTCATGGGTAGGGATGGCCATCCTTGGCCGGCCGCGGCCGAGCAGGGATGCTCGGCCCTACCTCGATGCGAGGTGCTCAAAGGGAGGCCGGAGACCGGGAAGGATGCTACGGGGTCATTTTCAGGTCCCGGGTCTAGGCCATCGGGTTCGGGTGCGGGTGTCGGGTCATGCATTTCCTGACTGCCAACCGCTCACCGCTTCCACCTGTCATGGGTAGGGCTGGCCATCCTTGGCCGGCCGCGGCCGAGCAGGGATGCTCGGCCCTACCCAAGGATGGCTTTGTCGTGACGCGGTCCCGACCCTGCCCGGGGCCGGGGATGTGCTTTAGGTGACGGGTGACGGCCACCGGGGTATCGGCCTTTCGGGGCTCGGCGTTTCAGCCATCGGCCGTCGGCTTCGGGTTCCCGCGGCTGGCTCCCGCGCGGCTGGAGCCTGAAATGCTGACCCCCGTGGCCGTCACCCGGCACCCGAAACAAAGATGGCAACTAGGACAGCACGTGGTGCTGTCCCTACCTTAATAACCGCCTCTTACCCTGCTGGGAATAACTCCGGCTTCCCTCGCTGGGGTGGTTGGAGTCTCTTGGGGGCCTATGGCCAAGGTAGACATCGAAATCGTCCAGAAGATCCTCAAGCAGAGCGGGGTCGACGTCCGCGTCGCCGCCGAGATCCTCAACCAGATCCGCGACGCCGTGGCCGAGGAAGTCGTCGAGCGCGAGAAGCCCGCCAAGAAGCAGATGCTCGTCCTGGTCAGCGAACCCGAGGAAGGCCTGCCCAAGGATCTCACCGGCTGGGTCGTGCAGCTCCTCGAGGATGACGATCCGTCCGAAGTCGCCGCCAAGATGGTCGACGTCGCCAAGGCCTTCAACGAGTCGCCGAAGGGACAGCGCATGCCGGTCGAGTCGTTCGGCGACGCCGTGCAGAGCATCCCCGGAAAACTTTACAAGGAGAGCGACCTGTGGATCAAGACGCGCGAACCCGTGCGCATCATCCCGGTGAAGAATTCGATCGGCCGCCGTCGTCGCGACTGAGCGAATCCTCTGCGTGTCATTTGCGGGGATAAGGTTACAGGAAAAGCGAATTTAGGAGCGCTTTTTACCCGTTTTAGGGAGGTCGATTGCTCTCGCCTCGGAGGGGGTCGGGCCTAATTTCAACCCCCTACTATGAAGTTCAAAAACTTCCCGATCTACCGCATCGAATGGGTGACCTCCGCTTTCCTCATCGGAACGGCGCTCCTTTCGCTGACGGTGGTGCCTTGGTTCCTTTGGACCCAGTTCCATCTCGCCGACGACGCCGCCAACAAGGTGCACGGCTGGGGCTTCATCTTGGCCATGTTCGTGTTCTATTACTACGCGACCGGCTTCGGCATCACCCTGGGCTATCACCGCCTGTTTTCCCATATTTCCTTCAAGGCCAAGTGGCCGGTGAAGGTCTTCGTCCTCCTGTTCGGCGCCGCTTCCTTCGAGAACTCGGCCCTAGATTGGTCTGCCGACCACCGCATCCACCACAAGCACGTGGATGAAGACGAAGATCCGTATGATATCTCCAAGGGCTTCTTCTACGCCCACATCGGCTGGCTCCTCTTCCGCCTC
>CANGRI010000117.1 GCA_947456525.1 Opitutia bacterium
CTCGATGCTCGGCGACATCACGATCAACAACGCCAACCTCACGGCGAACGCGGCCCAGCAGTTCGCGACGAACACGAACCTCGTCCTCGCCGGCAACGGCACGGTCACGCTCGTCGGCAGCAATACGATCAACTCCCTCGTCATGGTGACGACGGGCATTAACGCCAATCCGCAGATCACCGGCGGCACCAGCCCGGTGCTCAAGATCACGGGAACGACGACCTACAACGGCCTGACGGGTGGCATCGTGGCCTGGAGTGACAGCTCCGCCGGCATCTCTTATGCCGCCACCGCCCTCGCGCTCGACCTGAATGGCTCTGACCTGACGGTGGCCGTCGGCGGTTTTTCGACGCAGGGCCTGCAGCTCAACACCATCCAGAGTGGCGGCACCGGTCTCGGTGCGATCATCAAGACCGGCCCGGGCGCTCTCGTGCTCAATGCGGCCTCGACCTTCACGGGTGGCATCAAACTCAACCAGGGCTCGCTGATCTTCCAGACGGTTAGCACCGGTGCGGGGACGGGTCCGGTCAGCATCGCCGACGGTACGGCGATCAGCTCCATGACCGCCGTCCAGACGGTCGCCAACCCCTATTCCGTCGCCGGCAGCTTCACGGTGCCCGGTGTGGCCGCCGTCAACGGCCTCACGCTCTCCGGCGCAGGCACGTTCGCGGCGGGCGCGCATACGTTGACGGTCCAGAGCCCGCTGCAGACGCTCACGCTCTCCGGCACGGTTTCCTCCGTCGGCACGTCCCTGACCAAGGACGGCCTCGGCATCCTGTCCTTCACCGGCGCGAACGTCAGCTTCGCGCAGCCGCTCTCGCTCCTCGCCGGTCAGCTGACGATCGACTCTTCGGCCGCCAATTTCTCCGCGCCGGTCACGGCCTCGGCCGGCACGGTCGTCAACCTCAACGCCGCCAGCGCCACCTCGCTCGGCGTGAGCCAAGGCGCGCTCAGCGTCGCCGGCGCCGGCGAGCTGACCAAGACCAGCGGCAACGCGCTCACCGTCGGCGGTTCGTTCACTTACTCCGGCGCGACGAGCATCCTCTCCAGCACGCTGACCCTGGCGCCGACCTCCTTGGCCGTCGCGCCGGTCTTCACGGGCTCGTCCGTCATCAACCTGCAGGCCAACGGCACGGCGTTCATCCTCGATAACACCGGCGCCACGGGCAGCTTCACGGTCGGCAACGGCGGCACGGGCGTCAACTTCCTCGCCCGCGACGTCACGGTCCAGTCCAACCGCTCGGCCAACTACAACACGACGCTGAGCCTCGGGGCGGTCTACCGCGCGCCGACCGCCACGGGCATCTTCAACTTCGTCAACTCGGTCTCCCCGGTCCCGTCCGTCGCCACGACGATCTACAGCACCGCGGACCTGACCAACGTCATCACCGTGACCGGCAGCGGCGCCGGCGTGATCGACCAGGGCGTCTTCATCACCACCGGCTCGCACACCGACTTCGCCTATCGCAACGCCGCCGGCGCCGTGGTCACCGCCAACTACGGCGTGGCCGCAGGCACCTCGTTCTCCACGAACGCGGCGACGCTCGACACGGCCGGCGCGTTGAAGGTGACGGGGTCCGTGACGGGGCAGGGCACGCTCGGTTCCGCCTCGGCGCTCAGCACGCTCACGCTCTACGGCCCGAACGCCGGCCTCGCGCTGACCGCCGGCCAGACGGTCTACGTCGACGGCATCCTGCGCACGGCCGCCGGCCTCAACCCTTACGGCCAGCAGCTCCTAGGTAATCCTTACTTCGCCAATGTCGTCGCGACCGTGACCGGCGGCACGCTCAGCAGCGACGCCCAGGAACTCGTCGTCCGCACGGACACCTCCGCGCCCGGCGACAATTCCTCCTACCAGGCCCTCGTCCTGAACAGCGTCCTCGCGGGCACCTCCGCCGGCGCTGGCCTGACGAAGGTCGGCACGGGATACCTGACGCTCGGCGGCGCGGGCAGCAACACCTACGCCGGCGTCACGACGCTGCTCGGCGGCACCACAATCCTCCAGAAGACCGGCGGCGCCGTCGCCATCCCGGGCAACGTGATGATCGGCGACACGACGGGAACGTCCATCGTCCTCCAGTTCGGAAACGGCTACGCCGTGGCCGGGACCTATGACAGCCAGACGGCATCGTCTTCCGTCATCACCTTCAATTCGGGCAGCACGCCTTACCTGCGCCTCAGCGGCACGAACCAGAGCTTCGGAGGCCTGGTCACGCTCGCTGGCTCGTCGCCCATCATCGAGAACACCGAGAACGGCCTGACGCCGCTCAGTCCGTCCTATTACGCCTCGACGCTCACGCTCAACAACACGACGGACAACACCCTCGGTTCAGGCAGCGTCATCCGCGATGGCCTGAACACCGTCACGCAGCAGTTCGCCTCGCTGGCGCTCGTGAAGACCGGCGGCGGCAAGCTCGTCACCGGCGCGATGAACCACACCGGCGGCACCACGGTCAGCGCCGGCGAACTCCTGCTCGGCACTTCGACGACCGCGCCGTCGACGGGCACCTCGGGCGGCACGGGCTTCCTCTCGGTCGCCTCCGGCGCGATCGTCGACCTGGGCGGATTCTCGGCCCGCTTCGACGGCTTGGGCGGCGGCGGCACGATCCAGAACACGAGCAGCGGCTCCACCCCGACGCTGACCGCCCCGAACTTCGTCGTCGGCAACCTCGATGGCACGAACATGGCCACGGGCGCCGCGCTCGCCTCGGCCAAGACCACTTTCGGCGGCGTGATCACCGATGGCTTCGGCTCCGTCGGCATCTTCTTCGAGAAGGTCGGCCACGGCACGCAGACGATCAACTCCTCCGTCCCGCAGACCTTCACCAAGGGCCTCGCGGTCTTCGGCGGCGGCCTCGTGCTCGACCTGAGCAACATGGCGACGCCGACGAACCTCGTCAGCCAGACCTATGGTACCGCCGGCACGGTCCTCTCCGGGGCCACGAGCTCGGCGACCAGCACGATCAACGTCGCCAGTACGGCCGGTATCGCCATCGGCCAGGGCATCTCCGGCATCGGCATCGGCTCGGGCGCCATCGTGACCGGCATCACGGGTTCCGGCACGATCACCATCAACCAGACCGACACCGTCACGGTCGGCGCCAACAGCGTGGGCATCACCCTCACGCTCACCGCCGCGCCGGTCACCCTCGACGGCGCGCTCTCCGTCATCGGTAAGGCCAGCACGGTCTCCAGCCAGACCTTCACCGGCGTCAACGTCGGCCTCGGCGCTTCGACCGTCACGGTCACCCCGGGGTCCAGCTCCACGGCCACGCTCGCGCTCGGTGCCCTCGGTCGCCCCGTCAACACCTACGCCTTTCCAGGTATCAATGTCAGCGGTACGCCGGCGACGAACGCCGCCACCGCTTACGCGACCAACTTCGGCGTGGTCGACTTCGGTACGACCGGCACGATCACCACCTCGACGGTCAACGTGAACGGCATCCTCGGCGCCTACGCGACCGTCGCGGGCAACGATTGGGCGGTCGGTGGCGGCACCATCGCGGCCTACTCGGCTTACACCTCGGGCCTGCCGGCGTCCGCTTCCACGGCGACGGCCAACTACGTCGACACCTCCACCGGCGTGGCGCTCACCGCCTCCGAGTCGGTCAACACGCTCAAGTTCGCCCCCGCCACGACCGCCGCGACCTTCGCGCTCGGCGCGAACGTGCTCACCGTCGGGGGCTCGGGCCTCCTGATGTCCTCGGCTTCGGCCGCCGGCGTGACGATCAGCGGCGGCGGTTCGCTCCAGGCGGGCACCCTCCCGGGGGCCTCCGACCTCGTCGTCTATCAGAACAGCGCCTCGCAGACGCTGACGATCTCCTCGGTCATCGCGAACAACGCGACCGCGGCCCTGACGCAGACTTCGCCCGCCTTCTCGTCCGTCTCGGTGCTGACGGGCCTCGCCAATACCACGAACCTTTACCCGGGCATGGCGGTCACCGCGACGGGTACGGGCGGTTCCGGTTTCACGAACATCTACGTCAAGTCCGTCGACGGCGGTACGCAGCTCACGCTCAGCGGCAGCATCACCGCCACGACCTCCACCATCCTGAACTTCGCCCAGGTCAACGGCCTGACGAAGGTCGGCCCGGGCAAGCTGGTGCTTTCCGGCAACAACACCTTCACCGGCCAGGTCGCCGTGCTCGACGGCACGCTCTCGATCCCGACCTTGGCCGCGGCCGGCACGGCCCAGCCGCTCGGCATGGGTTCCTTCGCTACCGTCCTCGGCGGCGGTGCCAACAAGACCGGCGTCCTGCAGTACACGGGCGCGACGGCTTCGACGGCGCTGACGTTCTATCTAGGCGATGGCGGCTTCGGCGAACTCCAGATCAACAACGCCACGGCGCAGACGCTGACGGTCTCCTCGCTGGTCACCGGCGGCGGCGGCCTCAACGTCAGCAGCGTCGGCGCGGGTGCGGGTACGTTCGTC
>CANGRI010000118.1 GCA_947456525.1 Opitutia bacterium
GGAGGTAGGGCGGGCTCTCCGAGCCCGCCGATGGAAGGCGGACGGCTCGGAGAGCCGTCCCTACCCTCAGTGGCCGCCGGATGGTGGCCGAATGGTAGGGGCACGGTAACGACGTGCCCGCGGGCGTGACGTAGTCCCGCCCCTACCTAGGCGTTCACCATGCGGCGAACGCGGGCACAAAAAAGGACAGCACGTGGTGCTGTCCCTACCCCTGCCCCAACCCCCGCGAAGCTCCGCTTCGCTTTACTTGCAGCAACCCGGCTTGCCGGCGACGAGGTCGGCGGCGCGGGCGTGGAGATCCTTCTTCGTGGCTTCGTCGGTCGCGGAGGCGGCGAGGAGCTCGAGGGCCTTGAGATTATTCGACTTCACCATGGCGTGATGGGCGGCCGAGGCGCGGCGTCGTGCGAGGCAGAAGACGGTGAGGAGCAGGATCAGCTGGGCGACGAAAGACGTCAGGTGGCCGACGATGCGCTCGGCGCCGCCGACGTTGCCGGTAGTGGAGTTATGGATGAACTCCTTGCCGCCGTTCACGAGGATCACCGTCAGGACGATCGCGAAGGCGAAGAGCACCCGGCCCATGAGGCGGTTGCACTTGGCGGCGCGGCAGAAGACTTCGGAAGCAGAGGTAGGAGGGGTGCAGGCCATGATGGGAGTGACAGTGCGAAAACCTGCCCCGCTGGCAATCCTGCAGTGGGTAGGGTCGGGACCGCGTCACGACATAGCACCCTACCCTCTTCCTGAGTAATTCCCTGCTTCGACAGCCCCACCCAATAACCCTCCTTCGGCAGGATGGACTACCGCCAACGCCAATCACTCCCCCACGCGCGCCCCTCCTGGGCAAGCGATGCCGACCCCATCTTCATCACCCTTTGCCATAAGCACCGACGAATACGGCATTTTGATAATGCTCGGTGCTGGGGATTCGTAATGGAAGCAATCGGTCGCCTTGAAAAGCAAGGTTGCTGGACGCCGCTTGTCGCCATGGCCATGCCCGACCATCTCCACGCCATCATGCGCATACGCCGATGCGTGGAGATCGGCCATCTTCTCTGGAGATTCAAACGTGATATCTCCTTCAGAATTACCACCGAATGGCAGAAGGATGTGTTCGATCATCGGCTCAGGTGCTACTCCGAATACCTAGAGAAAAGGCGCTATGTGCTGATGAACCCGGTGAGGGCTGGACTTTGCGCCTCTCCTACGGATTGGCCGTTCCATAAGATCTGGGATGAAAAGCTTACAGGGTGAAGAGGCTATGTCGTGACGCGGTCCCGACCCTACCCAAGGCAGAGGCGTCGCGCGACCTTGACCTTATCGGCGGCGCCCTTTGTAGTCCGGCGTGGCCACGAAGCTCCTGCTCCTCGACTGTGATTCGACCCTCTCGTCCATCGAAGGGATCGACGAACTGGGCCGCCTGCGCGGACCGGAGACCTTCAAGGCCGTCGAGGACATGACCAACGCGGCCATGGACGGCGGTACGCCGATGGAAGCCATCTTCGCCAAACGCCTCGACATCATCAAGCCGACCAAGGCCGAGCTCGAAGCGATTGGCGCGAAGTATATCGCGACGGTCGAGCCCACCGCCAAGGCCACGTTGGATCAGCTCCGCGCCGCTGGCTGGAAGGTCGCCATCGTCAGCGGCGGCTTCACCCAGGCCATCCTTCCCCTCGCCGCTTACCTCGGCATCGACCGCGTCGAAGCGGTGATCCTCCGCTTCAACGCCGACGGTTCGTACGCCGGCTTCGACGAGTCCTGCCCGACCTGCCGATCCAAGGGCAAGAACGTCGTCGCCCGTCGCCTCCGCGCCGAACACCAGGCCACGCACGTCGTCATGGTCGGCGACGGCGCCAGCGACCTCGAGGTCAAGGGCGACGCCGATAAGGTCATCGGTTTCGGCCGCTACGCCGTCCGCGCCAAGGTGAAAGCCGGCGCCGATGCGTTTATTACGTCGCTGGATCAGTTGCCGGGCGTGGTGGGTTGAGTAGCAGGCAGGTAGATGCAGGTGCAAAGGTGCAAATCGGCGCCTTAGGCGCCTGTGCAAAGGTGCAAAGGTGAGGGGATGCCTGAGGTAGGGACGTGATTGCCATCACGTCCGTTCTCCAAGCCACGCTGGGCTATAAAAGGACTGGCTAAGAGCCGGTTATTACCGGCCTCGGTCTCGAACGGATGCGATGGCAATCGCATCCCTACCCAAGACAGGGTTTCTCACCCAAAGGGAGACCGGATGATTGGCGGCGGGCATGATTTCGGGTCTCGGGTCTCAGGGCTCGGGAGCATCACCTGCCACCCGCCACCTTCAGTAAGTCTTATCCATTCGGTCCTCCATTCAGCCCTCAACGCAGTCCTCTATTCAGTCCTCTCACGGAATACTTCTATGTCGTGACGCGGTCCCGACCCTACCCGATACAGAAAAACCGCCCCTTTCCCCACTTTTGCACCTTTGCACTTTTGCACCTTTGCACTCAATCTCCCCCCATGCGCTGCCTCCTACCCCTGCTCGCTTTCGTCACCGCCTTCGCGGCCGACGCTCCTACCCCGCTCCGCGTCTTCATCCGTTGCGGCCCCAAGACCCACGGTCCGGGCGACCATGACCACCCGGCCTTCGCGCGCGACTGGCAGCCGCTGCTCACCGCGGCGGGCATGAAAGTCTCCGTCGGCGACGCCGACGAAAAAGGCGTGCAGACCTTCCCGTCAGACGACCAGCTCGCGCAGACCGATGTCCTCGTCATCCACCGCCAGGGCGGCGGCGACTTCAAGCCGGACGAAAAAGCCCGCGTCGCGAAGTTCGCGGCCCGCGGCGGCAGCTTCGTCGTGATCCATGCCGGCGCAGTCGCCGGCAACGCGGCCTCCGCCGATTTCTACAAGGACCTCGTCGGCGGCTCCTGGCGCCAGAAGGTCACCAAGTGGCGCGAAGGGCCCATGGAGCTCGCGTTCGTCGACAAGGCCCACGGCATCTCGAAGGGCGTCGCCGACTTCGCCATGAAGGACGAGATCTACTACGACATGGACCTACGCGACGACATCCATGCGCTCGCGACTTCCGTCACGCCCAAGAAAGGCGAGAAGCCCGACATCCAGACGCAGCTCTGGACGTACGAGAAGGCCGGCGCCCAGCGCGCGTTCGTCTTCATCCCCGGACACACCTACGCCAATTTCAGCCGCGTCGACGTGAAGCTCCTGCTCCTCCGCGGCATCGCGTGGGCCGGCCGTCGCGCGGACGTAAGCGAGTTCGACCGCTGGGCGCAGGCCAAGTAAGGCCTAGCAGCCGAGGATCTCGCGGATCTTCGCGCGGCGATAGCGGAAGATACGCTGGACCTTCGACTTCACGAACGGATAGGCGACCTCGCCGAACGGCCACAGCGGCAGTTTGTAGAGCACTTCGTCGTCCATGCGCGTCTTGCCGCCTTCGTCGGCGAACGTGTGCGTATGGAACCAGACGGCGTAAGGACCCTTGATCTGCTCGTCGGCGAAGGCGTAAGGCGGCTCCCAGTGGGTGATGCGCGTGCGCCAGCCGAACGGCACGCCGCTCATCTTCAGGTCATAATCGATCAGCGCGCCCTGCTTCATCACGATCGGCAGCGGGGTCTTGATGCGGAAGCTCAGTTCCGGCGGGGTGATCGCCTGGAGGTTCTCGGCCTTGGAGAAGAATTCGAACACCTGCTCGATGGGCAGCGGCAGGAGCGTGCTTTCGAAATAGCGGTGGACCCCGGTGGGCAGCGAGTGCGGCTTCGCGAGATGGTCGCGGCGGTGGGCGCGGATGACGTCGCTGTAGTCGGACACGGTGGGAGGCGTTAAAGGCAGGCTGGCGTGCCCCGGGCGGGGTGTCAAGGGACGCCCAAGGGGAAAGGGCTTGCGGCGGGCACCGCCCGGGCTTCCCTTGGAGGACACCCTTTTCCAATGGCCTCCCCCCATTCCCGTCGCAAGACCACCGGCGCCTTCGGCAACAACAAGCCCCGCGATATCAAGCGCGACTTCACCCGTCCCGAGCAGGGCCCGGTCGACACGACCCCGCGCGAACCCAGCTTCGCCGACAAGCTGATCACCTTCGCCCAGCCGATCCTCGAACAGGCCGGCGGCAACCACACCGCCGCCAAGGGCGCCATGAACGTCGCCATTCTCATCTGGAACGCGGCCATCGAAGGCGGCCCCAAGGTCCAGGAAGCCAAGGCCACCCTCGCCAAGCTCCCCGGCGCCACCGCCGAGCAGGTCGAAGAACTCGTGACCACCATGGTCGCCCGCAAGACCGAGCTCTACCCCGAGGAAAAGCTGATCGTCACCAATTTCATCCTGAAGTTCAGCCACAAGCGCGGCGCCCAGTTCCGCGTCTCCGCCGTCAAC
>CANGRI010000119.1 GCA_947456525.1 Opitutia bacterium
CCCGGCAGTCCCTTGAAGGCTTCGGCATAGGCCTTGAAGTGGGAGCGGCGGCGCGAGACCTTGCCGGAGAGACGCGTCAGCTGCCCGAGCCCGATGCTGGCGGCGATATTGCTCAGGCGATAGTTGTAGCCGATGGTGGAATGCTGGTAGTGCGGCGCCGGATCACGCGCCTGGGTCGCGAGGAAGCGGGCCTGCTTCGCCAACTCGGCGTCGTCGGTGACCAGCATGCCGCCGCCGCCGGTGGTGATAATCTTGTTGCCGTTGAAGGAATGGATGCCGGCCAGGCCGAACGAACCCGGCGAGGCTTCGCCATAAGTTGCGCCGAGGGCTTCCGCGGCGTCTTCGATGAGCTTCACTCCATGTTTGTCGCAGCAGGCCTTGATCGGAGCGATGTCCGCCGACTGCCCGTAGAGGTGCACGAGCACGAGCGCTTTGGGCGCCCTGCCGGCCCTGGCCTTCTGTTCGATGACCGCGCACGCGAGCGCGGGATCCATGTTCCAGCTACGCTCCTCGGAATCGATGAAGACAGGCTTGGCGCCGAGATAGGTGATGGGTGCGGCGGAAGCGATGAAGGTCAGCGACGAACACAGAACTTCGTCACCGGGCCCGACGCCGGCGAGGCGTAGCGCGAGATGGAGGGCCGCCGTTCCCGAGGCGACGGCGACGGCATGCTTCGAGCCGACGAGCTGCGCGAAATCTTGCTCGAACGCGTCGAGGTTCGGGCCGGCCGGAGCGATCCAATTGGATTGGAAAGCTTCCAGGACGTATTCGATTTCGGCGGAGCCGATGTCGGGCGGAGATAAGTAGAGTCTGTTTGGCTTCATTTTAAAATAGAGTTGGATTTAATTTAGCACCAAGGGGAGGCCGGAAACCGGATAGTTAGATGCAGAACATTCTCGGGTGGCAGGTGGCAGCCTCAGGTGGCGGGTGGCGGGAAGGGCCTAGGTCGGGTTAGGTAGTGTCTGGCGTTTATCCCGAGCGAAATCGGTCAAACGTCGGACTATGTGTGCCGCCCCTATTCAACTACGCGTACTGACCTTGGCTAACGAGCTATCTGAGAGGATTTACCGGCTGACCGATGGTCGCCTGTATCGAGGCGATGGGGTGCTGCGTAATCAAATTCGTCGAGCGGGCCTATCGGTATCCAGCAATATCGCCGAAGGAGATGGACGCAGGTACAGCCGAGAAGGAATTCGATTCTTCCAGATCGCCATCGCTTCCGCTGAAGAATGCAAGAGCCAGCTTGGCGTCGCTGGTAAGCTGGGGGCAATTGCAGCTTCGGAAGCGAATCGTGCCATTGAAGACTATTCTGTCGTCTGCAGAATGCTGAACCGTCTCATCATCTCCCGCAAGTCACGTGGGGATAAGCTGGAGTAACCTGCCACCTGAATCCACCCGCCACCTGCCACCCGGGGCCGCCACCCGCCACCCGGAACGAGGCAATTTTACTTCCAAGGGCTGTCTTTATAAATCCCCAGCCTGCTTAGCTCGTTAAACAGTGTGCTGTTCGCGGGATCGGCCATCAACTCCTCGATCCTTGAGCCGGATGAGATGCGCACAAACATCTGCTCATTCTTCTGATTGATCCCGTAGGCCCGGATATCTTTCCAGACGAGGGGCAGGCGCTCGAGGCGGCCGACGAGGCCGTTGCGCCAACCGGCCTGCTGGTCTTCATAACGATTGGGTTCGCCGTTCACGAGATGCCAGAAGGCGACATTCTGCTTGCCGCCGTTGGGTACGATATATTGGCCGAGCTCATAAGGCAGGAGCTCACGGTCCCCCACCCTGCCCGGGACGGCATAGAGTCGTTCCGTACGCACGCACCCGTTGTTCACCCAGCACGAATCGGGATTATGCGACCCTGCGTCGACGACCGACACCTTACCGGGCTCCCAATAGGCGACGTAGACGAGGACCTGCGCTCCGCCGCGCGCATAAAGGACCTGCTTCGCCTGGCTGAAATTGAGGATGCCCTGCGCGCTGGCCATCGCGGCGGAAGTGCCCGCGATGGGAATCTCACGGCGGCTCCAGCCGACGACTTCCGGCAAAGCCGAACCGAGTTCTCCGGTGAAACCCCGCGGACGCGCCGGCGCGAACTCGGACAGGAGCACGAGCGCCAACAGGCCGGCGAGCATGACGCCACCGAAGATGAGCAGGGCTTTCCGCATATTAGATGACTCGGGCCGGATTACCCGCCGCAAGCACATCAGCCGGCAGGTGGGTCATCACGACGGCGCCCGCCGCGATGACCGTGCGGTCGCCGACGGTCTTTCCTGGGATGATGGTCGCACGACTGCCGAAGAAGCAGGCCTTCCCCACGGTCGCACCTCCGGTGATATCACACTGCGCGCTCAAGGAAGTCCACGGGCCGATGCGGACGTCATGCCCGACGGTACAATTGAGGTTCACCATGGCGAAATCACCGACTTCGATGTCAACGGACAGGATGGCGCCCGGGCAGACGACCACGCCTTTGCCCAGCTTCACGCGGGCGCCGATCAAGGCCTGCGGATGGACGAAGGTTAGGAATTCCGCCCCGGCGGAGACAAGCGGCGCGATGAATTTCTCCTTGAGGGCCGGCATGCCCATGCCGGCTAGGTAGACGTGATCCGCCGTCGGATTGTGGCCGGCAATCGGGGACACGGGCGCGAAGCGATCGAAAGCGGCGAGCGCGTCCGGGTTGTCGTCCAGGAAGCCGGCGAGCGTCCACGCACGTCCGCAGTCGGGATGCTGGCTAGCCCAGGCGTAGAGTTCGCGGCCGAAACCGCCGGCGCCGACGATCAAGAGTTTCTTCATGAGAGGGAGGGAATGAGGTTAAGGAGGTCGGCTACGGTACGACAACGGCGCACCTGCGCTCCGCTGATCTCGACACCATGGACGTGCTCGAAGTGCGAGACGACGAGGAGGATCGCGAGCGAGTCCCACTGCGGCAACGCCGCCAGGACGGCGGCCTCGTCGGCTCGCGCGAGCGCATCGACATCAGCCTGCAGGGCCTTGAGCTGTTCGACGCGGGTCATCGGGGGAGAGATTGGATGGGGGCGAGGGTGAGCGGGCCGATTTCGCCGGCGAACGCTCCCCAGGAGAGGCCGACGCCGAAGCCGCAGCCGACGACCTTCAAGGTGCTGGCCTCAAGGCGATCGCCGAGGCCGTCGATGAGCGCGCAAGGAATCGAGGCTGAACTCTGGTTGCCGTATTTCTCAAAGGCCGCCATGGGCGTCTGGGCTTCCGGGATACCGACCTTCTTGGCGAGGGTCGAAAGGATGAAGCGGTTGGCCTGATGCAGCACCAGCGCGTCCGTCGTCTCCGGGGTATAGCCGGCATGTCGCATGACCGCTTGGATCGCCGAAGGCACTTCGCGCAAGGTGAAGCTGAAGACGTCGGCGCCGTTCATGACGAGATTGGCATCATGCGTCCGATTGCCTTCGGCGTCGGTCCGCTCGTTCAGCGGGCCGGTAGGCTGACGCGCCCCGCCCTGCCGTACGCGGATGGCTTCGGCGCCCGAGCCATCGGCGCCCAGCACGAAATGCAACGGAGCGGAACGGCCGGTCTTCTCGACGATCGTCGCCGAGCCGGCGTCGCCGAAGAGCGGGTCGGTCGAACGGTCGCCAGGATGGGTCAGACGGCTGAGGGTGTCGCCGGCGCAGAGCAGGACGCGGGCGGCGCCGCCATGGGCGCAGAGCAACGCGGCTTGGTGCAAGCCGAAGACCCACCCGGAACAGCCCATCGAGAGATCATAGGCCGGCGCGGACTTGCTCAGGCCAAGTCGGCCATGGAGCAACGAGGCGTTGTTCGGCTGAGGATGGTCCGGCGTCTGCGTGACGAAGATGACCGCGTCGATCGACGTGGCGTCCAGGCCCATCTCGGAGAGCAGGCGCTCCGTGGCGTCGGCGCAGAGATCCAGGGCGGTCACGCCCGCGGCGGCGACCCGACGCTCACGCAGCCCGATGGTCTTCGCGGTACGCTCCAAGGCGGCGCGATCGACGCCCGCGGCCAGGCCGTCGGCGAGGAAATCGCGCACGACCGATCCGGTCGTCACGGCGACGCCGGCGAGACGGATGTTGGAGAGAGTGGAGTGCATGGGGCTAAATTAGGGGACTGAGTTGATGACTGAATAGAGGGCTGCTTTGAGGACTGCGTGGAGGGCTGAATGGATTGGAGGCCGACTAGTACGC
>CANGRI010000120.1 GCA_947456525.1 Opitutia bacterium
ACGCCTTTGTCGAGCGGGCTGCCCCACTGCTGGGTGATCGAGTCACCGACGAGCAGGACGTCGCAAGGGCCTGGATTCGCCTGGACGTAGGTGACCAGCTTCGCGTGCGTATCGACCCAGGACGTGCCGCCCCAGGAGCCGGCGGAGGGTACGGCCGGCCACAGCTGAGGCAGATGTTGGTTGTTTTCGCGGCCCGGCCGACGCTCGTATTCCGGCTTGGCGATGAAGGCGGTTTCCTCCGCCGTGAGCGGCCAGCCCGTCGGCTGAGGGTCGGCGGGCTTGTGGGCGTATTCTAAGGCCACTAAGGGGGCGGCCAGGATGAGGAGCAGGGTTCTCATGAGGGTGAAGGCTTGGAGGGGTTCAGCGGGCGGCCAGTTCGGCTTTGTTCTGGCGGGTGTGGAGCGTCAGTCCGATGTCGTCGGCGAATTGTTCGCCCAGCTGGGGCGAGATCTGGCCCGGCTGGCCGGCGCTGCCTGCGCCGATGTGGACGACGAGGAAGCCGGCGGTGGGGGGGAGTACGCAACGGGTCGACAGCGTCTTCCATTCTCCGGGCTTGGCTCCGGAACTGACATGGAATTGGGCCCCGCTTGCCAGGACCTGGTCTTGCTGGGGCGGCCAGTTCTTGGCGACTTCATGCGGCGATCCCTCGAAGACGTACACTTTGGCGATGAAGCGGATAGGCGTTCCTAGGTTGGTCCGGGCGTCGAGGAGGCTGGCGCGTAGCTCCACGTAGGCTTCGCTCGAGCTGAGCAACTGGTCGCGCACGGACTTAAGGTCGATGATCTGGAAGATATCGCAGGACTGTCGGGGGCTGTTCGGGATGTTGGGTTCGCCCGCTGCTTCGAGGAAACGCAAGGCCGTGGGATGGCCGGGGGCGGAGGCGATCTCGCTCGGATCGCCGCCCCAGGTGAAGATTTCGGAGGGGAAGCCATCGGGCACGCGGCCCTTCAGGGCATCGAAGCCACCATCGCGGATACCAAGGGGGCGGCTCTCGGCATGTTCGGCCCGGGCGGTCAAAAGCCAGCCGAGCGAAGCCACGGTCAGGCCTATGCCTAGCAGCATGGCCGCGATGCCAAGGGCTCGGCTGCGCGAAGGAAAGTCGATGGGCTTGGCCGGGGTCGTCGCTTGGTCGAGGTTCATTTCGTCGAGCGCTGCATGGAGCTGGCCGTGGAAGGTGGCGTCAGCGCGGAAGCGGGCGAGCGCCTGCGGTTCGGAGCGAAGCAAAGCGCTCAGCTCGGCGGCTTCGGCCGGAGTCAGGCGGGATTCCGCCCAGGCATCGAAGAGGGCTTGGTAACGTTCGTCGTTCATGAAAGTCCGGAGGTGCCGAGCGTGCGATCGACGCAGGCGCGGAGGGTGTGGCGGGCGCGGGTGAGGGCGACGCGCACGGAGTTGGGCGTCCAGCCCACGGCAGGGGCGATGTCCTCGGGCATCTGTCCGAGATGGTAGCGGCGACGGATCAGGTCGGCCGCCTTCGGCGCGAGCTTGCCAAGGCAACCCTTGAGGGCTTGGGTGCGCGGTTCGAGCATCTCCGGCGCAGGTCCGTCTTCACCGTAGAGCATCTCCAGCACGTCGTCGTCGAGGCGTGCGGCGGCCCGGGCGCGGGTTCGCTGGAATTGCAGGGCTTGGTAGCGAGCCACGGTGCACGCCCACGCCGGGAAGTTGGTGCCAAGGGCGTAAGTCGCCGCCTTGCGGCTCACGGTCAGGAACGCTTCTTGGACGATGTCCTGGGCGTCGCCCAGATTCGGTTCGATCGTCAGGACGTAATACAGCACCACCTGCTGGTGCTGGACGAAGAGTCGCTGCACCTGCAGGGTGTGGTCGGAGGGGGTGGGGGAGTCTCCCATACGCAAGAGACCGCCATAGGCGGCGGTCTCGTTAGCATCAGGAAAACCCGAGATCGGGCAACCGCTTAGGAGGGGCTATTTGCCCCTGACGGTGATCAGGTCGCTCGAGACCGATACGGGGCGATCGTCGGAGACGAGGATGAACCATTGGGCGGCTTCGGCGGGGATGGGTGCCTCATAGGTATCGCCGTGCTGGGTCGCCGGGACGGCGCTCCACTTGCGGTCGACGACGGACTTGGCGAGCAGGCCAGGGTCCTTGAGCGTCTCGGCGGCGAACGGCGCGGCCCAGTAGAGCTCGGCCTTGAGGATCGGGTGCGGCGCCTCGACGGTGAAGCGGGCGAGGCGCGCGCCGTCGCTCTTCGCGAGCTTCACCTTGGGCAGGGGTTTGCCGATGCCCTTGAGGTGATACTCGAAATACGGCACTTCCATCGCGAGCCAGTTGGCCCGGGGGCCGATTAACTGTGGGTGCTTGGCGTCGTATTTCACGCCTTCGAAGCCGGTGCCGCCCGGGATGAGCGCCTTGTGATTGCTGTTGGGCGCGTAGAAGTGGTTCTTCTCGCCGGGAATGGCGTCGAGCGTGGCTTGCACGGCTTCCGGCCAGCCGAAGAAATCATTCGTCGCGCCCGCGAGGAAGAAGGCTGCCTTCATGTTCGGGGCGCGTCGGCCGGGGTCGAGGTCGCGCAGCCAGCGGGCCCGCTCCTCGGCCGTCATGTTGGCGGCGAGGGCGCCAGGCTTGGCGGTGGGGGAGGGCTTGCCGCCCCGCCAGTTGCCCAGGTCGAAGTAGCCGCTACCCCAGATCGCGAAACCTGCCTTCACCTTGTCGCCGGCGAGCCCGCAGACCATCGTGGTCATCGTGCCGCCCCAGGAGACGCCTACCACGCCGACGTTGGCGGTGTCGGTCTCAGGGAGCGAACGGAGGAGGTCGAGGGCTTTCATCGCCGCCAGCATGCCGTCAAAGATCACGCTCTTCGTGGTGTCGGGCTGCATCGAGTAACGTCCATCGGCGTAGCCCTTGGACATCGGGAGGTCGCCGCGGGTCAGCGGGCTGTAGAGGCCGGGCATGTCGGGGGCGACGGCGACATAGCCGCGCTGGGCCCAGGCCATGGCCTTCTCTTCCTCAGCATTGCCGCCGGAGCCGTGTAGCACGAGGATGCCGGGGTGCTTGCCGGGCGTGTTCGGAATCGCGATGACCGCATAGGACTCGTTCTTGTCGCGAATGCGGAAGAGCACGCGGCGCACCGTAATGCCCGATGGCGGGGCGATGAACTCCTTCGTGATGGCCGGTGCCTTGCCATCGAGGACCTTGGCGAACGGGTCGCCGGCGTCGGCGGCTTGCAGTCCCGTCAGGCTGAAGATCAGTCCTAAGAAGGCGATGCGCATGGCGTCGGGTCTCAGCGTGCCTGGTAGCCCTGCCAGAGCCATTCGAGGGCGGAGGGCAGGAGCTGGGCGCGGGCGTTGCCGACGCCGTGGCCGGAGTTCTGGCAGAAGAGGTACTGGTAATGATAGCCCTTATCCTTGAGGACCTTGGCCATGCGGTGGTTGGCCTCGACCCAGTCATGCATGCCGTCGCGCATGACGTTGGGGTTGTAGTTGTCGCGGTCGCCGACGGCCATGTAGAGGCGGATAGGTTTACGCTCGTTCTGCGGGATGAGGGTCTCGTGGAAATCCCAGGCGCCGCCCGGGGTCTTGGGGTCGAAGGGCCACTGCTGGTTGACGAACGTGCCGGAGAGGGTGAGCACGCGGCGGAACCACTCAGGGTGATACCAGGCCATGATCAGCGCGGCGGAGCCGCCGGAGCTCGTGCCCATCGTGGCGCGGCCTTCGGGGTCGGACGTGAACTTCACGCCAAAGTTTTTTTCGACGAGCGGGAGCACCTCGTGCTGGATGTACTCGGCGTAGAGGCCGGACATCGTGTCGTATTCCTTGCCGCGCTCGTGGCCCTGGGCGTCGCCGCCGCCGTTGGCGATCTGCACCATGATGAGGGCCGGGATACGCTTCGCCGCGATCAGGTTGTCGAGGATGTGGGCGGTGTTCATGTCCGGCTTGCCGAGGCCGGGTCCGTCATGCGTGACGAGGAGCGGGGCGGCTGTTCCGGGCACGTACTGGGCCGGGATGTAGACGGTGATGGTGCGCTTGTAGTCGATGTTATGGATGTCGACGATGAGGGTCTTGGGGTTCTTCGGGTCGGGCGTGCCGAACGTGTCGCGGGCGATGCCGGGGTTGAAGCGCTGGGTGGTCTTGGAATCGATCTGGAACTGCTGCACCTTGCCCTGCGGTACGGCGGGGTTGGCCTTGGATTCGGGCACGGCGACATAGTCCGGACC
>CANGRI010000121.1 GCA_947456525.1 Opitutia bacterium
CAACGTCCCCCAGGAAGAAGCCGTCGAGCGCCTCGTCGACCTCATCAAGGAAAAGGGCCGCTGGGTCGAAGCGTAATTAGGTAGGGACAGCACCACGTGCTGTCCTCTCTGCCTCCGGGTAGGGCGGGCTCTCCGAGCCCGCCGTTGACCCAATCGCCCTCCGCACCTCCGTTCGCGAACGGACAGCTCGGAGAGCCGTGCCTAATTTCCGCCAAGCGGTCCGGCCGTTTTTCATATTTTATGTATAACCACCTACATAGTTTAGTCAGAATACCCTAATAAGATTGAGAACTGCTGGGAATCCTTATAAAAAAGGCCATGCCTTCCCCCGCATACTGCTGCCCAAGTCGCCCCGCCCACTCCCGTAGCCGCGCTTTCTTCCAGACCGCCGCCACGCTCGCGCTCATCGCCGGAGGCCTCAGCGGCTCGCTGAGCACCCAGGCGAAGGCCGCGGATTACACCAATCCGCTTGGAGCTACAGTTGGCACACAGTTCTTCGCCCATGGGATGATGGGCGGCGGGCTCACTAGCTTCAACAATGCGGGCACAATCAGTGGGTCGATGGGCGTGCTCTCTTACGACAATCGCACCGTAATCTCGGACTTTACGAACTCCGGCCTGATCCAAGGCACGAGCGGATACGCTATTCATTTCTTCGACAATACGGCCGTAACGACCTTCAACAACAGCGGCACGATTACTTCGAACAGCAGCGATGCAATTTTCAGGTTTGATCATTCGCCCATCACAACCCTGAACAATAGCGGCACTATCAGCGCAACGGGAGGCCATAACGCCATCGGCTTTTTTGACAACTCTGGCATAACCACCCTGAACAACAGCGGCACTATCAGCGCAACGGGCGGTGGACATGCGATTTCGTTCTTCGACGGATCCATCACCACCATCAACTTACTCCCAGGGTCGGTGATTATTGGCGGTATCGAAAACCTTGGCACCATCGGCACGCTGAACGTCTACAAGACCCTCGCGAGCGGAGACTTCAACTCGTCCAGCATGGCTCCCAGCATCAGCGGCAACCAGCCGGGAGTAACCAATCGATACGCAACCATCAACAGCGGCACGACCGTCGGGCATTTCTTCAATGACTTCGTCAGGCTGAACAGCCTTACCAACGCAGGTACCATCACGATCCTAAGCAACTCCGGAACGATCGATACACTCACCAACAGCGGCACGATGGGTTCGGTCAACAATAACGCGTGCACCATCGGCACACTAAACATCCTGAATGGCTCAGTTTTCAGCGGTTCGATCAATAACTTCGGCGGCACCATCGGCACACTGAACGTCTACAAGACACTCACGAGCGCTAACTTTGACATCGCCAGCCTGGTCCCCGCCGTCGGCGGCAACCAGCCCGGAACGACGAACCTATACCTGACCGCACCAAGCAACTGTAAATTCATCAACGTCAACGGACATGCCGCTGGCATCGACGTGTCCGGCTTCGGCGCCAATACCGACGCGATCCGCCACGTCTCGAACTCCGTCGCCCGCCTCGCCAACACGAACGGCGTGATCGAGTCCATCGGCGCCAAGGCCGCCAAGCACGCCGCCGCGCCTTACGCGATGACCTCGGACCTCTGCGCCGACGGCGCCCCGGCCCCGGCCGCGCAGGTCGGTAACTCCGACTTCTGGATCCGCGGCTTCACGGGCCGCAACAAAGTCGATGCCACCGCCTCCTCGATCGACTTCGTGAACAGCTACTTCGGCGGCGCGGTCGGCATCGAGCGCGACTGGTCGGACAGCATCCGCGCCGGCGCCTTCATCGGAAGCGGACGCGCCGACAACACCCTCGGCTCCTCGCTTGGCGGTTCGACCACGAACCTGCTGTTCGTCGGCGCCTACGCGATCAAGACGCTCGACACGAACTTCGCCAAGATCGGCCTCACCGCAGGCCACGGCAATAACACGAGCAACCGCAATATCGCCGCGGCCACGGCCGAAACCGCCACGGCCGACTACGACAGCTGGTACGTCAGCCCGGAAGCCAGCATCGGACGGGTCTACGATCTAGGCCGGCACCTCGGGGGCTCGTTCTCGCTCACCCCGGTCCTGTCCGCGCGCTACGTCTACGCCCGCCAGGAAGGCTATACCGAGACCGGCGCGACCAACAACCTGACCATGGGCAGCTCCTCCTCGACGACCTTCGAAGAACGCGCGGAACTCAAGTTCAGCTACGCCACCAAGGCGTTCAATGATACCGGCGTGAAGATCAACGCAAGCGTCGGCGGAATCGGCCAGCAGAACAGCGGTGGCGCCCAGAACGGCACGCTGCTCGGAGCCCCCCTGTCCTTCGCCACGCCCGGCCAGGACAACAGCACCGGCTTCGTCGGCGGCCTCGGCCTCGAGTTCACCCGCGGCAAGTACACGTTCAGCGCCTCCGGCGACTACGTGCGCCTGTCCCGCGGCAACGCCGACCTGAGCGCGAACGTGGTGTTCAGCGTGAAGTTCTAAACGATCGGATTATCTTCATCAAAGGCCGCCCACCCGGGCGGCCTTTTTGTT
Organism: Opitutia bacterium; assembly: GCA_947456525.1. GTDB lineage: Bacteria > Verrucomicrobiota > Verrucomicrobiia > Opitutales > UBA953 > UBA953. Next base: position 2,533 of record CANGRI010000121.1, read on the forward strand.
GGATGGCCTTCAGGTAGGGGCAGCACCGCGTGCTGCACTCTCTGCCTCAGGTAGGGCGGGCTCTCCGAGCCCGCCGGTGACCCGATCGACATTCGCAACGCTGCCCGCGAACGGACGGCTCGGAGAGCCGTCCCTACCTGATGCAGATTAACACCCTAGGACAGCACGTGGTGCTGTCCCTACCCTTACTTCACCTCCGCCGTCAGGACCTCGATGAGGGGCTTGGGATCTGGCAGGCCGTGGGGATGGTGGTCGCCGCCGTCCTTAGGGAAGAGCTTCACGCGGCCGCCGTTGTCCTGCCAAAGCTTGATGACGTGCGCGGCGTTGTCCTCGAAGGGCACGGTCTTGTCGGCGGTGCCATGACAAGAAATCAGAAACACGCCGGCCTTGATCGCGGGGAGCAGGCCTTCAGCAGCCTGAAGCGACTTCGCCTTGGCTTCGTCGTCGTTCGTATATCCAAACTCGGTCTTATACAGCGCCCAATCCTTTGGGCTGCCCTTGCTCTGGTGCGTGAGGGCGACACCGCCGGGCCAGGAACGGATGTCGCACACGCCGTTGTCGAGGTAGAGCACGCTGACGCGATCCGGGTGCAGACGCGTCCACGCGTTCACGTAAAGTCCCCCGCGGGAGATGCCAAGGAGCGCCGGCTTGGCGGAGAAGTCGCGCTTGCCGTGGAATTCCTCGTAGGCCTTCTCCCAGGTCGCCATCGCGCGCACCGAACCGAACTGGTTGCTCACGCCGACGTAGACGACGTGCCAGCCTTTCTCGACGAGGCCGTCCTCGAGCGACTTAAGGTGGCCGCCGAACTCGCCGACCCAGAGCCAAGGCTTACCGGGCGCCGCTTTCTCCGGGACCTTCACGGTCACGGCTTTGCCGTCGATGGTGAGTTTCTCGACCGTGGCGGCCGAAGCGACGGCGCAAAACGTCATTCCGAGCAGAGCGAGGAGAATGCGGGTCATGGCCAATCCGTAGGTGCAAAGGTGAAAAAGTGCAAGGTAGGGCTGACCACCCTTGGTCAGCCGCGGCAAGGTAGGGACGGCTCTCCGAGCCGTCCGTTCGCCGTAGATGATTCGAACTTCATCCAGCTCAACGGCGGGCTCGGAGAGCCCGCCCTACCCAATACAGCCGCGGTTGAGCGAGGCCGCTCAACCCTACCCAAGACAGGCTAGGTCGTGACGCGGTCCCGACCCTACCCATTGATTTCCGGGCCTCTGAGCCTCAGGGCCTCCGCGCCTCCGGCGCACCTGCTTCTTGCCAGCGGGGGTAAGTCCGCCCTATCTCTCCCTCCTACCACTTATGAAACCCGTACTCTTGGTGATCCGCGACGGTTGGGGCGAAAACCACAACCCCAAGCATGACAAGTTCAACGCCGTGAAGCTGGCGAACATCCCGGTCTCGCGCGGCCTGACCAAGGACTGGCCCCGCACCGAGATCATGGCCCACGGCCTCGACGTCGGCCTGCCGGTCGGCATCATGGGCAATTCCGAAGTC
>CANGRI010000122.1 GCA_947456525.1 Opitutia bacterium
GAAGTGTAGCTGTCGGTGCTCACCACGGTGCGCGTGGCGCCACCGCCGGCGGTGACGGCGGGCAACTGCGCACCAGCGACGTCGGCCAGCCCGGCCGAGGCCTCTTCGACCCGACCCACGGCGACGCGCACATCGGCGTTGTTCTTCAAGGCCTGTGCGACGAGCTGGGTCAGGCGGGCGTCGCCCAGACCCGCCCACCAGTCGGCCGAGATGGCGGCCTTGCCCCCCTTCCCTTCGGGGAAAGCGGCGGCAGCCGGCACGGCGGGACGTTGGTAATCGGGACCCACCGCGCAGGCGGAGAGCAGGAACGCGGCGGCGAGGCCGGAAAGCAGCAGCTTGCTCATGCGCGGGGCGCCTCCTTGCGGTCGCCGGTGAGGACTTTGAAGAACAGGGGGATGAAGAGCGTGGCCACGAAGGTGTCGAAGATCATGCCGCCGAAGACGCCCGTACCCATCGAACGGCGCGCGCCCGCGCCGGCGCCGACGGCGATGACGAGCGGGACGACCCCGAGCACGAAGGCCATCGAGGTCATGACGAGCGGACGGAAGCGGATACGCGCCGCCTCGATCGCCGCCTCGGCCGCGTTCTTGCCTTCGTCGCGCGCCTTGACGGCGAACTCGACGATCAGGATCGCGTTCTTGGCGGCCAGGCCGATGAGCGTCACGAGGCCGATCTGGAAGTAGATGTCGTTGGCGCTGCCACGTACGAAGATCGCGATGAGCGCGCCCAGGAGCGCGAACGGCACGGTCAGGATCACGCCCACGGGGAGCGACCACTTCTCATAGAGCGCCGCCAGGATCAGGAACACCATGAGGAGCGCCATGGAGAAGGCCGGCACGGCGGAGGTCGCGGAACGCTTCTCCTGCAGGGCCTGGGCCGTCCAATCGAGCTCGTAGCCGGGAGGCAGGGTCTCGGCCGCGACTTCTTCCACGATGCGCAGGGCGTCGCTCGAGCTGACGCCCGGGACGCTGCCGCCGATGACGCGGGCGGCGACGAAGCCTTGGTAGCGCTCGATCTGGTCGGGGCCGAAGCTCTCACGGACCGTCACGAGCGAGGTCAGCGGAATCATCGAGCCGTCGCGGGCGCGGACGTGCACGCGGCCGACGTCCTTGAGGGCCATGCGGTCGGAAGGCTCGGACTGCATGAGCACGCGGTAGGTACGGCCGGCGCGGGTGAAGTCGTTGACGTACACCGAACCGATCGTGGTCTGGAGGGCGTCGTAGACCTCGGGCAAAGGGATGCCCAGGGCGGCGGCGCGCACCTGATCGACGTCCGCCGCATACTGCGGGACGGTCGTGCGGTAGAACGTGTTGATTCCCGTGAGCTCAGGGCGCTTGCGCAGGGCGGCCAGGAGGCCATCGAGCGCCTTGCCGAGCTTGGCGGGATCGTCGTCGTCGCGGGCCTGGAGGTAGAATTCGAAGCCGCCGGCGGAACCGATGCCGCGGATGGGCGGCGGGTTGACGACGAAGCAGAAACCCTTGCTTGATTTGGCGACGGCGCCGGTGAGCATGCCGCTGAGCTGCTCGGCGCCGTGCTTGCGCTCGTCCCAGGGATTGAGCGGGATGAAGATCGTGCCGGCGTTGGTCTTCTCACCGCCGCCGATGAGGTCGAAACCGCTGATGGCGAAGGCATGGAACACCTCGCTCTTCGGGGCGGGCGTAGCCATGATCTCAGGCACGATCTCCGCCATGTAAGCGCGCGTGCGCGAGACGCTCGCGCCGTCGGGCAGCGAGACGACGCCGAGGACATACCCCTGGTCTTCGGAAGGGATGAAGCCGCGCGGGATGGCGCGGATCAGCACCGCGTTGGCGGCGAGGATGAGCAGGAAAAGGCCCAGCGAGGTCTTGGGGCGCTCGAGCAGCCAGCGGACGGCGCGACCGTGCCAGCCGGCGAGGGAGTTGAAGCGGGCCTCGAACCAGCGGAGGAAGCGGTTCCCCGTCGGGGCTTCGGCGTCGCGGGGACGCAGGATCAGCGCGCAGAGCGCCGGCGTCAGGGTCAGCGCGACGAAGCCGGAGATGACGACGGCCACGGCCACGGTGATGGCGAACTGACGGTAGAGCGCGCCGGCGATGCCGCCGAGGAACGCAACGGGCAGGAAGACAGAGACCAGCACGAGCACGATCGCGATGATCGCGCCGCCGACCTCGCGCACCGAGGCGATGGCGGCGTCGAACGGCGACATGTGCTTCTCGTGCATCAGGCGCTCGACGTTCTCGAGCATCACGATCGCGTCGTCTACGACGATGCCGATCGCGATGACCATCGCGAAGAGCGTGAGGGTGTTGATGCCGAAGCCGAAGAGCCACAGACCGGCGAAGGTGCCGATGAGCGAGACAGGGACGGCCAGCATCGGGATGAGCGTGGCGCGCCAGCTGCCGAGGAAGAGGAAGACGACCAGCACGACGAGGATGCCGGCCTCGAAGAGCGTGTGCTCGACCTCGCTGATGGAGGCCTTCACGAAGCGCGTGGTGTCGAAGGGGATCTCGTAGTCGACGCCGGCAGGGAAACGCTTGGAGAGCGCGGCGACCTTGGCCTTCACGGCGTCAGCGACGTCCAGGGCGTTGGCGCCCGGAGCGAGGAAGATGCGGATGCCGACGGCGGTCTTGCCGTCGAGGGTCGCCTGCTGCTCGTAGCTCTGGGCGCCGAGCTCAAGACGGGCGACGTCGCGCAGGCGGAGCGTGCCGGACGGGCCGCCGGAGCGGATGATGATCTCGCCGAACTCCTCCGGCGTCGAGAGACGGCCGGCGGTGATGATCGGGATGGAGAAGGCCTGGCCGTCGGGCGTAGGCTCCTGGCCGAGGCGACCGGCGGCGTACTGGTTGTTCGTCGCGCGGATGGCCTGGGTCACGTCGCCGGTGGTCACGCCCAGGCGCGACATCTTGTCAGGCTGCAGCCAGACGCGCATGGAGTAGTCGCGCGCGCCGAAGACGCCGGCATCGCCGACGCCGGGGACGCGCTTGATCTCGTCGACCAAGTTGATGGAGGCGTAGTTGCTGAGGTAGATCGAATCACGCGTGCCGTCCTTGGAGATGACCGACATCGCCATGAGGATGTCGTTCGAGCGTTTCTTCACGATCACGCCGAGACGGCGGGCGTCGTCCGGCAGGCGCGACTCCGCGATCTTCACGCGGTTCGTGAGGTTGATGATGCAGAGGTCAGGGTCGGCGCCGGGCTCGAAGGTGACGTTGATGGTCAGCAGGCCGGTCGAAGAAGCGTTGGACGAATAATAGAGGAGGTTATCCGTGCCGTTGATCTCCTCCTCGATCGGGGCGGCGACGGTCTTGATCAGCGTCTCGGCCGAGGCGCCGAGATAGGAAACGGTGATCGTGGCGACGGGTGGCGCGATCTGGGGATACTGCGCGACGGGCAGCACCTTGAACGCGAGCAGGCCCGCCAGGACGACGACCAGCGAGAGGACGGACGCGAAGATGGGCCGACGGACGAAGAATTCCCAGGACATCGGGGTGCTTTACTTGGCGGAAGGAGCGGCGGCGGCAGGACGCGGCACGACGGGGGCGCCGGGACGGATCTTCTGCAGATTGTCGGTGACGAGACGGTCGCCCGCCTTGAGGCCGCTGAGGATGACGGCGATCGGACCCTCGATCTCGTCGACCTTGACCGGAGCCATGACCGCGAGGTTCTTGTCGTCGGCGAGCCAGACGAAACGTCCTTGGGCCGACTGCATCAGCGCCGCCGCCGGAATGACGAAGGCGTCCGGCAGGGTGCGACCACGGACGCGCACGCGCACATACTGACCGGGCAGGAGGATCGTCTTGGGATTCGGGAACTCGGCACGCATCTGCACGGTGCCGAGGCGGGATTCCACCTGGGCGGCCACGAAGTTGACCTTGCCGGGCAGAGGATAAACCGAGCCGTCCGGGAGCACGACTTCGACGCCGGCCTTCGCGGCGGCGGCGCCGTCGCCTTCGAAGAGGCGGGCGTACTGGAGTTCGGAGAGACCGAAGCGGAC
>CANGRI010000123.1 GCA_947456525.1 Opitutia bacterium
CCTCAAGGGCGGACCCGTGAATCCGGGAGGCCGCGGCTGGGGTCCCCTCAGCGACCACCACGGCTCGATCTTCAAGGTCTCGGCCGACGGCAAGAAGTTCGAGGTCCACGCCACCGGCATCCGCGCGCCTAACGGCATGTGCGTCGGCCCCAACGGCGAGATCTCCAACGGCGACAACCAGGGCACCTGGGTCCCCGTCGACTACATCCACTTCTCCAAGCCCGGCGACTTCATCGAAGTCCCCGACCTGTCGCACCGCACGCCGGCGCCGACGGCCTACAGCCCGCACCTCTGCTGGGTCCCGTATGACGTCGACAACTCCAACGGCACGCAGATCTGGGTCCCGGCCAACAAGGGCAAGTGGGGTCCGTTCGAAGGCCGCATGCTCTACCTCTCCTACGGCAAGTCCTCGCTCTTCGCGGTCCTCCAGGAACGCGTCGGCGAAGTGGCCCAGGGCGGCGTCGTGAAGTTCCCGCTCAAGTTCGCCACCGGCCTGATGCGCGCGCGCTTCAGCCCGATCGACGGCCAGCTCTACGTCGCCGGCCTCAAGGGCTGGCAGACCAACGGCGTGAAGGACGGCGCGATCCAGCGCGTCCGCTACACCGGCAAGTCCGTGACGATGCAGGAATCCCTCCACGTCTCCAAGAAGGGCATCACCATCGGCTTCACCGGCGCGCTCGACAAGAAGTCCGCCTCCGACCTCCAGAACTGGTCCATCAGCCAGTACAACTACCGCTGGACGGGCGCCTACGGTTCCGACGAATACAAGGTCAGCAACCCGGAGGAAAAGGGTAACGACAACGTCGCGATCCAGTCCGTCAAGGTGGCCGAGGACGGCAAGTCCGTCTTCCTCGAAGTCGCCGGCCTGGTGCCGGTGATGCAGATGCGCATCAAGATGAACGTGAAGGCCGTCGACGGCTCCCGCGTGCCGGACGACATCGGCAGCACGATCAACGTCGTCCCGGAGAAGGAAGGCGAAGACTACCGCTCCTTCGCGCCGACGAAGTAAGCTGAGGCGAAATCCTCACGGCGAAAGGCCCGGTTCACGCCGGGCCTTTCTGCTGGGGGCTTGCCTGACGGCGGGAATGCCTCCCAATAGGAAGCGCACCGCCGCCATGCTTTTCCGCCGTCTCCTCTGCCTGATCGCCGCGACCGTCGCGACCGCCCTCTCCGCCCAGGATCAGCCCGGGCTCAAGGTGACGTTCACCGCCGGCGGCAAGGCCGACAGCCGCGTCGATCGCCTCCTCGCGCTCTACGTCCCCGCCGGCCAGGCGCCCACGCCCTTCCTCGCCGCCGGACCGTTCGGCGTGAAGTGGGAAGGCGACCTGCAGTCGCCGCTACGCGGCACGTTCAAGCTGAGCGCAGAATCCTCCGGCAAATTCAAGCTGAGCCTCAACGGCCAGCCGCTCCTCGACGGCCCGGGCATCAAGACCGTCCAGCTCAACAAGGGCGCGAACCACATCGTCGCCGAGATCGCCAGCGCGGACAAGGGCGACACCTTCGTCCGCCTCAGCTGGGCCTCGAAAGACTTTCCGCTCGAGCCCGTCCCGCCGACGATCCTGACGCACGCCGCGGACAAGGACCTCGACGCCGCCACGCAGCGCCGGGAAGGCCGCCTGCTCTTCGCGCAGCTCAACTGCGCCGCCTGCCACGCCGACGCCGCGCTGGTGCCCGCCAAGGGAACGGGCATGCCGGAACTCGGCCAGAACGCGCCGCTGCTCGCCGACCTCGGCGCGAAATATCGTCCGGAATTCATCGCCGAATGGATCGCCGATCCGCATACCATCCGCCCGCACACGCTGATGCCGAAGGTCTTCGCGGGAGCCGGCGCCTTCCAGAAAGCCTCGGATATCGCCGCGATGCTCACGCAGGGAGCGAAGCCGATGGAAGGCCACGAGAAGAAAGACCTCGCCGTGTCCGGTGGCGCGCTCTTCGCCAACCTCGGCTGTATCGCCTGCCACCAGCGTCCCGACGCCGAAGGCGCCGACGCGCATGACCGCATCCCGCTCGCCCACGTCAGCGACAAGTGGAACCAGTCGGCGCTCGTCGAATTCCTCAAGGATCCGGCTAAGAACTACGCCGCCACGCGCATGCCGCACTTCCGCCTCGAAGACGAGGAAGCCGCCCAGCTGGCCTCCTATCTCGTCAACCGCGGCCGCATGATCAAACGCAAGGCCCTCGCCGGCGACGCCACGCGCGGCGTCGCGCTCATCGTCAGCGCCGGCTGCCTGAATTGCCACGCCGGCATGCCCGCGACGACGCAGCCGACCCTCGCCAGCGTGCTCAAGGCGGGCGACAAGGGCTGCCTGGCGGCCGACGAGAAGACCCGCGCCAACGCGCCTGACTTCGCCCTGACGGCCGCGCAGCGCGCCTCGCTGAAGGCCTTCCTCGCGACCGACCTCGCCTCGCTCAAGCAGGATACCCCGGCGGAATTCGCCGAACGCCAGATCAGGAACCTCAACTGCGTCGCCTGCCATGCGCGCGACGGCAACGTCAGCGTCTGGACGAAGGTCGACGGCGAAGCCAAGAAGCTGCGCGATGCCTTGCCGCCCAAGGAACACGTCGAAGGCGAAGCGGTGCCCGACGCGCCCGTCCCCGCACTCACCTGGCTCGGCGAAAAACTCCGCCATGACTGGATGAGCAAGTTCATCTCCGGACAGGTCGAGTATAAGCCGCGCACCTGGCTCATCGGCCGCATGCCCGGCTTCGCGCACGTCGCCGACGGCGTCGCGCTGGGCCTCAACCACCAGCACGGACTGCCGCAGAAGGAAGCCGACGAGCCTGCGCCCGACGCCGAACTCGTCGCCGCCGGCCAGAAACTCATCGGCGCCGACGGAGGCTTCAACTGCATCACCTGCCACGCCGTGGGCGAGCAGGCCGCGACCGCCGTCTTCGAAGCGCCCGCCATCAACTTCGCGCAGACCGCCGAGCGTCTCCGCAAAGGCTACTTCCACCGCTGGGTGCTGGCGCCGACGCGCATCGATCCGGACACCAAGATGCCCAAGTATGCCGACCCCGAAGGCGTGACCCAGCTTTCCGACCCCTACGAAGGCAAGGGACCGGCCCAGTTCGAAGCCATCCGGCAGTATATCCGGACGGTGAAGTAGGAGGCTACAAGGGGTAGGGGCAGGGGTCGGGGTAGGGATAGGCCATCAAAGCCTAAACATAAATAACTGATAATTAAGTTATTAGGTAAATAATCCTACCCCTTACCCTACCCCTACCCCCACCCCTGCGAACGGGTCGACCAAGGCGACCCGTTCGCTTGGAACAATCTCGACTCAGGCGGCATCTCCTTATGCTCAGCCTCTACCCCCAGTCATAATCATGTCCCAACTCAATCGTCGCACGTTCATCAAGAACTCCGCCCTGGCTGCCGCCGTGGCGGGCCTCAGCGCCCAGACCTACGCCCAGTCCGCTGGCGCCAACGGTGACCTCCGCGTCGCCGTCGTCGGCTTCCGCAGCCGTGGTCAGGAGCACATCAAGGAGCTCAGCAAGATCAAGGGCGTCCGCATCGTCGCCCTCTGCGACGTCGATTCCCGCGTGGTCGCCAAGGGCCTGAAGCAGTTCCCCAACGCCAAGGGTTACACCGACATCCGCAAGATGCTCGAAGATAAGGATATCGACGCCGTCTCCATCGCTTCCCCGAACCACCAGCACTCCATCCAGGGCATCTGGTCGCTCCAGGCCGGCAAGCACCTCTACGTCGAGAAGCCCCTCTCGCATAACATCTTCGAAGGCCAGCAGCTCGTCGCCGCCTCGAATCACTTCACCAAGCAGATTGTCCAGGCCGGCACCCAGAGCCGTTCCGGCGCCGGTATCCGCGCCGCCATCAAGGACGTCCACGCTGGCAAGTACGGCAAGGTGAAGCTCGCCCGCGCCATCTGCTACAAGCGCCGCAAGTCCATCGGCCCGGCCAAGAAGAACGCCATCCCTTCCGAAATCGATTACGACCTCTGGAACGGCCC
>CANGRI010000124.1 GCA_947456525.1 Opitutia bacterium
AGCATGCCCATCGGCGGCATGGTCAGGTCCCAGGTGCGGTTGCCGACCTTCACCGGGCCGCCGAGTCCGTTGAGCACGATGCGGGTGGTGACGTCGGGCTTGCCGAGGACCCAGTCGCTGTCGACGAGGGGAGGAGCGAGTCCGTCGAGACCGTAGCCATGCGGCTGGTGGCAGGCGGCGCAAAGATTCGTGAAGGTGACTTTGCCTTTCTCGAAGAGCGCCTGCTGCGCCTTGGTGAGGGCGACGATCTTGGGCGGGGCGGGGGCGCCGGGTTTGCCGACCCAGGCCAGGCGGGCGGCGACGCTCTCCAGGTTCTTGAGGACGTTGGGCTCCGTGACGGCCTTCTTCAGTTTTGCGAGCGCGGTCGGTTCGGCGTTCAGCCAGATCGTCTTGAGCGGCACGGCCTTCTTCGTCTTCGGATCGCGGGTCGATTGGTCGAGTCCGCGAAGGACGGCCGCCCGAAGGTTGGCGCGGTCGCCTAGGTTGGCGGCGATGTCGAGCATGCCTTCCACGGGGCCGGCTTTGCCAGCGACGGCGATCAGGGCGGCGAAGCCTTCTAGGACCGGGCCGGTCTGCTTCAGGTTGCCGGCATTACCCAAATCGGACACGGCCTTGGCGAGCGCGACCTCGCGGCCGCGGGCTCCGGTAAGGGTGCCTTCGCGAACGAGGGCGTTGTCGCCATGGGCGGCGAGGAGTTCGGCGAGCGCCTTGTCGGCGTCGGGCAGGTTGGCGCCGGAGAGACGAATCGCGAGGTGCGAGAGCACGACGATTTCCTTCTCATCCTTCAAAGCGCAGAGTTCGGGGAGCATCTCGGCGGGGGCGACGCGGACGGCGGCCGCGCGCACTTGGGCGTCGGTATCCTTCAGGGCGAGACGGACATCTTCAGGTCGGGCGGCGGCCAGGCCTTCCAAGGTCCAGAGGGAGTGGAGGCGAGTGACGGCAGGGGCGTTGGTATCGGCGAGCAAGGCCCGGAGCGGGGCGGTTGCGGCGGCATCGGCGGATTCGACCAGCAGGCGCTGGGCGGTATCGCGGACCCAGCCGTTGGGGTGCGTCAGCAGCTTCACGCGGGCGGCGGTGTCCGCCGGGATCTTCGTGGCGTGGGGCGCGGCCTTGTCATCGCGCACGATGCGCCAGATGCGACCGCCGGTGACCGGCAGCTCGAGGTGGCGCGCCTTGATGTTGGCGATGAGGTAATGCGTGAGGAAGGCCGGGTGCTGGAGCATGCCGCGGTAGAGGTCGACGACATAGAGGGCGCCGTCAGGCCCGTTGGTCATCATCACCGGGCGGAAACGTTCGTCGGTCGAGGTCAGGAACTCCGTACCCTTGCACGCGTCGGCTCCGGTGAGCAGGCCGTCTTTCTCCTCGATCGTGACGCGCTTCACCAGGTTGGAGGACGGCTCGGGGATGAAGGCGTTACCGCGGTATTCGGCGGGGAACGCGTCGCCGCGGTAGATCGCCGCTCCGCAGGTGGAGGTGGCGGCGACGAGCGTACCGTCTTCACGGAGGGATTTCGCGTCATAGCCGCGGTTCACGCCCGGAGTCGGGTGGGAAGGGTAGACGGTCTGGTCCTTGATCACCCGGAAGTTGATGCCGATGGCGTCGCGCAGCAGCGGATTGCGGGCGTACGCGGCAGCGGGGAGCAGGTCCGCGCGAAGCAGGTCGGAATTGTAATTGTAGAACAGGCGTCCGGTATCGTCCTGGCTCAGGCCCCACTGCCCGCGTCCGAGACCCGGACCTTTCTGCCAGGCGCCGTTGGCGAGCTTGAAACTCGTGCCGTAGTTGGCGGAGTAGACGCGGTTGTCCATCGCCCAGGTCGGCGTATTGGCCATGTGCTCGGGCTGGCCGCCCAGCGTGCCGAAGTCGGAGGCGATCAGGATCTTCTCATCGGCTACGCCGGTACCCTTCGTGTCGCGGCAGAAGAACAGGTTCGGCGGCTCGGCGATGAAGGCGCCGCCTTTGACGGCCATGACGCTGCGCGGCATCACCAGGTTGTCGAGGAAGGGCGTGGCCTTGTCCATGCGGCCGTCTCCGTCGACATCGGTGAGGAGCGAGACGCGGCTGGTCGGATCTTTTTCCGTGCTACCCTCGATGTCGCGCATGTAACTGCGCATCTCGACGACGTACATCCGGCCTTGGTCGTCGAAACTGATGGCTACCGGCGACTCGATCATGGGTTCGCTGGCGACGAGTTCGATGCGGAAGCCCGGAGGCAGACGGAAGGTCTTCAGTTCCTCCTCGGGGGAGAGCGGGGCGGGCGCGGGAAGGTTGAACTTCAGCTTAACGTCGGTCGGTCCGGCGTTACCCTTGTTGAGGGCGAAAGCGGTCGTAGCTCCGACGAGCAGAGCTAAGGCGGCAAGCGGGGTTTTCATGCTGTTTCCAAGACAGCCCAAACCTCAGGGGGTTGCAAGGCGAACCCCCTGATTTTACCCCATTTTGAGGTCTGCTCAGCTTACTTCTTGGCTGCCGGCAGGGGCCAGTCGTCGGTGCGGAAGCTGGTGGCCGGGAGGCCGGCGCCGTTGACCAGGTTGCAGTCCGGGTTCTCAGCCCAAGCATAACGGACGGCCACGGGGGAGGTGACTTCGGGGCTGCTGACGACCACTTCGGACCCTTCGATGCGGCCGCTGGCTTTCTTCCAGGCCTTGTCGGCGCCGGCGATCAGCAGGCCGCGGGGGGCGGCGCCATCGCTGGTCTTGAGTCCTTCGGCGTGCTTGAGGGAGACGCGGATGGAGGCGCCCTCGACCTTGCTGCCGGCGGGAAGCGGTCCGCTCAGCGCGGGAACTTTACGTCCGTAGACGGAGCCGAGCGCCCAGTAGGAAAGGCGGAGGCCGACGTCCTGCTTGTTCTTGGGATGGATGTCCTTCGGGTCGCCGAGGCCGAGCGTGATGGCCATGCCGGTATTCGGCAGCGCGAGCGTCTTCATCATCGACTCGCGGATGCGCGGCCAGCTCTCGGAGTCGGAGTCGCGGTAGTTGGGCAGCTGCACCCAGGCGAACGGGACTTCATCCTGCCAGAGCTTGCGCCAGCTGGTCACCAGGGCGGTGAGCTGCGTGTGGTAGAGTTCGGGGGCGCCCGCATTGCCTTCGCCTTGATACCAGAGCATGCCGCGCAGGGTGTAAGGGGCGAGGTTCACGACCTTGGCGTTGTAGAGGCCGGACGGGCCGCCATGGAAGGCGCGGAATGAGATCGGCTCATACGGCTTGCGGGGGATCTCCTTGCCTTCGGCCTTCGCCTTGTCTGCGGCGACCTTCCAAGTGACGAGCTGCTTTTCGTAGGCGGCGGTAGCCTTGGCGGGGTCGAAGGCGTTGAAGTTCTTGAGGGCGACCTCGTAGCGTTCCTTGGTGGCGGGGTCGGCCAGTTGTACCTCGGCGGCCGTCCAGGCTTCGATCGGCGTGCCGCCGACGGAGGTGTTGATCAGGCCGACTGGGACGCCGACTTCCTTATGGATCTCGCGGCCGAAGAAGTAGAGCACCGCGGAGTAGCCGCCGACGGTGGCGGGCGTGCAGGCGGACCATTTGCCCTTGCCTTCGGCCTGCGGCGTCGGGGTCGGGTTGGAGGCCTCGTGGTATTCGCGGATGAGCGGGTAATTGGCGGCGGCTTTCTCGGCGTCAAAGTGGTTGGCCGACTGGACGGTGAACGACATGTTCGACTGGCCGGAGCCGAGCCAGACCTCGCCAACGAGCACGTCCTTCACTTCTAGCTTGTGGCTGTCCTTGCCGGTGACGGTCAACGTGCGCGATTCGGCGGAAGCGACAAGGGCGTCGAGCTTGAGCGTCCATTTGCCGTCGGCACCGGCGACCGCGCTTTTGGACTGGCCGGCGAAGGCGACGGTCACGGATTCGCCCGCATCAGCCCAGCCCCACACGGCCACAGGCTTCTCGCGCTGCAGGACCATGTGGTCGGAAATCGGAGAGCCTAGGCGAAAGCCGGCGGCGGCGAA
>CANGRI010000125.1 GCA_947456525.1 Opitutia bacterium
CTTCCTTCTCGTCGGCCCAGACGTCGTAGATCGTCACCATCTCGCCCGGCTTGTCGCCGTCGATCTCGCCTTCGCCGACCTCGTAGTCGCAGTCGAGGAGCTCGTCCCAGAAGTTGGCGTCGAGGTCGAGTGCATCCTCCAGTTCGTAGAGACGGATGCCGCTCATCCATTCGTTGAGGAGCGTGAAGGCCTCGCGGTGCGCCGGGAGCACTTCGGTGAAGGTATCCCGGATGCCGACCGCGATGAGCGTCAGGCCGTCGACAGTATCGCCCAGCTGGGGGCCGTCGAAGGGAGGAGTCGGTTCGGAGGACATGCGGGAAAGGGATGAGGGCAGTGGCCGGGAGAGCCAGCCAATAGTGCCGTTCAGCGCTGGGTGGGGCCAAGTCCGAGTGCAGGAATCATCTCCTTGGCCTCTCGTTCGCCGTAATTGAACAGGATGAAGCCCTGGGTGTCGTAGCGGCGCGTGATCTCGATCTGGCGCACGGCGGCGTCCGGGGCGAGGGTGGTGTGCGACGAGGTGATGCCGATGCCGGGGACCAGTCCGGCGGGGCCGGCCCAGGTCTTCTGCTGGCGAATCCAGCTGTCATAGCCGGTCTCGCTCTCGGTGTAATCCATCGGGCAGACGAAATCGAGCCAGCCGCGGGCGCACCAGAGTTTCCAGTCCTGCATGATGGTGCGGCTGTCCTGGTCCCATTGGCGGAAGACCGCGGCGCTGACCTTGATGCCCGGCCGGACCTTGCGGACTTCTTCGCTCGTCGTGCGGACGACGGTGTTGATGTTCTCCTGGCACCACTTGATCCATACTTCGCGACGGACGCCCTTCACCTGGACATCGGCGGGCCACTTCGCCACAGGACTCCCCGTCGAATGTTCGAAGCGCTCGCGGCAGGGCGGGCAGAAGCAGTGGCGACCGTCCGGGTAGCGGATGTAGTCGAAGTGGATACCGTCGACGGCGTAATTGCGGGCAACCTCGACCAGCGCGTCGCGTTCGAGCGCGGCGTTGAGGGGGTGAGAAGGGCAGAGCCACGGCTCTTCTTCGCCGGTGTCGCTCATCTGCAGCCGATGCTCGGCGCGGAGCTTGGCGATGAACTCCTTGGGCACGTCTCGTCCGAGGTTCCAGTCGACCTTCCAGACGTGGATCTGCAGGCCGTGCTTGCGGCAGGCCGCGAGGCATTCGGCGATCTGGTCGCCCTTGGCGGAGATGTCCGTCGCGACCGGTAGCACCTTGCTGGGGTAATAGGCGACGCCGCCCCAGAGCATGTTGGGGAAGACGGCGGTGAACCCGTTGGTCTTCAGGTTGAGGATCGCGTCGTCCCAGGTGCGGTTCTTCACGCCGTAGGCGCTGTGGCACCAGACCGCGCGGAATTCGCCCGGCTTGGCCGGATGGGCGAGGCAGTAGGCCTCTTGGAAGAGGGCCATCGCCTGGTCGGCGCTGGCGAGAGCCTGGGTGAAGCGTGCGGCCTTTTCGTGGGTCAGCGCGTTCGCCTTGGCGGCGATCGACGCATCGAGTCGAGTGAGTGCCATCGACTTGGCTCCGGGGCGGGTACGGACGAAGGCGCAGGCGGCGGCGAAATCCTTGAATTCACCGAGCTCGTCGAGCTTGCGCAACTTGGCCGCGATGCTGTCGTGCCAGATGGCCGGGCGGAGATGGCCGGCCATCGCGAGCAGGAGCTGCGCTTTGTTGTCCTTGTCGTCGTCGAGCAGGACGTGGGTCATCAGGATGGCGTTGTCGGAGGCGATCACGGCGGGGAAGCCGGACGGCTTGCCGGCATCGTCGAACCATTCGGCGACGGTGCGGCTGCGGCCGGCGATCGGCTGATGCGTGATGATGTTCCAGGAAGCCTGGCCGGTGACGGCCGGCGCGCCGACCAGCGTGTCGCCGACCAGGCGGATGGAGGCGAACCGTCCCTTGGGGTCGGCGAGGAGATGCTTACCCGGGCCGATGCCGGTGGCGGCGAGGAGGCGGGGCGGGAGCGAATAGAAGGCTAAGAGACGTCCGTTATTCTTCAGATAGCTTTCGATCGCGGTCGTAGCCTCGTCCGAGAGCCGGGTATTGTTCGGCAGGATCAGGAGCTCGGTCTTGGCGAGCGTTGCGGGGCTGAGTTCGGCTTCCGTGACGGAAGCGTGGGGCAGGCCGCGGGCAGAGAGCTGGCGTGACAGCCGTTCGTCGAAGCGCTCCTTGGCGTCAGGGGTCTTGACCAAGAGGACGTGGGTATCGTCTCCCAGCTGACCGAGCTTACGGATGCTGCGGATCTCGAAGAAAGTGTCCTGATCCGTGGCCCGGAAAGCGGCGATGCGGATCGTCCGGATCCGCTGCCAGCCCGCGGGGTTGCCTTCGATCTTGGCCGCGTCCTTGCGGACTTCGATCGTGGTCCATTCGGAAATGCGCTGCGGCGTGACGCTGACGTTGTACCAGCCGCCGGCTGCTTCGAAGTAGAGATTGAGATGGGCGATGGGGGCGCGGTCGCGGCAGCGGACCTCGAGGCGGAGGCCCTCCGAAGCGGAAAGGTCCAGGTCGACCTTGTGATCCCAGTAGACGCGTGCCCGCTTGTTAGTGGCGTAGTTGCAATCGAGCCGTAGCACGTGCGCGATATCGTCCTGGCCGACGCGGGCGGCCGGGGAGCCTTCGACCGCCTGCCAGGCCTTGGCGGCGGCGGCATCGTCGGGGTAGTCGCAGGAAACGATGGGCGCGGCGGCGCGCAGGGCGCACGTCGCGAGCAAGGCGAGGAGGAGCGGGCGCATCAGCGGGTCTGAATCTCGGCGAGGAGCTTCTCGAGGCCCTTGCCGTAGCGGACATAGGAGTCGAAGCGTTCCTGCGGCGAGGTCTTGGTGCCTTCGCCGAGGTGGACGATGCTGGCGACGTGCGGCTCGATGGAGACGCCGGCCTTGTAGCCTTTGCGGATGAGGTCGGTCAGGATCTCGCGGACGAGCGCGTCGCCTTCGCCGGCATAGGTGAAGGAGCTGCTCTTGCCGCCGGCCGGATTACGCCGGCAGTCCTTGATGTGGACGTACTCCACATAGGGCAGGATCTCGAGATAGAACGGCATCGTCTCCTGGCCGTAGGAAACCGTGTTGCCGATGTCGAAGAGGTAGCGGACGTTCGGATGATCCACGCTCTCGATGAAACGACGGGCGTGCGTACCGGAGAGCCCGCCCCAGCCTTCGCAGTTCTCATGGAGCAGCATGATGCCGCCGTCGGCGGCGAGCTTGGCCATCTCCTTGGTGCGGCGGACGCCTTCGTCGCGCCAGGCTTCCTCGGACACGTCTCCGCGGACCCAGCTCATCGTGCGGACGAACTTGGTGCGGGTGCGCTGCATGCGCGGGATGAGCACCTTGAGGTCGGAGAGGTCGGTGGCGAAGTCGCCCGTGATGGGCCGGCTCCAGTTGCCGATGGCGGAGGCGTAGCTGCTGACGCGCATGCCGGCGGCTTCGATCTTGTCGACGGCCTGCTTGAATTCGTCGTCGCTCACGGCCGGGCCGGAGAACTGCTTGCCGTTGAGCAGGCGCAGTTCGATGGCCGACCAGCCGAGCGCCTTATGCGCGGCGATCTGGCCGTCGATATCGTCGGCGGCTTCGTCGGCCAGGCCGGAGAGGGGGAAGGGGGCGGGGGACATGGGTGAAGAAAGGAGGACTGAATTGATGGCTGAATCGAGGGCTGAATCGAGGGCAGAATTGAATCGGGAATTCAGGCAGGTTGAAGGGGATGGGCTTGCGGGGGCGCGGAAATGGGCGGATAAGTTTCCCATGAGATTCGCCCCGATCTTGCTTTGCTGGTCCTTGCTCTGCGTCGCCGCCGAACCGGCCCGGAAACTCAAGGTCTTCATCCTGGCCGGGCAGTCCAATATGGAAGGCCAGGCGGTCGTCGACCTGACGGGCCGCGACTACAACGAAG
>CANGRI010000126.1 GCA_947456525.1 Opitutia bacterium
CGACGTCGAGATCCGCGGAGGCTTGTCCGATGCCGCGCTGTCGGCCGACCTGAAGCGTTGCGACCTCGTCGCATTGCCGTCCATCGCCGAAGGCTTCGGCCTCGTCATCCTTGAGGCCATGGCCTGCGGCGTGCCCGTGCTCTGCACGACCAGCACCGGCGGCGCCGACTTCATCGCCCATCGGCAGAACGGATGGCTGATCGAGCCTGGTAGCAAAGCCGCGATCGAGCAGGAACTCGCGTGGGCGCTGACGCATCGCGATGAACTTTTCCAGATGGGACAAGCCGCCCGCGTCGAAGCCCAGAAACACACCTGGGCCGCCTACCGCCGGAAGTTCTTCGCGGCCTACGCAGCCTCGACCCAATCTTAATCTCACTTTTGCACCTTTGCACTTCATTCAGCCGCACGGTTTCTGCTTCGCAGCAGTTCACCATGCCAGCAGACCCCCATCTGTTAGCTATGTCGCTCCCAACCGCTAACCGCTAGCCGCCAATACCTTCCCCGTATGCCCTTCGCCCGTATCCTCCGCTCCAGCGCCCTCATGGGCGGAGCTCAGGTCGTCACTCTGGCCGTGGCTTTCGTGCGAACCAAGGTGATCGCCCAGCTGATGGGCCCGGCCGGCGTAGGCCTAGCAGGCATCCTTACGGCATTTAACGGCAACGTCTCCACGCTGGCCGCTTGGGGGCTGGGCACGTCCGGAGTGCGAATGATCGCGTCTGCCCCACCGGAGACGACGGCCTCGAAGCAGGCGGCGGTACGGACTTTCGGAAGGACCCTTAGCTGGCTCGGCTTCTGGGCGACGGTGTCGCTTTTCCTTCCCATCTCTTATCTTACATTCGGTTCGGGAAAGTATGCCTTGGAACTTTTGATCGGCGGAATGGCGGTGCCGTGCATCGTCGCCAACAGCATCTGGTCTTCAATTCTTCAAGCGGCAGGCCACGTCAAATCTTTGGCCAAGGCACAGGTGGCCTCCGCCTTGGTGGGTCTCTTCATCGGGCTTCCTTCCATCTATTTTCTCGGGAGCGTAGGCGTGGCGCTCAGCCTATTTCTGGCAGCTGCCGCTCCGATGGCCTTCACCTGGCATGTTGCGCGTAGAGATTGCCCATCTGTTGGCGGGGAAGCTCTTTCCAGCGACATGCGGGTATTGTTCGACATGGGAGGAGGGCTGATGGTCGTCGGCTTGGCGGCGCAGGCGTCCGCTTATTGCGTGCGCTATGTCATCATCAGTAACCGCGGACCCGATCTAGGGGCCGGACTGGAAGACGCGGGATATTATCAGGCAGCTATCGCCATCGCTGGGAGCCTCCCCGCCTTGGTCTTCAGCGCGATGGGAACGGATTTCTTCCCTCGGGTCGCCGCCGCCAAAGACGAGGCGGAGGCGAAAGTCCTTTCCGAAAAGCAGATTCAAGCGGGACTTCTGCTGGCTCTGCCGATCTTCACCGGCTTGCTCACGATGAATCGGCTAGGCATCCGTATCCTTTACGCGGACAGGTTCGATGCCGCCCTTCCGTTGCTAGACTGGATGATCTGGGGCGTATTTCTCCGCCTGCTTGCTTGGCCGCTGGGCTACTGGATGCTGGCAAGGGGCGCGCCGAGGACGGTAGTAATCGTCGAATTAGGGAGCAATCTCATGATGGCCGCCCTTCCGATACTCCTGATTCCCAGGTACGGCTTGGTCGGTGCCGCTATCGCCTACTTCATCGGCTATCTTGCTTACGCCGTGATCATGGTGGCCGTGGCGCGGAAACGCTCAGGCCGCTGGCTGTCGCTTCGAACGCTGGGCCTATTCGCCGCCGCCGCGGCCATCCTGATCTTAGCTCAATCCTTGGCCCGTGCTTATCCCGGCATGTACTGGGGTGCGATTCCCACGGCCTTGGTCGCCACCGGTTGCGCCTGGATATATTTCAGGGTCCTCGCGGAGCAAAATGACGAATGAGCAACATCAGCCATAAGGAATACGTCGGCCCCAGGCCAGCCTGGCCTGGGCGTATCTGCTTCATCGCCCTCTCTAGTGGTCTCGGTGGTACGGAGACCTTGGCGATCAGGCAAAGCCGCTGGATGCGGCGAAATGGTGTGCGCACGGCCATTATCACAAGGGTCGGAGTGATGGAGGCGGAATATCGGGATGCGTTCGACCAGGTGCTCCATCTGGATGGTGACGAAGTCGACCCGGGCAGCTTGCTGATGGACGAATGGTATCGGCTCATCGATCGTCTTGCCGACGAACTCCGGCCGCTCGGCGGCTGGCATTTCATGGTTTTCGGACAGGATGGCGTATTTATTTCCAGCGAGCTTTCGGCGCGTCTCGCCGGCTCTTCGACTTCGATCTACCTGGTCGATGATGTCCGGTACGGACCGGCCAGGCTCGATTATGTCGAGGCAATGTCGCGACACGGGCTGTTCTTTTCGATGAATGAGGCATGCCTCGCAGCGCACCGACGAAACTACGGCTATAAGCTCGATAACGCCGTCGTAGTTCCATTGCCGATGACGGTGGCGGAGGGGGCGAGGACTTCTCGGGAAAGTTCCCGTGTCAAGGTGCTGACGGTAGCTCGCCTTGTGCAGATGAAAGGTTACGTCGAGGGGTTGATCTTGGTGATTGCGCGTGCCGTGCGCGAGGACGGCCTGGACATTGAACTGCAGGTCATCGGAGCAGGCCCGCTCATGGCACGACTCAAGTGGGTTGCCCTGAGGGAGGGCATCGCTAAGCGGGTAAATTTTATCGGACCAGTCGCCTACGCGGATCTCTCTCGGTATTATCGGGATGCGGACATCTTTGTCGGCATGGGCACGACCGTGCTGGAAGCGGCCTCGCATGGCGTACCCACCTTGATCGCCGAGGCTTATACCATGGAATTTAGGTCCCCTGGCCGGTTCTCGGAACAGACGGGACTTGAGCTCGGAGAACCTGATCAGGGCGCGCCGAGTCCGTCTGGCGAAGGCTTGCTGCGCAGCATGCTGAAAGATGGCGGATTGCGGGCGGCCGAGGGGGAGGCGGGTCGAAGGAAGATGCTGAGTCAATTTTCGGAGGACCTGGTGATGACAAGGTTGCTTGGCGAGCTGCGGGCCAATGCCAGGCAAGTCATCAATATCCCGTCGCCGGGGCAGGATCGGCTTTGCAGCGAAACCAAGCGCTACTTTAAGCGGCTTCTTCGCGGTTCGGGGATGGCCGCCGCCCTGCGCCGTCGTATTCGATCGATTTGGGATGCGACGAGGGCCCTGATATCTAGATGAGAAGCACGATCTTCCATTGGGTTCCGTCATCGCAGCTAGGCGGCATCGAGATGGCCGCGCTGACGCTCATCCAGGAATCGCCGCAGCATACGCACGTGGTGGCTGCCGGCGACATCTCCGGCCCGGCTGTTGATCTGTGGCAAGGAGCCGGAGCCGAGGTAATCGAGATTCCTGCATGGACGGGCCGCCTAGGGATTGCTTGGTTCCGCCATTGGCGTCGGTTCGTCCGCGAACGCGACGTCCGCCGCTTGATAAGTTGGAGTCCCACGAGACTAGCAATGGTGACTTCGCCCCTGCGGGAGGACGCCCGATGTCTGGTCCATCTAGGTAACGTCGGCGGATTCAGCCCGAGGGCGCGGATACAGGAGAGTTTGGCGAGGGCCGTCTTGCGGTCGGCATGCAAGCCACAGCTGGTGGCCTGCTCTCGAACGGTGATGAATTCGGTTTCGGAAGAGCCTGCCTTCTCAGGATACCCCCGGCTGATGGTGTATAATCCAGTTCGCCGGGCGTTCTTCGACGTAGGGGCAACCAGACAGCAGCTCCCCGCCACCATCAAGACATGGGGCATGATCGCGCGGCTGGACCGGCTCAAGGATCACCGTACCCTCATAGAAGCCGTCGGAATGTTGCC
>CANGRI010000127.1 GCA_947456525.1 Opitutia bacterium
CGCCGAATGCCATCCGGGCCAGCCGCTGCAGATGATCGTGGAAGAGACGCGCGACCGTCCTAATCTCGACTGACGATGGACGCCGCCGGATCCGAAGCCGAATTCAAGCGGACCAACCGCAAGCCGGCCTATCCGATCGGCGACGAGCTGCGCGCCTATCTTTCCCGCGAAGGGCGCGAGGTGCCGCTGCCCGTGACCTACGCCGAGCTACGCAACTTCACCGCGGCGATGCCCCTACTCGAACGCGGCAAGGATACGCTCTGGGAAACCGTCGCTTATCCGCCCGAAGAGATGGGCCGCCTTTCCCAAGGCCTGCTCGAGACCTACGCGCTCCTGCGCGGCGAAGGCGGCATGAAGGTCTTCAGCCACGTGTACGTCGACCGCGTCGACTTCTGCTCCTTCGGCAACTCCCAGCCGTTCCGCGTGCGCATCGTCAACGCGTACAACGAGAACCATGACTACTTCTACGTGAAGGTCGGCGACGCCTCGCGCGTCTGCGGGCTCGAGCTCGAGCACCTGCTCTCGCCCAACCGCATGCTCTACCTTACCTGGGGCGAGACCTTGGTCGAAGAGCACGTCACGGGCATCCCGGGCGATATCTTCGCCGAGAAGTGGCTCAACGCCGACGGTCACCACCCAGTGCGCCTGGCCAAGGAGCTCATCAAGTTCGAGGAGCGCTGCCTCGTACGCCTCCTCGGCGACATGCGCGCGTATAACTTCGTCATCGCCGTCACGCCGGACTTCGACGCCACCGCCATCCGCGTCCGCGCCATGGACTTCGACCAGCAGAGCTACGACGGACGGCTTCGCTTCTACCTCCCCGGCTCTTTCAAGGAGAACCGCCCCTTCGCCCAGCTCTGCGCCAAGCACATCAACGCAGCCTCCGCCGCCCAATACCGCCGCGAGGAGCAGTCGCTGATCCACCGGCGCCACCTCGCCGCGCCCGACCGGGTCAAGGACCTCCTGGCCGCCATGCGGGCCAACCCCCTCACCAGCAGCGAAAAGGCGAAGGAACTGGCCGATGGTCTGGCCGAATACCACCGCGACCCCGCCTTCCGGCAGCACACGGACATGGCCGGCCTGATCGGCGAGAGCCTCGCCCGGCTCGACCGGGTCCTGCGCTCTTAATAGTAAGCGCTGGACAGGACGCGCGCCGAGCGGGCAATCTCCGAGGCCTGCGATGAGCGACTCTTTAAGGCACGAATGCGGCATTGCCCTTGTCCGGCTGACCAAGGACCTGAAGTGGTATCAGGAGAAGTACGGTACCCCGCTCCACGGCTTCAACCAGCTCTTCCTCCTGATGGAGAAGCAGCACAATCGCGGCCAGGACGGCGCCGGCATCGGTTGCGTCAAGATCGGCGCCGAAAACGGCGAGGCCTTCCTCTTCCGCGACCGCGAGATCGGCGCCCAGGGCCTGACCCAGATCTTCACCCGCCAGATCAAGACCTACTCGGACAAGATGCGCGAAGGGGTCATCGTTCCCGAATTCCCGGAAACGGTTAAGCGACATTTCGACTTCGGCGGCGAACTCCTCCTCGGCCACCTCCGGTACGGCACCTCGGGCAATTTCGACTCGGTCTCCTGCCACCCCTACGCCCGCAAGTCCATCTGGCCGACCCGCAACCTGCTCGTCGCCGGTAATTTCAACCTCACCAACACCAACGAGCTCAACGCCTCGCTCACCCAGCGCGGCGCGCACGTCATCTACTCGACCGACACGCAGTCCATCCTCGAGGAAATCGGCTTCTGGCTCGACGAGGAGCATGATCGCCTCTTCAAGGCGTTCAAAGACCAAGGTCTCGAAGGCGGCGCGGTGCAGTCCGAGATCTCCAAGCACATGGACATCGGGAACGTCCTGCGCAAAGCCGCCAAGAACTGGGACGGCGGTTACGCCATCGCCGGCCTCATCGGCAACGGCGACAGCTTCGTCATCCGCGACCCCAACGGCATCCGCCCTTGCTGGTACGCCCGCACCGAAGACCTCATCGCGGTGGCCTCCGAGCGCGTCGCGCTGATGACCATCGTCGGCGTGAACCAGGAAGACGTGCATGAGCTGCCCCCGGGCTGCGCGCTGATCATGAAGGCCGACGGCCGTCATTCGATCGAGTCCTTCCACGCGCCCGGCGAGCCCCGCCACTGCTCCTTCGAGCGCATCTACTTCTCGCGCGGCAACGACCCGGAAATCTACGCCGAACGCAAGGCCCTCGGCGCCGCGCTCGCCGACGACGTCATCGCGCAGATCCGCGACGACCACGACAACGCGGTCTTCTCCTACATCCCGAACACGGCGGAGATCGCCTGGTACGGCCTGATGGAAGAGCTCCGCAAACGCCGCCGCTCGCAGGTCCGGCAGAAGCTCGTCGACGCCCAGCGCGCCGGCGTGCTCGACGAAGCCCTCATCGACAAGCTCGTCCTCGGCGGCTGGCCGCGCGGCGAAAAGGTCGCGCATAAGGACGTCAAGCTGCGCACGTTCATCTCGCAGGAGAAGAACCGCATGCAGATGGCTTCGCACGTCTACGACATCTCCTACGGCACCGTCCGCGACGGGGACACGCTCGTCTGCGTCGACGACTCGATCGTCCGCGGCACGACGCTCCGTCAGTCGATCCTCCGCATCCTCGCCCGCCCGAATCCGAAGCGCATCGTGATCGCGTCGACCGCCCCGCAGATCCGCTACCCGGACTGCTACGGCATCGACATGTCCGAGATGGGCAAGTTCCTGGCCTTCCAGGCGGCCGTCGCGCTCTGCAAGGACCGCGGCATGGCCGACCTCCTCCGTGAAGTCTACGAGGACTGCGTGGCCCAGTCGAAGAAGCCGACGAAGGAGATGAAGAACCACGTGAAACGCATCTATGACGCGTTCACCGAGAAGGAGATCGCCGCGAAGGCGGCCGAGCTCGTCTACCCCTCGAAGAGCGCTTGGAAAGGCGAACTGGTGCTGGTCTTCCAGAAGATCGAGTCGCTCCACAAGGCCTGCCCGACGAGCAAGGGCGATTGGTATTTCACCGGCGACTACCCGACTCCGGGCGGCCTCGGCGTGCTCAACCAGGCGTACATCAACTACTGGGAGAAGCGCGAAGGCCGCTCCTACTGATCAGGCGTAGAGCCGGAACGGTGCGGTGCGCGCGCGGAAGGCCGCGGCGTCGCCGTCCCAGCGCGCCATCCAGCGGGCGAGGTCGATCCGCGCGCCCTGCGTGCGGAGATCTTCGAAGAAGGTTTCGCTCCCGAGGTGCTTGATGAACAGTTCGCGCTTGGAGCCCGTGAGACCGGCGAACGGATTCGGCGCCCAGACACAGGCCTGACGCAGCATGTGCAACGAAATCGCGGTGGGGCGTAGCTTCGGCCAGTCGCCGACGCCAAGGTAGACGCCCTGCGTGCCGTCCGCGAGCTGCCGCGGCTGCAACGCGAGCCCAGGGACGGCGCTGCCGAAGGCGGCGACGAGTTCGGCGGCCTTACGATGCGGATAGGTGAGGAAACGGAAGTTCTGGTCGACGCCGGAAGTGTGGCTGAACCCGGAATCCATGCAGCCGAGACCCGCCATGGCATAGCCGAGGGCAGCCTTGGCGCTGTTGATCATCGGAGAAGTCGGAGTCCAGGTTAAGCCCGTGAGATTCCAGGTCATGGCACGGCGCCACCCACGCATCGCGACGACTTCAAGCGTGCCGCGACGACGCTGGGCTTCGTCAAGCTCAAGCACACCGGGGGTGGCGACGGCCCAGCGGGCGATCTCGCCGATGGTGAGGCCGTGCACGTAAGGCGTCTCATACGCGCCGACATAGCTACGCCATTTGCGGTCAAGGAACGGCCCGTCGACCTTTTCCCCGCCCAGCGGATTCGGACGATCGAGGACGATGACGCGGAC
>CANGRI010000128.1 GCA_947456525.1 Opitutia bacterium
ATCCAGGCGCGGCGGGGTTGGCCGAGCGTCAGCGAGTTCGATTGCTCGCGGATGCTGTCGATGTCCAGGCTGGCCTCTTCGGTGCGGAAGGGCTTGCCGGTCGTGGCGAACATCGAGTCGACGACCTGTTCGGCCGAGAGCCGACGCGGGGCCGGCGAAGCGAAGAGCGGGCTGGTCTGCTTGAGCGTGGCGTCCGTCGCGCGCTGGTAGGCGTGCGAGTTCAGGATGAGGCGGAGGACATGGTCCGCGTCGTAGCCGCTGCGCACGAGTTCTCGTCCCAGCCAGCGGAGCAGCTCGGGGTGCGAGTTCTTCGAACGTTCCCAGTCCCAGGGCTGGTCCACCAGGCCGCGGCCCATCACCCGGGCCCAGAGACGGTTGGCCATCGCCTGCGCGAAGCGTTCGTTCTGCGGCGCGGTGATCAGCGTGGCCAGGCGGTCGCGCGGATCCTTGGGGTCGAGCGCAAGTTCGTCGGCGACGCTTTCCTGCGAGAGTTCGGGGAAGGGCCAGTGCGGTTCGACGGAGGCGCCCGGCTCGAGGGTGACCTCGATGAGAGGCTTGCGGCCGCCTTCGCGGAGCTTGGCCATCGAGACGCTGCTGGTGAGCGGCACCTTCACGGCCTTGGTCTCAAGGAGGGCGGCGAGCGCGAACACCTGCTCCTGCTTCGCGGTGTGGGCGGGCGCGTCATGACAGCGCGCGCATTTGGTCTCTATGCCGAGGAAGGCGGTGGTGACGATGGTGGCCTTGGCGGCCATGGGCACGTCGTTCTGCGAGGCGATGCCGAAGCCGGCCGGTCCGCCCGCGGCGGCGGACCCCTTGAGCCGCAGGAGTTCGGTGACCATGAGGTCGAGCGGCTTGTGGTCGGCGAGCGATTCGTAGATCCACCAGCGGAACGGGCCGGAGTTGTTCAGGGTGGGGTTCAGGATGTTGGGGTTCTCGGCGAGGACGTCCTGCCAGTAGCCCATCCAGTGGTCGGCGGCGCGCGGGTCGTGCAGCAGGCGGTCGATGGCCTTGGCGCGCTTGTCGCCGGAAGCGTCGGCCGCGAAGGCGGCCATCTCGGCGGGCGAAGGCGGCACGCCGACGGTATCGAGCGTCACGCGACGCAGGAACGCGAGGTCTTCCGTCAGCGGAGTCAGCTGGGTCGAGAGCGTCCGGTATTCCGGCCACACGGCGCCTTCCTTGATCCATTGCTCGATCGTCGCGACATCGGAGGCGCCAAGGCGATGGCCCTTGGGCGGCATGACTTCATCGGGATCCTGCGACTGGATGCGTTTCAGCAAGGGGCTCTTGGTGGCGTCGCCGGGGACGAGCGCGGCGCCGTCGGATTTTCCGCCCTTCAGCGCGCCGGCGAGCGTATCGAGGTGCAGCTTGCCCTTGGCCTTGCCGCCTTGGTGGCATTCCAAGCAGCTGGCTTCGAGGATCGGGTAGACCTTGGCGTAGAAATCGACCCCGCCGGTCTTCGCGGATTTCATCTGAGCCTGGTAGGCGACGATCTTCTTCGAGATGAAGTGGTCGATGGGATTGTTGGCCGGGAGGCCGTTGGCGAGCGCGGGGACGGGCGTCTCGGGCGTCTTGGCGAGCCACTGCTGCGCGGCTTCGCGTCTTTTCTGCCAGTATTCCCCCTGACGGGCGCGGGCGGCGGCCCGGGCCGACGCATCGACGTTGCTCAGGCGGTTTTCTTCCTGCGCCGAGTAGGCGGCCCAGCCGGTGTCATTGTAGGTCAGTATGTCCGAGGACGGCGTCAGCAGCCGCCAGTCCGCACGTCCGGCGAGCGAGATCGCGGCGATGGTCTCGCCGAGTTCCGGTCGGCGGCGCGCGCCCTTGTTGTTGATCACGTAGCCGACGACGGTCTCGAGGATGATGCGATGCTCGCCGCCCTTGGATTCGAACAGCGCCCATGAGTCGCGATTGCCGGGCGGCGCGAAACGGAAGTCGCCGCCGAGGTCGAGGTAGGTGTCCTGTTCCTTGACGGGCTTATTATCGGTGCCGGCGGGCGGGAAGGGCGTCTGGGTCACGAGCTTGCCATCCACGAACAGCGCGGAGGCCCCGCGGCCGCGCAGGAGCAGGCGATGCTTGCCCGCGGGGAGTTTCACCGTCGCGAGGGCGCGGAGGAGGTAGGGGCTCGGACGTTCGGTACGCACGCCGGTGTCGACATATCGCTCAGGCACCCGGGTGAAGCCGAAGGCCGGAGCGACGTAGCTGTCGGTGACGGCCGGGGCTTGGTCGGGCCAGACATTGGTCGCGGGATTCCATGCTTCGCAGAGTTCGACCCGCACCTGACCGTCGGTGACGGTGGTCCAGTCGACCTTGGGAGCTTTGCGCACGACTTCGGGGCCCTTTGCGGCCTTCACGCCGTTGGCGCTGTCGTTGCCCGCGTTGGGACTCGTGCCGACGAGGGCGACCTCGTCCTTCTTGACGGGCGGAAGGGTGGTGGCGAAGCGTTCGGAAATCTCCTCCGCAGGCACCAGGGCGCGATGGAGGCGGATGTCATCGATCGAGCCGCGGAAGCTGCTGTTGGGCAGTCCGCCCTGCGACGATCCGATCCAGATCGGCGCATCGTCGACGACGGGTTCGTCGGTCGTCGGGCCATCCATGTCCCAGGAGCCTTTGAACTCCTTGCCGTCGATCCATCCACGGATGCTCTCCGGCTTGCCGAATTCGTAACGCACCGCGACATGGTGCCAGCGTCGGTCGTTGGCGAAGCCGGTGGGCGTCGTCCAGCGATGCCATTTGACGCCGCTGCCGGACGGCGTCGCGAAGAGGAAGTTGAGGCACGCGGTCTCGTAGAGGACGCGGAGGCGCAACGCCCAGTTCTGGTTGCTGGGGTTGGCGGCCTTCGGGTCCGTGCGGCCTTTGCCGATGACATAGGCGTTCTCACCCTTGCGCAGCCCGTCGGGCTTCACCCAGGCCTCGATTGTGATGGCATCGCCGTTCTTGAAGTCGAAAAGGCTGCCGGCGCCGGGGTCCTTGATCTCGAGGTGGGCTCCCTTGCCGTCGAAGGTGGCCGCTTCGTTTTTCTCGTCAAAGCGTGGGTAGTCCGGGCGCCGCGGGCCGGGCTGCCCGAACTTCACGTCGCCGACGGGGGTCAGTCCTGCGAGCGCGGTGCCGTCGAAATTCCAGACCGGGACCGACTGCGCTTGGGTAAGCGCGGCGAGACCGAGGAAAAGGGGGACGAGACGACGCATCTGAAAATGGGACAGGGGAGGGCGGGAAGGGGTTCCGGCGAAGGTCAGATTGAGGCGGTCTAAGCGGTGGGGTCAACCCCTTGGCCCGGGATTGCCTGAGGGCGGCCCGGCCCGCTAGCGTAGGGCATGCCTTCGACCGCCCGCCGTCTCGCCGGTTTCACCGAATCGGTCATCCGTGGGATGACCCGCCTGGCCAACCAGCACGGCGCCATCAACCTCTCGCAGGGCTTCCCCGACTTCTCCCCGCCTGAGGAGCTGCTGGCCGCCTTGGAACGGGCCACCCGCGGTCCGCATCACCAGTATGCCGTGACCTGGGGCGCCCCGCGATTCCGTCAGGCCCTCGCCAAGAAGATCCATCGCTTCAGCGGGCTGGCGATCGACCCTGACCAGCACCTCGTCGTCACCTGCGGCAGCACCGAGGCGATGATGGTCGCGATGATGACGGCCTGCAATCCGGGCGACAAGGTGATCGTCTTCTCTCCGTTCTACGAGAACTACGCCGCCGACGCGATCCTGTCCGGCGCCGAGCCGATCTACGTCCCGCTGCGCGCGCCGACCTTCGACTTCGATCCCGACGAGCTCGCGAAGGCCTTCGCCCAGAAGCCCAAGGCGATCATCGTCTGCAATCCTTCGAACCCCTGCGGCAAGGTCTTCACGCGCGACGAGCTGATGAC
>CANGRI010000129.1 GCA_947456525.1 Opitutia bacterium
AGGGCGAGCTCACCAACTTCGAGAACATCGCCAAGAGCGCCGGCGCCAAGGGCCTCGCGTTCATCAAGTGCGAAGCGGGCGAATGGAAGTCCCCGATCGTGAAGTTCTTCTCCGACGACGAGAAGGCCGCGCTGAAGAAGCAGCTCAACATCGAGGACGGCGACATCGTCTTCTTCGCCGCCGCCCCGTGGGAGCAGGCCTCGACCATCCTCGGCCGCATCCGTCTGGAATCTTCCTACCTCCTCAAGGCCCGCGGTCGCATGAACCTCCCGGCCGACCAGTACAATTTCCTCTGGGTCATCGAATTCCCGCTGATGCTCTGGGACGAGGAAGAGAAGCGCTACCTCTCCGCCCACCACCCGTTCACCGCCCCGGTCGTCGAGGACGAGCCCTTACTCGCCACCGACCCCGCCAAGGTCCGCGGCCAGCACTACGACATCGTCCTCAACGGCGTCGAACTCGGCGGCGGCTCGATCCGCATCCATAACCCGGCCGTCCAGAAGCGCGTCTTCGAGGACATCCTCAAGATTCCGCAGGACCTCGTGGACAGCCGCTTCGGCTACATGCTCAAGGCGTTCTCCTACGGCGCCCCGCCCCACGGCGGCATCGCCCTCGGCTTTGACCGCGTGGTCGCCATGCTCGCCGGCCGCTCCTCGATCCGCGACATCCTCGCCTTCCCGAAGAACCAGAACGGCCGCGACCTGATGGCCGACTGCCCGAGCCCCGTCGCTGCGAAGCAGCTGCGCGACCTGCGCATCCGCCTCGTCGAAGACGAGCCGAAGCCGAAGGCCTGAGGCCCGCAACGGCTTCCCGACGAAAGGCACGCGCAAGCGTGCCTTTTTGTTGGTGCGGGATTTAGCCTTCCCCCGCCCCAATGGTCGGCCTATCAACTTCAGCCATGTCCGACGCTTCGCCTTCTCCCGCCCCCGCACCCCACGTCGTGGGCCAGGGATACGAGTTCGACGAGGTGCGCGCCTTTCTCGGCGGCGACCCCAAACCCCCGAACTTCGTCATCCATAAGGGAGGCGCGGTCATCGGCGTCTGCCTCGGACTGGGCTGGAATCCGCGCGCCGACGGCGAGCCGTGCGAAGTCTGGGTCGGCCGCAAAGGCGACCAGCCCAAGTGGGGCATCAAGCTCGCCGAGACCCGCGGCCCGCTTCCGGTCTACGTCCGCCGCACCGAAGGCGGCAAATGGTTCTACAACGGCCTCTACGAAGTGACCAGCCATACGACGGACCCGACGATCATCCGCCCTCGCCTCCTCCCCCCGAAGATCGTGGCGATCGACCGCCTGGTCTTCATGAAGCGCTGCGCCGTCTGAACGCCATGGCCGAAGACCGCCCGCATCCTCGCGACCCGCTGCATGGCGTGACCCTGCAGAAGCTCCTCGAGACTATGGTCGCGAAATACGGCTGGCAGGAGCTCGCGTACCGCATCCCGATCCGCTGCTTCATGTTCGACCCGACGATCAAGTCGTCGCTCATCTTCCTGCGCAAGACCCCCTGGGCTCGCGAGAAACTCGAGAACTGGTTCGTCGGCGACGTCCGGAAATCCCAAGGTTTCGGGCTATGAGACCGTTGACCGGTTGAACCGTTGATCGGTTGGCCGGAATCCGGAGTTCGTAAGGCCACCGGCGACTTCTGGCGCTAACCGGGGTTTGATTTCCGGAGGCCGTCCTCCAGCCTTACGCTCAACCCCATGATCCGCCTGATCGCCCTCGTCATCTGCCTGATCGCCACCCTCGGTGCGGCGGAGACACCCGCCGAAAAGAAGGAAGCCGTCGCGAAGAAAGGTTTCGGCCTGCCGGAACGCAAAGGCAAGGACGCCCATCACCTGGAACTGCTCAAGGTGGGCTGGTTCTACAACTGGGGTTCGCAGACGAAGCTGACCACGCACGCCCAGTTCGTGCCGATGATGTTCTCGCTCAAGACCGTCCCGCCGAAGACGACGAACAACGACTTCATCCTCGGCTACAACGAGCCCGACAACGCCAAGCAGTCCGACATGGCCGTGAAGGACGCCCTCAAGGGCTGGTCCGACGTCACCAACAAGGGCAGGTTCGTCATCAGCCCGGCGATGGCCGGCAACGCCGTCACGAAGGACTGGCTCAACGACTTCCTGAAGGGCAAGCCGAAGGTCGATGCGATCGCCTTCCACTGGTACAAAGGCGTCGACTCCGCGAAGTTCATCAAGGACCTCGAGGAGCTGCACGCCCATTTCAAGAAACCGATCTGGGTGACCGAATTCGCCCCGCAGACGGCCGCGAGCTCGGAAGAATCGCCCGACAAGTTCACGCACTCGCAGGTCAAGGCCTTCATAGAAGCGACCACGGACTTCATGGAAAAGACGCCTTGGGTCCAGCGCTACGCCTGGCACGACTCTGGCGTCGGGACGTCCTCCCTCTTCACGGAGAAGGGCGAACTGACCTCCACCGGCAAGGCCTACGCCGCGGTGAAGAAGTAACCGCCCCCTTGTCCCCGTGTCCCCTTGCCCCCCTGGGGTCAGGGCATCTCCGCGCCACGGGCGGCCGTGACGAGGTGATACCACTCTTCGCGGGTCAGCTCGAGCTCGGCCGCCGCGGCCAGCTGCTTGATCTGCTCTGGCTGGGTGGTGCCGATGATGGGGACGATCCTGGCCGGATGCTTCAGGATCCAAGCCAAGGCGACCAGCTCACGGCCGACGCCGCGCTCCTTGGCGATACGATCCAGGACGGCCAGCACGGCGGTCGGATTATAATGACGTTGCCCAGGCAGGAGATCCACGCCGCCTGAACCGAGCAAGCCGGCGCCCAGCGGGCTCCACGCCAACGGGGTCACCTTCTTCTCCTGGCACTGGTCGAGCGTGCCGTCATGCAAGGCGTAGAGCTGCACGAGGCTGACCTCGACCTGATTCGTCACCAGCGGGAACGAGAGCGCGTTCTGAAGCAGGGAAAACTGGGAGGGGCTGAAATTGCTGACGCCGAACTCGCGGACCTTGCCGGCCGCGCGGAGCTCGGTGAAGACGCCGGCGACCTCGGCGGCGTCCATGAGGTAGTCCGGACGATGCAGATGCAGGAGGTCGATGGCATCGACGCCGAGCTGCTTGAGCGAAAGTTCGCACTGGGCGATGAGGTGGGCGCGGGAGAAGTCGTAGCGCACCGGGGCGCCGACAGGACGGTTCTTGAAACGGATGCCACCTTTGGTCGCGATGGTCATCTTGGCACGCAGGCCGGGATTCTCCTTCAGGATGCGGCCGAACACGCGTTCGGCCTCTCCGTCGCAATAGATGTCCGCGTGGTCGAAGAGCGTGTAGCCTGCGTCGACGGCGGCGAAGACCGCCGCCTTGGCCGTCGCATAGTCGGCCACGGCGTCGCCCTTGGTGGCGATGCGCCAGCAACCGTAGGCGAGGCGGCTGGAGGTGAGCTGACTTTGGCCGAGGGTGACGGTCTTCATGGGCCAACAGGAAGCAAAGCCCCCCGCCCTACCGCAAGCCTATCCCCAAGGTGGACAGGAACGCCGCGGCCGCTAGGATGGCCGCATGGACTTCGCCCAACTGCTGCAACAAGGCACCGCCCACGCCTGGCTCTATGTCCCCGTGGCGATTCTGCTGGGAGCCTTGCACGGACTCGAACCCGGCCACTCCAAGACCATGATGGCCGCGTTTATTATCGCCGTCCGCGGCACCGCCTGGCAGGCCGCTCTGCTCGGCTTCTGCGCCGCCCTCTCGCACACGCTCATCATCTGGGTGCTCGCCGGCCTGGCCCTGAAGTACGGTTCGCATTGGAACGTCGAACAGACCGAGCCCTACTTCCTCCTCATCAGCGGACTCATCGTAGTCGGCATGGCCGTCTGGACGATCATGCGCCTGCGTGA
>CANGRI010000130.1 GCA_947456525.1 Opitutia bacterium
CATTGGGTGCAGTGTTATCTGTGCTCATGTAGTGTGAGGGAGGGGGTACGGGTGTGAATAAAACTAATAACATCCCCTCTGTCGAGAAGGCATGTAGGGGGTCGCCCCCACCCCGGCGCCCGCTTTCAGGCCTTCAGGTTACGGCGGAATTCGGTCGGGCTGACCTTCATCGCCCGGCGGAACTGGCGGGAGAAATCACTGGCGTCGTAGAACCCCGTCTGGTGGGCGATCTCGGATGGGCGCAGGTCCGTCGTCCGCAGGAGGTCCGACGAGGCGGCCACGCGCATCCGGAC
The DNA here is from genome assembly GCA_947456525.1 of Opitutia bacterium. Lineage (GTDB taxonomy): Bacteria > Verrucomicrobiota > Verrucomicrobiia > Opitutales > UBA953 > UBA953. The sequence continues at coordinate 294 of CANGRI010000130.1, forward strand.
CAGGTAGCCTCGGGGGCTGACCTGGTAGGCCTTATGGAATTTACGTTCGAACTGGCGGACCGACATCCCGGTGAGCTTGGCCAACTTGGCGATGTTCAGGGCGGTCGTGAGGTTGTCCTTGATGAACTCCGCGGCGGCTTCGACCTGCAGGAACGGCTCGAGGAGCGCCTTGGTGCCTTCGTAGCTGCGCACCGTGCCGCAGACCCCGCAGGCCCGGCCGGCATCATCGAAGAGCGGGACTTTCGTCGTCTCATACCAGACGTGCTCGCCGTCGGCGTTCGGGAAGAGCTCGATGATGCGGGGCAGGGGCTGGCCCGTCTGACAGATCTGGAGGTCCTTCTTCTTGAAGGCCGCGGCCAGCTCGGCCGGGAAGATGTCGGCGTCGGTCTTGCCGAGCAGGCTGGCCTCGTCGGGGAAGCCGCAGCGCCGGGCGAAGGCGAGGTTGGCCATCGTGAAACGCCCCGCCAGATCCTTGGCGAAGAACATCACCCCAGGGAGGTGGTCGAAGACGCCCCGCAGGCTTTCCGGGCGCATTTGGCGCATCCAGTCCGAGCGGGGGTCTGGCGTTTTCATACCAAGCAGGCTAGGGGGCTTTTGGCAGGTTTCCACCCGATTTTAATAGGGTAGAAGCCCGAGCTGGCCCGGAGCTGGTTTCCTAGGCGTTTGTCGCATTAAACCTTGGTCCGGCAGGGCTAATGCCCGCTCGCTCCTAGGCTAATTACCTCCCCCTCACCCCAAGGAACTGCTTTTTCGTTTTGAGGTCTTTCCTATTCCCCGCACCTCTACCAGCCAACGATCACCCATGACCTCCCTCAAGTCCTTCGCCCTCTGCTTCCTCGCCGCCGCCGCCGTGGCCGCGCCTGACGCCGCCTCCATCGAGCGTGGCAAGGCCGTCTACTCCCGCACCTGCATCGCCTGCCACCAGCCGACCGGCATGGGCCTGCCGCCCGTCTTCCCGCCCCTCGCCGGTTCCGAGTGGATCGCCAAGGACGCCTCCATCGCCGTCCGTAACATCATCAACGGCATGCAGGGCCCCGTCACCGTCAAGGGCGTGACCTACACCAGCATGATGCCCCCCGTCGCCGGCCTCTCCGACAAGGACATCGCCGACGTCGTGACCTACGTGAACAATTCCTTCGGCAACACCGGCGCCACCGTCACGGAAGCCGAAGTCGCCGCGATCAAGAAGAAGTACGCCGACCGCAAGACCCCCTGGACCGCGGCCGAGTACGAGAAGGAAGCTCCGGCCAAGAAGTAAGCCGGTCGCCTTCGGGCGGGGTGGCTTGACCCGAGGGGAACATCGGGGCATTTTAGGGCTCTTAACCCCTAGGATGTCCCAATTTCCCCCTGGTTTGCCTTCCTCCGTCATCGTGACCACCACCTTCACCGTGGAAGGTCATCGCATCGTCGCTTACAAAGGCCTCGTCCGCGGGCTCATCGTCCGTTCTCCCACCATCGAGCAAGGCATCATGGGTGGCCTGAAGAGCCTCATCGGAGGCCAGATCGGCGCCTACACCGAGATGTGCGAGCAGGCCCGCCAGACCGCTTATGACCAGATGGTCCGTCAGGCCGCCAGCCTCGGTGCCAATGCGGTCATCGGCGTCTCCTATGACGCTTCCGAGGTCAAGATGAGCGCGACCGAAGTCCTTTGCTACGGCACCGCGGTCGTCATCGCCCCCGTCGCCTGATCTTATGTCCGATTACGTCCCACCCCGAAGCCGCGAGCAAGTGGCCGACCTCCATTTCATGGATGCGCGGTACAAGCTGCTCGACCTGGCGGCCTTTCTCGACCGCCTCGACCGCGCCGCCGGCGGCGACGATCATCGCGTCCGCGGCCTTCGCGCCGCCCTCCCGCTCCTCCTTGAGAAGGACGAAGGTCGCGTGGCCCGTATCCTGACCCTCTGGAGCGACCCTTCCGTCACCCCGATCGAAAAGGCCGACACCAAGGCCGCCTCGGGCGTCTGGCCCGGCCTCAAGTAAGCCACGACCATGCGTTACATCGAACCGCACGGCCACATGGTGAGCCGCACCACCGACGACTATCAGGCCATGGCCCTCGCCGGCTGCGCCGCGATCTGCGAGCCCGCCTTCTGGGCCGGCTTCGACCGCAAGTCCGCCGACGGCTTCTACGACTACTTCTGCCAGCTGACGCAGATCGAGCCCAAGCGCGCCGCCAAGTACGGCCTCCCGCACTATTCCTGGCTGTGTATCAATCCCAAGGAATCCGAGGACATGGCGCTCGCCGCCGACGTCCTCGCGCTCATCCCGGAATTCCTCAAGGCCCCGACGGTGCTCGGCATCGGCGAGATCGGCCTCAACAAGAACACCCGCAATGAGATGAAGGTGCTCGAGCAGCACATCGGCCTCGCGGTGCAGTACGACCAGATGATCCTCGTGCACACGCCGCACCTCGAGGACAAGCGCAAGGGCACGCGCCTGATCATGGATGCCCTCAAGGCCAACGGCGTCGTGAAGCCCGAGCGCGTGATCATCGACCACGTCGAGGAGCACACGATCCACGAAGTCCTCGACCAGGGCTTCTGGGCCGGCATCACGCTCTACCCCGAATCGAAGTCCACGCCCGTGCGCGCCGTCGACATGATCGAATCCGTCTCCGCCCAGCGCGTCTGGCTCAACAGCGCGTGCGACTGGGGCCACAGCGATCCGCTGTCCGTGCCGAAGGCCGCGCAGGAGATGCGTCGCCGCGGCCACTCCGCCGCCGCCATCGACCGCCTCGTCTACGGCAATCCGGTGAAGTTCCTCTCGCAGTCGCCGCGCTTCAAGGACCCCGCCGCCCAGGCCTGACCCGCGTGAAGCTCACGTCCGGACTTTCCCTCGCCTACTGCACCAACGTCCACCGCGGCGAAGGGTGGGCCGAGACGTTCGCCGGCCTGCGCGACCACGCGCTCCGCGTGCGCGACCGCGTCTCGCCCGGCAAGACGTACGTCCTCGGCCTCCGTCTCGGCGACCTCGCCGCGAAGGAACTCGCCGTGCCCGCCACGCTGGCGGCTTTCCGTGCCTGGCTCGACAAAGAGAACTGCGTCGTCGCCGGCATCAACGGCTTCCCGTTCGGCCCGTTCCATGGTCAGGCCGTGAAGGACAACGTCTTCGCGCCGGACTGGTGCGAAGCGCCGCGCCTCGAATACACCAATCGCCTCTTCGACCTCCTCGCCGCGTTCGGTCCGCCCGACAAGGTCGGCACCGTCAGCACGCTCCCGGGTTCGTTCAAGGGCTTCGGCCGCAACGCCGACGAGCTCAAGGTCATGCGTCGCAACCTGCTCGCGTGCGCCGAACATCTCGCCCGCCTGCGCGACCGCACCGGCACGCACCTGCGCCTCGCGCTGGAGCCCGAGCCGATCGGCCACGCCGAGAACACGACCGAAGCGCTGCGCCTGTTCGAGCAGCTCCGCGCCGAGGAGCCCGCCCGAGGCCTCGTCGATGCGCACCTCGGCATCGCCTACGACACCTGCCACTTCGCGTTGCAGTACGAAGAAGCCCACGAGGCCATCGCCCGCCTC
>CANGRI010000131.1 GCA_947456525.1 Opitutia bacterium
ACCGTGCTCTTACCGAGCCAGGCCTGGAAATCAGCCACGAACTTCTTGTTGGCCGGGGACTTGATGGACTGGAAGTAGGTCCAGCAACCGAGCTGACCCACGAGCTTGTCGGCCGGAAGGCCGCGGAACTCGTCTTCCGAGATCGAGAACGAGACGACCGGGCAGGATTCAGCCGTGAGGCCGGAGGCGGCGTACTCCTTGAAGAAGGGCACGTTGGTGTCTCCGTTCAGGGTGCTGACCACCGCGGCGCCACCGCCGGCGGAGAACTGCTTGATCTCAGCGACGATCTGCTGGTAGTCGGTATGACCGAACGGCGTGTACTTGCCGGCCGAGATGATCTTGCCGGAAGCGTCCTTGCGGAAGCCGCCGCCGATGTTCTCGATCGGAACGCCCTTGCTCAGGAGGTACTCGAGCAGGACCAGGTTGGTGGTCTGCGGGTAGACGTAGTCGGAGCCCAGGAGGTAGAACTTCTTCACGCCCTGCGCCAGGAGGTAGTCGACCGCAGGGGTGGCCTGCTGGTTGACCGCTTCGGCGGTGTAGGCGACGTTCTTGGACTCTTCTTCACCCTCGTACTGGACGGGGTAGAAGAGGAGGCCGTTGTTCTTCTCATAGACCGGGAGGACGGACTTGCGGGACACCGAGGTCCAGCAGCCGAACGTCACCGCGACCTTGTCCTGTTCCAGCAGCTGCTTAGCCTTTTCGGCGAAGAGCGGCCAGTTCGAGGCGCCGTCGACGACGACCGGCTCGATCTTCTTGCCGAGGACGCCGCCCTTGGCGTTGATCTCGTCGAAGGTGAAGAGCAGGACGTCGCGGAGGGAGGTCTCCGAGATCGCCATCGTTCCCGAGAGCGAGTGGAGAACGCCGACCTTGACGGTTTCTTCCGCCCGGGCGGGCGAAACGAGGGAGGCCAGGGCGAGAGCCCCGACAGAGAGCAGACCGGCGATGCGCTTGGTTGACATGGTGGGAAGCTGGGTGGTCAAGTTCCTCCGCTTAGAACTTGAAGATCGTCTGGCCGGCCAGGTAGGTCGAAGACTTCGTGGCGCCGTGCGACGGGACGTAGGAGACTTCGGCGCGGGCGATGAAGTGATCGTTGATCGTGTAGCTCGGCGACAGGGTGTACTTCGTGTTGGACGCGCCAGTCACCTTGGAATCGTCGCCGCTGATGCGCGAGGTGAGCGACCACTTGTCGGTCAGACCCTTGGTGTAGGCGACGAGCCAGTAGACATCGGCGCTCTCGACCTTGACGACTTCGGCACCCAGGGTGTCGGTCTTGTTCAAGGCGTAGGAGACCCAGAGGTCGTAGAAGGCGGTCTTGGTCGAGACTTCGTCGGCGGCGCCGAACCAGATGGTGGTGTCCTTGATGCCCTTGTAGGAGTAGTAGGCTTCGAGGCCGGGCTTCTTCAGGTCGCCGTCACCCTTGTAGAGGCTCGGGCCGAAGAGGGAATCCACGACGGCGACACCGGTCGAGTAGGTGGCGGCGGCGTAGTCGAGCTTGATGCCGGTATGGTAGGCCGGGATCGTGGCGATGGCCTGGGCATAGGAAATCTGCGCCATGTTCGGCACATCGAAGGCTTCGTAGCCCATGTAAGAAAGGAACTTACCCACGGTGATGGAGACGCCATTGCCGGCATCCAGGGAGGCGTAAGCGTCCAGGAGGTCGGTCTTGGTGCCGTCGTAGTACAGGCTAGCGTAGCCGGTCACCTTTCCGAACTTACCGGTGGCGCCAAACTTGGCGGCGGACAGGTCCATCGAGCTGGTGCTCGGGGTGGTGTTGACGGTGGAGCCGGTGACGACCGCGTAACCATCGAAGGTCACCGCGGGAGCGGGAGCATCGGCGGCCGAAGCGGCGATCGAGGAAGCAGCGGCGAGGAACGCTACTGCGAGTTTGGTGTTGGTCTTCATGGTGGTGGTAGTTTTGGTTAGGTGCTTGGTAGCGAGACCAGTTGAGCATCGGCCGTGCCAAAGTGGTTTTCCGCGTCGGCGCGGCGGAAAACGTGTCACGATTTGGTCACGCATGCCGAAACTCGGCGGGCGCTGTTTTCGATTGTGAGCAAGTTGCGAAAAATTAATCAGCGTGTCGGCATGTCGGAGGATTTTTACCGCTGGCTAAAAAGACGCATGCCCGCTTGATTATATCCATGTACCCAGCCGACCCCGCTCGCTACGCCCACCCGTCATTCCAGGCGCGTTGCGGCAAGTCCGGCCTACACCTGCCCAAGATCTCCCTCGGCCTCTGGCATAATTTCGGAAGTGTCGACGACTTCGCCAACGCCCGCTCGATCGCCCTGCGCGCCTTCGACCTGGGGGTCACCCACTTCGACCTGGCTAACAACTACGGCCCGCGGCCCGGCTCGGCGGAGGAGACCTTCGGTCGCATCCTCCGGGAAGACCTCGCCGCCTACCGCGACGAACTCATCATCTCCACCAAGGCCGGCTACACGATGTGGCCCGGTCCGCATGGGGACTTCGGCTCTCGGAAGTACCTCCTGGCCTCGCTCGATCAGTCCCTCAAGCGGATGGGGCTCCCTTACGTCGACATCTTCTATAGCCACCGACGTGACCCGAACACGCCGATGGAAGAGACCATGGGCGCCCTCGCCCAGGCGGTCCGCTCGGGCAAGGCCCTCTACGCCGCCCTCTCTAACTATAACCCGGCCGATACCGCCCGAGCCTGCGCCATCCTCCGCGACCTCGGCACCCCCTGTGTCGTCCACCAACCTAAATACAGCCTGTTCGAGCGTACGCCCGAGGCGGGCCTCCTCGATATCGTGGAAAAGGAAGGGCTTGGCTGCGCGGTCTTCTCGCCCCTTGCCCAAGGCATGCTTACCGACCGATACCTGAAAGGCATCCCCGCCGACGCCCGGGCCGGCAAGCCCCACGGCTTCCTCCGCCCCGAACAGATCGACGCCATCCGCATGGCGAAAGTCCGCCAGCTCGCCAAGGTCGCTGAAGAACGCGGGCAGCCTCTGGCCTCCATGGCTCTGGCCTGGGTCCTCCGCGACAAGCGGGTGACCTCGGCGATCATCGGCGCAAGCAAGGTCGCCCAGGTCGAACAATGCGTGGCCGCCGCCCATGCGGCGCCATTCGCCTCCGAAGAATTGAAGCGGATCGACGCCATCCTGGCGGGCTGAGGAATACTCCGAGGTTGTGCCGTGGGGGCCCGCCCACAAGGTTGACCCTATGTCCGCCGGCGCCCCCCTGCCCTTCAAGATCAGCGTCCTCGTCTTCATGCACGACGAAGCCGGCCGACTCCTGCTCATCCAGCGGACCAAGGCTCCGAACATGGGTTGCTGGAGCCCCATCGGCGGCAAGCTCGAGATGGCCACGGGCGAATCCCCCTTCGAATGCGCGGTGCGCGAGACCGAAGAGGAGACCGGCGCGAAGGTCGCCACTTCCGACCTCCATCTGTTCGGCATGATCTCCGAGAAGGGCTACGAAGGCCAGTCTCACTGGCTCATGTTCCTCTTCGACTGCCGTAAGCCGCTGAAGGGCCTCCCGCAGACGATCGACGAAGGCAAGTTCGGCTTCTTCACGCGCGCGGAACTGGCCCACACGGCCATCCCGGAGACGGACCGCACCCTGCTCTGGCCGGTCTATGACGAGCATCGCCGCGGCTTCATGGCCTACCGCGCCGAATGCCATCCGGGCCAGCCGCTGCAGATGATCGTGGAAGAGACGCGCGACCGTCCTAATCTCGACTGACGATGGACGCCGCCGGATCCGAAGCCGAATTCAAGCGGACCAACCGCAAGCCGGCCTATCCGATCGGCGACGAGCT
>CANGRI010000132.1 GCA_947456525.1 Opitutia bacterium
AGATATTGCCCAACTCTGCCAATCCTGCCTAAGTCTGCTAACGGTTTAGCCGCGTTTACCCCCTTAGAAGGGGTAAATCGGCGTTAAAGTGGCGGAGAGGATGGGATTCGAACCCACGCCACTCAAGGAAGTTGGAAATATGGACAGGGCGACTGCTTCGCAGCAGTTCACCGTGCCAGCAGATCCCCGCTTTGCTTAAGCGGCCGGAGGTCGCTTAAGCAAAGTAGTCCACGCCGCCTTGGAAAAGGGGCTGGTGCTTGTCGCCAGGGATGTTCTTGGCGACGTTGGCGCCGGTGCGCTCGCTGTGGCCCATCTTGCCGAGGACACGTCCGCACGGGCTAGTGATGCCTTCGACAGCTTCGAGCGATCCGTTCGGATTGAACTCGATGCGGTTCGAGGGCGCGCCGCACTCATAATGGGGTCTGACCCCATTATGTGCCTTTATCCGGCGGTGCCCACTCAGAGGGTCGGTGGATCGACCCGCCTGAGTCGGAAAGGACGACCGGGAGCTGAGCGCGGACTAACTGACTCCAGGTCACGCCGTTCTGGTAAAAGGAAGCCGCCTGACGCAGTCCGGTGCTGTTTCGTATCGGCCTCGAGGCAGGCCCAGAAATCCGCTGAGGATTGAGGACGCCCACCGGACGACCCACGACTTCGCGCACCATGCGCACAGGTGTCATGAAGTCCGAATCCCCGGAGATGACGATCGCCGCGTCATACCTACCTGTGAATCCATCAGCCAGTAAATGAGAGGCCAGGTTGATGTCGGATCCTTTCTCTTCGTGCCGGATGATCCGCATCATGTCCGGTGGCGGCTGAGCCACCGGCGCCCAGACCTGCCGCACCCGGAAATGTCCTTCGATGATCTCCAAATTACCTAAGGCCCGCAGCGCCCGCCAATAGACCTGCTGGCGAACGGCCTGCGTCGTATCCGATGGCGATGGCGGCAGAGCAGCCGTGAAATACTTCGTCAGGACGATCTGATTGGAGGGGAACGCCTGCTGGGCGAGCGCCACCGGATTCAACCAGCGCAAGGGTGTAGCCCGGACGGACCCGTAGTAGAGATTGAAACCATCGACGTAGAGCCACGTACGCATGGTCTTAAAACAATGCAGGGGCGGCTCCTTTCGGAGACCGCCCCGCGTCCGGTTCTGTAGGTAGCCGGAGGGATGTAAGCGGATAGTTGCAAAAGCCGGAGGCCATTTCAAGTCGTTTTAAAGCGGATACGTTCCGTCCTCGGCGAAGTTAACCCGAAACAGGCAGGGGTTATTCCTGGGGAGTTGGCTTCAGGATGTAGAACGAAGGCAGGTAGGGCTGGCCGGCCCGGTCAGCCGCGGTTGAGCGGGCCGCTCAACCCTACCTGCGCGGCGTAGCCGCGAGGGGGCAAGTGGGTATGTGGGCAAGTTGACAAGGATTTGCATACTATGTCGTGACGCGGTCCCGACCCTACCCATGATAGGTATTAGCGGTTAGCGGTTGGCGGTTGGGAACACAGAGATGCCGCCATACCAAAGGACTAGGTCGGCACGCAGTGCCGACCCTACCTTAGATACAGAGGACAGCACGTGGTGCTGGCGAAGGCGGAGCCTTCGCAGGGGGCAAGTGGGCACGAGTAACGGTGACAAGGGGAGATGCACAACCCCGTGCCCACGTGTCACCGTGCCAGCGTGTCCCCTCTTTGCTTAAGCGGCCGAAAGTCGCTTAAGCAAAGTAGTCCACGCCGCCTTGGAAGATGGGCTGGTGCTTGTTGCCGGGGATGTTCTTGGCTACGTTGGCGCCGGTGCGCTCGCTGTGGCCCATCTTGCCGAGGACACGTCCGCACGGGCTGGTGATGCCTTCGACGGCTTCGAGGGATCCGTTGGGATTGAACTCGATGCGGTTCGAGGGCGCGCCGGCGGCATCGCAATACTGGAAGGCGACCTGGCCGTTCTTGACGAGGTCGGCGATGACGGACGCAGGCGCGGTGAAGCGGCCTTCGCCGTGCGAGAGCGGGATGGTGTGCACCTGGCCGACGTCCATGCGCGCAAGCCACGGCGACTTGACCGAGGCGACGCGGGTGTGGGCGTAACGCGAGATGTGGCGGGCGATGCGATTATGGAAGAGCGTCGGGGCGGAAGCATCGACGTCGCGGATCTCACCATAGGGCACGAGGCCGGTCTTGATGAGAGCCTGGAAGCCGTTGCAGATGCCGAGCGCGAGGCCGTCGCGGTTCTTGAGCAGCTCCATGACGGCGTCACGCACGATGGGGGCCTTGATGACAGCGGCGATGAACTTACCGGAACCATCCGGTTCGTCGCCGGCGGAGAAGCCGCCGGGGATCATGAGGATCTGCGAACGGGAGATGGCGTCGGCCAGGGCCTTGAGCGACTCGCCGAGGCCGGCGGCGTCGAGGTTGCGCAGGACGAGGATCTCGGGCTCGGCGCCGGCGAGACGGAATGCGCGGGCGGTGTCATATTCGCAGTTGCTGCCGGGGAAGACCGGGATGATCACGCGCGGCTTGGCGACGCGGGCCTTGGGCTTGAGTCCGGAGCGGACGGTGAAGCTGATCGGGGCGGGCGTGCCCTGCGGCTCGCCGGCCTTGGTCGGGAAGACAGACTCGAGCACGCCTTCATGCGCGGCGAGGAGTTCGGCGACGGCGACGGACGCGCCGGGCCAGGCGATCTTGGCTTCGGAGTTGGTCTGGCCGAGCACGCGGTGCGGGAGCGCGCCGAGGTCGGCGGCCGAAGCGACTTCGAGCACGACGGAACCGTAAGCCGGAATCAGGAAGTCAGCGGCGGGCGCGGCGGCGAGCGTCACGCCGAGGCGGTTGCCGAAGGACATGCGCACGAGCGCGTGGCCGATGCCGCCCTGACGGACCGCGGCGGCGGCGCGGACCTTGCCGGCGACGACGAGGGCGTGGATGGCGGCGAGGCGTTCGCGGGCGACCTTGAGGTCAGGCAGGAGCGCGGACGTGCGGGGCACATCGACGACCACGACCGTGGAGCCGGCCTGCTTGAACTCGGCGGAGACGACCTGGCTGGCCTTGCCCGGGACGATGGCGAACGAGACGAGCGTGGGCGGGACGTCGAGGTCCTTGAACGAACCCGACATGCTGTCCTTGCCGCCGATGGCGGCCGTGCCGAACTCGAGCTGCGCGTCGAGCGCGCCGAGGAGCGCCACGAGCGGTTTGCCCCAGCGGGAGGAATCCTGGCCGAGCTTTTCGAAATATTCCTGGAGCGTCAGGCGCGCGAGGGCCGGGTTGCCGCCGGCGGCGGTCAGACGGGCGAGCGATTCCACCACCGCGCAGACCGCGCCATGGCCGGGCGACCACTGGGCGACGACTGGATTGAAGCCGTAGGCCATGATCGTGCAGACGTCGGTCTCGCCGCCGAGGACCGGCAGCTTGGCGGCCATGGCTTCCTGCGGGGTCGACTGCGTCGCGCCGCCGAAAGGATGGAGCACCGTGTTGGCGCCGATCGAGGCGTCGAAGCGCTCGACGAGGCCGCGCTGGGCGGCGTTCGGGAGATCGGAGACCGCCCTGCGGAGATCGTCGACGTTCGGTGCGGAGCCAGCCTGGAAAGGGTTTTTCGAAGCGTCGGGCGCGAGCACCTTGGCGGACGCGGATTGCGAGACGCCGTTGGTGTCGAGGAAGTCGCGGGCGATGTCGACGACGCGCTGGCCGTGCCATTCCATGATCAGGCGACCGGAGTCGGTGACGTCGGCGACCTGCACCGCTTCGAGGTTCTCGCGGCGGGCGGCGGCAAGGAAGGCGGCGACGTCCTTGGGCTCGAGGACGA
>CANGRI010000133.1 GCA_947456525.1 Opitutia bacterium
CAGTTCGTCACCACGACCGGCAGGCCATAGGTATCCATCCAAGCGCGGGCGAGATGGTCGCTCGAGGCCTTGCTCGCGCTATACGGAGAGTGCGGATCGTAAGGGGTCGACTCGTTGAAGGCCGGGTCGGTCGGGCCGAGGGAGCCGAAGACCTCGTCGGTCGAAACATGCAGGAAGCGGAAGGCATCCCGAGGGGGACCGGATAATTGCCGCCAATGACCCAGGGCGGCCTGGAGGAGTTGGAACGTCCCCGTGACGTTGGTGGCGATGAACTCGCCCGGGCCGTCGATCGAACGGTCGACATGCGACTCGGCGGCCAGGTGCATGACCGCCTCAGGCTTGGCCTCGGCGAAGGTCCGGCGCATGGCCTCGGCATCGCAGATGTCGGCCTGGACGAAGCTGAACCCAGGCTTGCCCTGCAGGTCGGCAAGCGACGAGAGATTGCCGGCGTAGGTGAGCTTATCGACGACCGTGACGACATGACCGCCCGCGACCAGAAGGCGGGTCAGATTAGACCCGATGAAGCCCGCGCCGCCGGTGACCAAAATACGCATAAGCAGTGGTCAGTAATTTCGGGGAATAAGGGGGATGAAGCCAGAAAAAAGGCGGTGCGGCAAATAGCTGGCGGGTTGGCAAGTTGACACGTTGACAAGGGAGGCAGCCGAAGGGGGCTGGCACTGGCTGGCAGGTTGACCAGCTGACCAGCAGGCAAGTACTACGAAGCCAAGGCCTGAGGAGCACGTTAGCCGGGGACGAGAGGAAGTCGCTATGCCGTGACGCGGTCGCGAACCTACCCATAACAGGTGGTAGCGGTAGGCGGTAAGCGGCTTGGGGACATTCCTACCCTTGCCAACGTGTCAACTTGTCAACGGGTCAACTAGTGTTGCCTCCGAGCCTCACGGCTCTCCTTGCCCCCTCGCCCACTTATCCCCTAACTGCCGCCATGTCCCAACGGCCGCTTGGTTTCGGTATCTGGGGAACCGGCATGATCGCCGAGTTCCATGCGAAGGCGCTCGCCGAGATCGCCGGCGTGAAGCTCGTCGCCGCCTACAACCGCTCGCCGGCCAAGGGACGCGACTTCGCCACCAAGCATGGCATCACCTTCGCCGAGACGCCCGAGGCGCTCCTCGCGAATCCGTCCGTCGACATCGTCTGCCTCTGCACGCCGAGCGGCGACCACCTCGCCCCTGCCCTCGCCTGCGCCAAGGCCGGCAAGCATGTGGTCGTCGAGAAACCCCTCGAGGTCACCCTCGCCCGCTGCGACGAACTCACCGCCGCGTGCGCCCGGGCCGGCGTGACGGTCGCGGGCATCTTGCCCCGCCGCTTCGGTTCCGGCGCGGTCGCGCTCAAGGCCGCGCTCGACGCCGGTCGCTTCGGCAAGCTCACGCTCGCCGGAGCCCTCATCCCTTGGTGGCGCACCCAGGCCTATTATGATTCCGCGGCTTGGCGCGGCACGTTCGCCCTCGACGGTGGCGGCGCCGTGATGAACCAAGGGATTCATACCATCGACCTGCTCCTGTGGTTCCTCGGCGCGCCCAAGCGCGTCTCGGCCACCGCCGGCCTCGTCGCCCACGATGGCATCGAGGTCGAGGATATCGCCGCGGGCTGGATCGAATTCGCCAACGGCTGCCGCGCGACGCTCGCCAGCTCGACCGCCTGCTGGTCCGGCACCGGCTTCCCCGCCGAAATCCGCATCCATGGCACCACGGGTGCGGCCGTCCTGCGCGACGACAAACTGACCGCCTTCGAATTCGAAAAGCCCCTGCCCTCCGACGCCACGGTCCTCGCCCCGGCCACCGAAGGCGGCGGCGCGGGCGCCAATGACCCGAAGGCGATCGGCCATGCCTGGCATCGCTCCAATCTCGAGGAAGCCGTCGCCGCGATTCGTGCGGGCAAGCAGCCCGCCGTCGACGGCGCCGAAGGCCGCAAGGCCGTGGAGCTTATCCTCGCCCTCTATCAATCCGCGCAGAACGGCGGTGAGCCGGTGGAGCTGCCGTTGGCAAAAGACCCCTCGCTTAAAAAGCTCGGAGTGAAGAAAGCTTAGTTAGCTGGCAAGTTGACACGTTGACAAGGGAGGCAAAGAGCGGAGCTGGCCGGCTGACTGTTGGGCTCGTTGGCAAGGGAACCAAGCGCTAGGGCTTCAGGGCTTAGGACTCGGATGCCTTTAGGCGCTTTTGGCGCATACGGATGAGCCCACCAAGCAACCGGGTCACATTTCCCATTCTTTCGGAAAGCTTGCGGTAATCCTCCGACTCGATCCAGCCGAGGTCATGGCCGATCCATAACTGTGTCTCCAGTTCGCTCAGCGAACCCCTGGCGATGAATAGAAAGCGCAGAGACTCTTTGTTCGTACCCCGCTCGTCACCTTCCGCGATATTGGAAGGCACCGACAAGGCTGCCCGACCGAGTTGATCGCAGAACGCATAGTGGCCTCGCAGCCTAGGCGTACTTACCAACCTATAAATATCTGAGGCCAGGCCTCGGGACTGTTTCCAAACCGACAGATCACGGAACGTAAAAGGGGCGTTATTTTGGGGCCCGGTTAGTGGCGATTCCATCACCCAACTATCTGGGAGATGACCTGGGGTTCACGAAAACTCCGCTGATGACTTTAAGCTATTCGTAACTGAGGTGCGCCCCTGGATGTTTTCCTTGTCAACATGTCAACTTGCCAGCGTGCCAACTAGCTCCGGCCTCTTAACCTGCCTCCCTTGTCAACGTGTCAACTTGTCAACGGGCCAGCTAGTTACCGTTTCTCCACGCCTCGAAACTCCCCGAGCGGCGGGACGCCGCTCGGGCGCTCCGCGCCGGAGCGAGCGAGGACCTTAAAGAACGTCTTCACGACGATCTTCATATCGAGCCAGAAGCTCCGGTTATCGACGTACCAGACATCGAGGGCGAACTTCTCGTCCCAGCCGATGGCGCTGCGGCCGTTGACCTGCGCCCAGCCGGTGACGCCGGGCTTCACTTCCATGCGGCGCGCCTGGAAGGCGTCGTAACGAGGGACATAGCGCATGAGCAGCGGGCGCGGGCCGACGACGCTCATGTCGCCGAGCAGCACGTTCCACATCTCGGGGAATTCGTCGAGGGAGGTGGCGCGGAGGAAGCGGCCGAAGGACGTCAGGCGCTGATCGTCAGGCAGCAACTCGCCGTCCGGACCGCGCGCGTCGGTCATGGTCCGGAACTTGACCATACGGAACGGCTTGGCGCGTAGGCCGGGACGTTCCTGCACGAACAACACCGGCGAGCCGAGCTTGAGGCGAACGAGGATCGCGACGACGAGCAGGAGCGGCGCGAAGCCGACGAGCCAGCACGCCGAGAAGACGATATCGAACGCGCGCTTGAGCATCAGCGGGCCGAAGAAGCAGGGAGGTCGATCAGCTGCACGGTGGCCTCTTGGATGAAGGCTGCACCGGTGAAGGCGATTTCATATTCCAGGCGCGTGGCCCAGGCGGGCGTCACGGCGGGGACGATGGTCTGGCGCGGCTGGCAGACCTGCGTGATCTCGGCCGTGCGGCCGCCGCCGGTGAACCGTAGCGTCACGCGCACCTGTGCGTCCGGGATCTCGAGGCGCTCCGCCCACGTCCAGAGCTGCAGGCGGACCAGCTGACCTTCGCGCAGGGCGACCGGGGCGACGACGGGGCCGATCTTGCCGGCCGGGGCACGGAGACGAAGACCGGCCGGAACGCGAACGGTCTGGTTCTTCGACGAAGGCGCGAGATCGAGGGCGTCCTGGGCGTCGGCCGCGGC
>CANGRI010000134.1 GCA_947456525.1 Opitutia bacterium
CGTCGCCCGCGTCGCCGCCCTGCACGAGTTCAACCCGATGCTCGGTCACCGCGGCTGCCGTCTCGGCATCGCCTACCCGGAAATCACCGAGACCCAGGCTCGCGCCATCGTCGAAGCCGCCGCGGCGGTGCAGAAGAAGGGCATCAAGGTGAAGCCCGAAGTCATGGTGCCGCTCGTCGGCTTCAAGCGTGAGCTCGACCTTCAGGTCGAAGTCATCCACCGCGTCGCCGCCGAAGTGCAGAAGGAGCAGAAGTGCAAGATCGCCTACTCCGTCGGCACGATGATCGAAGTCCCTCGCGGCGCCCTCACGGCCGACGAGATCGCCCACACCGCCGAGTTCTTCAGCTTCGGCACGAACGACCTCACCCAGACCGCGCTCGGCGTCAGCCGCGACGACATGGGCAACTTCCTCGGCGCCTACACCGAGAACGAGATCTTCAAGAAGAACCCGTTCGCCACGCTCGACCAGACCGGCGTCGGCCAGCTCGTCCAGATCGCCATCGAGAAGGGCCGCAAGACCCGTCCCGACATCAAGCTCGGCATCTGCGGCGAACACGGCGGCGAGCCTGAGTCCGTCAAGTTCTGCCACCGCGTGGGTCTGTCCTACGTCTCCTGCTCGCCTTACCGCGTGCCGGTCGCCCGCCTCGCCGCCGCCCAGGCCGCGATCGAGGAGAAGCGCGCCGCCAAGAAGTAAGCCTGCGAGTCAGGACCAAGCAAAGGGGCGCACCGCAAGGTGCGCCCCTTTTTTTTGCGCCTGGGTGAAAAGCGGGAGGACGAGCAGAGCGGAAGACCGGCTCAGTTGCCCGTCGCCTTGACCATCAGGTAAAGGCAGCCGAACAGCGCCGCGGCCAAGGCGACGAACACCCAGAGGATCGTGAGTCCCTTGCCCTTCTTGGCGCCGCGCGACGAGCGCAGGGAGCGACGGAGCCGACGTCCGCGCGAGCTGACGCGCTGCACGGAGACGTTCGGGAAATCCTGGCCGGCGACTTCCTCGACCTTGCCGTAGGCGTAGCCGAGGTGGATCAGTTCGGCGAAGGCGCGCGACTTGCGGGCCGGCGGGAGACGGTCGAAACCGTTGCACTCCCGGCCGACGATGAGGCGTTCCAATCCGAGCATGGCATCTTCGGACGGACGGACGGACGAATGGGACTCGGGAGCGCTCACTGAGGAAATTGACGAGCCGGATTTATCAGTCCGCTAAGTCCTTGCGACAAGTCGATATTCGGCTTACCTAACCAATATAATCAGCTGCCCCGCTGACGAAGCATGCCCTCCTCCGCCTCCAGCCGCGAACTTCCTGTCGCCCTCAGCATCGCCGGTTCCGACAGCGGCGCGGGCGCCGGCATCCAGGCGGACCTGCTTACGTTCGCTTCGCAAGGCGTGTTCGGCACGACCGCGATCACGTGCCTCACCGCGCAGAATCCGCGCGGCGTCTCCGGCATCCAGGCGAGCCCCGCGGCCTTCGTCGTCGAGCAGTGCGCGCAGGTCGCGGCGCACTTCCATCCGAAGGCCTTGAAGACCGGCATGCTGCTCAACGCTGAGATCGTCCTCGCCGTCGCCGGCTTCATCCAAGCCTCCGGGATCCCAGCCGTCGTCGATCCCGTCATGGTCGCTTCGAGCGGCGCCACCCTGCTCGCGCCGGACGCCATCGCCGCCGTGCGGACGCGGCTCATACCGCTCGCCGCGTTGGTCACGCCGAACCTCGACGAGGCCACGATCCTCCTCGGAAGGAAATCGCTCGGCGGCACCGCCGAGGCGCTCGAGCTCGCCAAGGCCTATGGCGTGCCCTTCTTGCTCAAGGGCGGCCATGCCGAAGGCGACGACCTCACCGACTGCCTCGCGTGGCCGACGGGCGAGACCAAGGTCTTCCAGGCCCGGCGCGCCCCCAACGTGGACACCCATGGCAGCGGCTGCACCCTGTCGGCGGCGATCACCGCCCAGCACGCCAAGGGCAAGAGCCTCGCGGAGGCCGTGACCATCGCCCATGCCTACCTCCAGGGCGCGATCCATGGACCGTTGCAGGTGGCGGGGTTGAATTGTATCCGACACCTCTGAGCTGACGAGGGGTAGGGGTAGGGGTAGGGGTAGGGGTAGGGGTAGGCTTGTTTTGCTTAAATTTAGGCATTTTTAGGCTTTATGGGCTACCCCTGCCCCAGCCCCTACCCCTGCCCCTTTTTCAGCCACTTATTCACACTTGCCCCCGCAAGCCGGCCACCTTTTCTAACCCATTCCCTGCAGGCCCCGCCTGCCCCCTAAGACCATGCCCAAAAAGAACGCCGCCAAGAATTCCTCCTCCTCCGCCCCTTCGGCTGTCTCGGCCAAGACCGGCGTCAAGATGCGCGGTTGCGACGTCATGGTACGATGCCTCGAGAACCTCGGCGTCGACACAATCTTCGCCTACCCCGGCGGCGCCTCGATGGAGCTCCACCAGGGCCTGACCCGCTCCAAGAAGATCCGCACCATCCTGCCCCGTCACGAACAGGGCGGCGCCTTCATGGCGCACGGTTACGCGCGTTCGACCGGCAAGCCCGGCGTGTGCATGGCCACTTCCGGACCCGGCGCGACGAACCTCGTCACCGCGATCGCCGACGCGCACATGGACAGCATCCCGCTGATCTGCATCACCGGCCAGGTCTACCAGCAGTTCATCGGCCGCGCCGCGTTCCAGGAGACCGACTTCTACGGCATGACCCTGCCGATCGTGAAGCACTCCTTCCTCGTCCTCGATTACAACGAGCTGCCGAGCATCATGTACAAGGCCTTCAAGATCGCCACCACCGGCCGTCCTGGCCCCGTGGTGATCGACATCCCGAAGGACATCCAGCAGCACGAGTGGGTCCCGGTCTTCCCGAAGAATCCGGACGATGTCTCCATCCCCGGCCTGCCGACGCCTCCGAAGTGTGCCGACAGCGAGCTGGAGCAGGTCCTGCGCCTCATCGAAGGCTCCAAGCAGCCCGCGATCTACATCGGCGGCGGCATCCTTTCCGGCGACGCCCACAAGGAGCTCCGCGCCTTCGCCGAAGCCACCGGCATCCCCGTCGCTTCCACGCTGATGGGCCTCGGCGCCTTCCCCTGCGACCATCCGCAGTCCCTCTACTGGTACGGCATGCACGGCACCGTCGCCGGCAACTGGGCCGTCTGCAAGAGCGACCTCCTCATCACCATGGGCGCGCGCTTCGACGACCGCATCACCGGCGCCGTCGAGAAGTTCGCCCCTGACGCGACGATCGTCCACATCGACATCGACCGCTCCGAGCACCAGAAGAACAAGTTCGCGCACTACCCGATCCACTCGGACATCAAGCATGCGCTCGGCCGCCTCGTCGCGCTCGCCAAGAAGGGCTTCAAGAAGCCCGACCTGAAGAAGTGGTACGAGACCATCAACGGCTGGAAGAAGGAGCACCCGTATCCCTTCAGCTACGAGCGCAAGACCAAGCACATCCTCCCGCAGGAAGCCATCGAAGTCCTCTTCGAGGAGACCAAGGGCAAGGCCATCATCGCCACCGGCGTCGGCCAGCACCAGATGTGGGCCCCGCAGTACTACCGCTTCAACGAACCCCGCCGCTTCATCAGCTCCCTCGGCGCGGGCACCATGGGCTTCGGCCTCCCGGCCGCCATCGGCGCCAAGGTCGCCAACCCGGACACGCAGGTCATCGACATCGACGGCGACGGCTCGTTCCTGATGAACATCCAGGAGCTCGCGTGCATGAAGATCGAGAAGATCAACGC
>CANGRI010000135.1 GCA_947456525.1 Opitutia bacterium
CCCTTGACGTGGTCGGCGTCGAGGCATCCGCCCTCGGACTGCTTCAAGGCCACCGGCTTGGCGGCGGCGTCCTTAGGCAAATCGTGGCAAGCGGCGCACTGGGCGGCGATGACGGCCTTGCGTCCGGCAATCTCGAGAGTCCTGTCGACGTCGGCAGGGACGACCGGGTTATCCATCCGTCCGTCGCTGCCCTGGAACTCCAGGAGGTAGCCCGCGATGTCGATGGCGTCCTGCTTCTCCATCGTGATCTTGGGCATGCGTCCATCGGTGCGGACCTTGAGCGGATCGAAGAGGAACGCACCCAGGCTCTCGAGGCTGTACTTCGTCTTGAGGTCCGCGAAGCCGATGCTGCGGTGGGTGAACTCCGCAGCCTTGGGCAAGCCTTCGGGCGGGACGAAATCCTTGCCGGGCGCATGGCACGCGACGCAGCCGAGGGTGTGGAACAGCTCGCCGCCTCGACCTCCGTTCACGTGCATGATCTTCGCAGGGGCCTTGGACGCGGCGGCCTTAGGCTTAAGCGAGGCGAGGTAGTGTTCGATCGCGACGAGGGTCTGCTCATCGGCCTTCGCCAGCACCCGCGGCATGACCGCGCCGGCATGGGTGGCGGCGGGGTTTGCGATGAATCGGCGAAGCCATTCTGAGCGGACGCGCTGGGTGACGAGCGCGAGCGCGGGGCCGCGCATCGCGGGGAGGCCGGTTTCGCCGCCGTGGCAATTGACGCAGCCGAGCTCGTTATAAAGCAAGCGTCCGCCCTCGGCGGTCGGCGTCGACGCATGGAAACGCTCGAAACCGGTGACGAGAGGCTCGGCGCTCAACGCCGCGGCGCCGAGCAGGATCGCGAAGCGCAGCATCATGCCGTCTCGCGGACGCACCGATCCAGGTAGGCGCGCGACTTGTTCACGGCCGCGGTGACCTCGCCCGCGGTCGGCAGGATCGGGATGCCGCGCGGCGTCGGGTGCATGAAGATCTCCGCCACGCCCTTGAAGCGGACGTCGCGGAGCGCCTTGACGACGAGCCGGTAGTCGAGGCCGCCGCCATTGCCCGGCAGCTGCTGCATCTCGACCTCCTTGCTGGCCTTCTTGAAGATGCCGTCGGAGTGTTCCTGGAAATAGATGAACGGCAGGTTCTTCGCGCCGGCGTAACGGAGCAACGCCGGGATCTGGTCCTGCCATTCGTGCAGGTGGTGCGGGGCGAAGGCGAGGCCGAGCTTCGGCGAGGTGTTCAGGTCGGCGAAGGCCTTGATGGAATCGGGATGGTGCAACGCCTGGTTGACGTGGTTCTCGACCGCGATGGTCACGCCAAGCTCGGCGGCCTTGGCGACGTGCGGCTTCATGTCCTCGAGGAACTTGGCGATCGCGGCCTTGGCGGCGGCGCCTTCGGGATTCTTGGGTCCGACGCATCCGCACACGACGAGGTCGCCGCCATGCTTCTTCACCCAGGCCATCTCCTCCTGGAGCCTGAACGGGCCGAGCGGGTAACGGGTGCTGGAGCCGACGCGCACGCCGTACTGCTTCAGCAGGGCCACGAAGGCGTCCTCGCCGAGAGCCGCGGCCTGCTCGCGCTGGTCGCCATGGACCTTGCACCAGAGGTCGATCGACTCCGCGCCGGTCTTGGCGACCTCGGGCAGGATGACGTCGAGCGGCATCGTGCCGTAGAGGGCGGACGACAGCGTATAGCGGATCTTGAAGTCGTCCTTGGCCTGGGCCTTGGCCGACAACGCCGCGAAGACCGCGGCGGCCGGGACGGAGCGGAGGAAGTCGCGGCGGGAAAGCATCGGCTTACTTCTGGTCGCGCTGGGCTTCGAGCATCTTGATCCACGGGCCGACGAACGAACCATGGTCATGGAAGGTGCGGCCGCTGACCATGTTGCCGTCGATGACGACCGGGGCGTTGACGAAGATGCCGCCGCAGACCTCGAGGTCGAACTTGCACTTCGGCACGGTGGCCATGTGCAGACCCTTCACGATGCCGGCGCGGGCCGCGATCTCGACGCCGTGGCAGACGCTGAGCATCGGCTTCTTGTGCTCCCAGAACCAGCGCGTGGCGGCCAGGAGGGCTTCGTCTTCACGCAGGTACTCCGGGCCGCGGCCGCCGCTGAAGAAGATGCCGGCGTATTCCTCGGGCTTGATGTCCTTGAAAGCGATGTCGCAGTTGATCGTGTAGCCTTCCCACTCCTTGGTGATGGTCCAACCCGGCTTCACCTCGTGGAGCACGGTCTGGTAGACGCGCTTGTCGATGGAGGCGAAGACCGGCTGGAAGCCGGCTTCCTGCAGGCGGTAGACGGGGTACATCGTGTCGAGCAGCTCGGTGGCGTCGCCGATGATGACGAGCACCTTGGGCTTCTTCGCATTCTCCGGCTTGTCCGCGCCCGAGGAAATCGCGGACTGGTTGTGGTTGTCGATGACGGCGGCGAAGGCGAAGGCGCACAGACCGAGCAGGCCGGCGGTGAGGAGACGGAGTTTCATAGGGGTGTCAGGACTATATCCTTTCTTGCCCGGAAAGTCATTACAGGTATGGTGCACTAAATGTAAGGTTTTTGGTCAAACCCATGTCCTCCCCCGCCCATCGCCACGCCCCGCGGGTCGCCCTGCTCATCGAGACCACGCGTAGCTATACGCGCGAGCTGCTCGCCGGGGTCCGTAGTTACGTCGCGGCCCACGGACCTTGGTCGACCTACCTTGAGCTCCGCGCCCTCGACTCCTCTCCGCCGACCTGGCTCAAGGATTGGAAAGGCGACGGGATCCTGACCCGTACGTTCAGCGCGGCGACCTCCAAACTGGTCGCGGCGACGGGGCTGCCAGCCGTAGAACTCCGCTCGACCCACTTCGCCGGCGGTCGGCCGTTCGTGGGCTGCAATAACGAGGATATCGGCCGCATGGTGGCCGAACACCTCTACGAACGCGGCTTCCGGCACTTCGCCGCCTACAGCCAACGCAATGAGCAGTTCTTCGTCGAGCGCGTCGACAACTTCAAGAAGGTCGTCCGCACCTATGGCCACCGCTGCCTCGAACTCCCCGAGGACCATCCTGAGCGCGTCCCCGACTGGGAGCAGAGCCAGTCCCGCCTGATCCAATGGATTGCGCAACTGCCCAAGCCCATCGGCATCTTCGCAACGACGGACCAGCTGGGCGTGCGCCTGCTCGAGGCCTGCCAGACGGCCGGCGTCGCCGTGCCGGAAGAAGTGGCGGTCGTCGGCGCCGAGAACGAGGAGACGCTCTGCAGCTTCACCACCCCGCCCCTCTCGAGCGTCCGCTTCGATGGCCAGGCGGTGGGTTTCGCCGCCGCCGAGCTGCTCGACCGAATGATGAAGGGTAAGTCCGGCCGGCCGAAGCCGATCCTGCTGGCGCCGAAGGGTATCGTCGTGCGCGGTTCTTCCGGCGAACTGGTGATCGGCGACCGGCTCGTGGCGCGCGCGGTCGCGCTCATTCGCGAGGGCGCCGTCCGCGGACTAGACGTCAACGAACTATCCGCGAAGCTCGGCGCGTCGCGCAGTACGCTCGACCGCCGCATGAAGTCGGCGCTCAAGCGCTCTCCGAAAGATGAGATCCTGCGCGTACGTTTCCGGGAAGTGGAGCGACTGCTTCGCCAGACCAACCTGACGATTGACCTGATTGCAGAGCAAACGGGCTTCACCCACAGCCACTACCTGCAAGCCGCCTTCAA
>CANGRI010000136.1 GCA_947456525.1 Opitutia bacterium
ACGCAGTTGCCCAAGGTCATGACAGGGACGACGACGGTGGGAACCATGCCGCCCATCCTGCGTAATAACTTCCCCGCCGCAAGCAGGGCGGCCAGTTAGCCTTACTTGGCCTTGGGCTTGTTGGCGACGACCGGGAAGATCGGGCTGTCGTAGCTGGCGAGGTCCGCCGGCTTGGCCGCGCCCGCGCGCTTGAACGTGCCGAGCCAGGTCGGATTGAACGGGCCGACGAGGCCGATTTCGAGGTCGGGCTTGATCGCGGCTTCAAGGCCGGTGGTCCAGAAACACGCATTCACGAGCATGCGGCGGAAGCCGTCGTTGGCGAGGTCGCCGGAGGCTCCGTAAGTGGATGCGAAGACGCGGCCTTCTTTGCCGGAGGAGGATTTATAGGTGCGCACCCAAGCGCCCGGCATGGGCTTCTTGGCCGCGTCGGCGGGCGAATCAGGCGTCATGCCGGTGAGCGGTTGGGCCATGGCGAGGATGGTGCTGCCTTCGATAGGGGCGGCATTGTAGGCGCCGATCTCGGCCCAGGCGTTCTTCACGCCACGGAGGACAGGGTGCACGGACTGCTCGGCGACGAGATCGAGGCGCGTGCTGGACTTGTGATTAGGGCCGTAGTGGCCGACCCAGGTCTCGCCGAGGATCTGGCGACCGAAGCCGCCCTTGTAGTCTTCGCCTTTGTAATCGAAGGAATATTTGTAAAGCGGGCTGTCCTTGGGGTAGCGGAAGCCGTGCGTGGCGGTACGCAGGCCGATGACGGCGCCGCCGCGGCCGACGTAATCCAGGATGGGCTGCATCTGTTCGGCGGGGATGGATTGGAAGCGGGTGAAGATCACCAGCAGGTCGGCGTCCTTGAGCGCCTCGGTGCCGGGGATGTTGCTCGGGTTGCCCTGCGCGATGTTGCCGGTCTTGGGGTCGATGCCGAACAGCACCGTGCAGCTGAAGCCGTGGTGCTTGGCGAGGATACGCGCGAGCTGCGGCAGGGCTTCCTCGGACTTATACTCGTGGTCGTTGGCGATGAGCACGACCTTCTTGCCTTTGCCGGCGCCGTCGGCGCCGACGTAGGTGAGCGGGGCGTCGGCCGCGCGGACGGCGAGGCTGAGCAGGGCGAGGCAGAGTAGGGCGAGGGGGCGCATGCGGTCTTTTATTATCTTATGCCGACAGGGGTCAATCTGCCTCTGCGACTTCCCCGCATGATGGTCATGCCTTGACGCGTCCGGCCCGGCTTCCAGCCTTTCCTCATGCGTCTACTCCTCGCCGTGCTGCTTTTCGCCGGTGCGCTTCAGGCGCAGGTGCAGGAATTGAACTCGGCGCAGCGTCAGGGCTTGAAGGACCTCAAGCCAAGGTTGGTCTCGGCGCAGCGTGGGCAAGATGCCGCGGCGGTTCGCACGGTCGTGGCGGATTCCTTGCGGATCTTCGGCGACCAGGCGGGGTTGCCCGAAGTGAAGGATGTCTATCGTGCGCCTGTCGCCGGAGCCCCGTTGTTCGCGGCCGACCGCGTCGCGGAGGCTTTCGGTCCCTATGCGGATCACATCGAAAAGATCCGTTGGTGGAAGGCCGGCCTTGATCCCGCGAAGCTCAATCACGCCCTGCGCGAGACCGCCACGGTCACCCGCGCCTGCCTGGCCGTCGCCCGCGCCGAGCCCAAACTCGCCGCCCGGTTGCTGCCCATCGCGCGTGAGTGCGGCGACTTCATGCTCTGGGCGCAGTCCGAGGCCGGCACGGGCGTCATTCCTTTTCCCGCCTTGCGCGGAGGGTCAGGTCGTTCCTTTGAAGTGAGTGAACGCTACCTAGACGGTCTGGAGAAGTCCGGCCAGCTGGCATCCGTTGTCCGCAAAGGGTGGGTGAGCGTCGACCCGATGGAGGAAGGCGGACTGCAGTTCGACAACGGGCTAGGAGGCTGCGCGTTGCTCGAACTCTTCGCCACGACCAAGGATCCGCGCTATCTCGACGGCGCCAGGAAAGCTGCCGACTGGGCGGCCTCCGCGCCAGTGGTTCCTAATTGGAATTACAACTCCTTCAGCCTGCAGCTGCTAGCCCAGGCCTATGAGGCCACGAGGGACGCGCGTTACCTCGTCGCCGCGCGGAGGAAGTTCCTCATCGGCGTCCAGCCCGGGCAGCTGGTCGACGGACCTCGGGCCGGACGCTGGGCGGATGCGCATAACGCCCGGTCTGCCTACCATTACATCATGGTCCGGGCCCTCGCTTCTCTTGTCGTCGTCATGCCCAAGGACGATGTGGACCGCCCCGAGTTGCTCGCTTGCCTGCGGCTCGCGCTCCGCGCGCGTAATCCGGAGTTCGTTTCCAAAGGAATCATGAATATCGACAGCAGCATCGAAGCGCTCGTCGCCGTGGAGAACTTGCCTGCGGCGGTTCGGGAAGAATTAGGCCCTTGTGACGTCACCGAAGCCCTCGACGTCTTGGAACGCTATGCCGCTTACGGTGTCATGAAAGGTAAGCCGTCCGCCGGTCCCGAGGCCTGTGCGCTCCTCTTGGAACGCGCAGCCCGCAGGGTTAGATAATGCTTTAAGCTCGAAGTTACGACGCAGTGGCCAGGCTGAGGTTTAGGTTTGCCAAGGGGTTAGGCCCATTGTATCCACTTTTCATGACCTCACCCCAGGTTTCGCCTGCCGATGCCACCCCTGATTACTCCAAGGTGAGAGGTTGGCTCTTGGTGTTCGGTATCCTTGCCGGCCTCGCTTTCTTGGATGGGCTCGTCTCTCGCGTGTTCCTGGCGGATGCTCAGCGCGAATTCAACGAGCGACTGCCGGCGACTGCCGCGAAGGTTCACGTCGCTGGCTGGTATGTCGGCTACTTGCTGCTGCTGGTCCGTCTAGCGGTATGCGTCGCCATCTTTCGTCGGCTCCGTATCGGTCGCGTCCTTTCGATGGTGTCCTCCAGCCTGAGTTTCCTCTACGGGGTCGCCTGGATGCCGTTCGTAGGCGCGCTGGTCGATGCGACCAAGCTGCCGCCGGCGCCGAAGGGCGTCGACCCAGTCGCCTACGCCAAGTCCGTGTCTGTGACGATTACCGTCTCGGCTTATGCCGCCGTGCTGATCAGCCTGGCCTACTCCGTCTTCGCGTTTCTCTACTTCCTGCGCTCGGAGCGGGTGGAGAAGACGTTGGTAAACTGATTGGGCTGATCTGCTCCCATTGCACGGCTTGGCTTAGATGACTGAGTCGAGGACAGAGGGCTGAATCGAGGACTAGTTTGTTCTGCTTTCTGTCATCTACGCAGTCCTCTGCCATCGATGCAGCACTCGCTCACCTCCCGCACCCGCTCATTGCCACTGATCCAGGAAGAGCTTCTTCGGGTCCGGGCTGTCGGATTCCGCGAAGTAGACGGCCATGCGCAAGGAGGGCAGGAAATGCGCGGGGAGCTTGGCCTTGTTGCGAGAAGCGATCTCGGTGAGGAGCGATTCGGGCGAGCGGCCGGCGAGCTGGTCCACGCGGTAGTAGCCGGCGTCGAGCAGTTCGCGGGCGACGTCGACCGGGAAGCGCGAGATGCGCATGAACGGACTGCACACGGCCTCCCGACGTCGTTCGGCCGCGCGCTGTCGTTCCGCTTCGTCCACGGTCAGAGTCGGGCGAGGATGGCCGCGCCCATGGCCTTGGTACCCACGGCCTTGCCGCCAGCAGCG
>CANGRI010000137.1 GCA_947456525.1 Opitutia bacterium
CCAGGCGCACTGCCCGAAGAGCATCACGCTCGACGTCATCGCCAAGCTCAACCGCGACTATCTCCGCGCCCGCGTGAAGGAGTTCTTCTCCTCCACCGGCAAGCCTTCCAAGGGCGGAGACTGAGCGCGACGCTGCGCATCGCGAGGGTCACGTGGGCAAGGGGACATGGTGACACGGGGAAATAAAGTGGGCGCCGTCAGGCGCCCTTCTTGTTGGGGGCGCCGCACGGTTGCATCGGGTAGGGGCGCCACTGCGTGGCGTCCGTGGGTAGACGGACATCATGCGACGAGATGGCTTGCCCGCCTTCTTGGGGCTACTGCTGCGAACGGGCGCGGCGTAGCCTCGCCCCTACCCCAATCCCGGCAATTCCCCATGCCAGCAGAACCCCTGGCGTCTCTTCCTATCCGCCAGCCGCTAGCCGCCAACCGCCCGCGGTTGCGCTCCTGCCCAGGGGCACTCCCCCGATACTCGATACTCTATACTCGCGGGCACCGCCCGCCTCACTCCGCCTCGACGACCGACTGGTCTCCGACGCTGGTGAGCAGCACACGGTTGTTGCCGTTGGCGGCCTGCAGCGTGCGGACGAACTCGCCGATGGCCGCCTCGTTCTTCAGCGTGACCTCGTAGCGAAGCTCGGTCATCAGGCCGGCCTGCACGGTCTCGACGGATTTCAGCGACTGGTGCGAGAGGTGTTGCGCGAAGGGCGCGGCGAAAGCCTGGTCGTAATCGATGTCCGTGCCGACGCGGACGCGCAGCAGGTGCGATCCCTTGAGCGAGGAGAAGAGGTTGGCCCGCGAGAGCGCGAAGATGATCGCGCAGACGAGCGGGACGGTCAGGGCGGCGAGGCCGTACTGACGCGCGCCCACGGCCAGGCCGGTGCCCATCGCGAGGAAGATGAACCCGATGTCGCGCGACTGGCCCACGGAACGGCGGAAGCGGATGATCGAGAAGGCCGCGAACATGCCGAAGGCGGTCGCCATGTTGCCCATGACGACGAGGATCACGAGGGTGACGCAGGTGCCGAGGATGAGCAGGGTGTGGACGTAATCCTGCGAATAGCGCGTGCCGCGGTAGGTGCGCTTGTAGGTGAAGGCGATGAGGGCGTTGAGCGCGAAGCTGAACAGGATCGCGAAGAGGATCTCGCCGACGCCGGGCTTGGCGCTGTGGTCAGTCAGCATCTTCGCGAAGGCTTCGCTGATCCCATCGGGCTGTTCGGCGGCGAGGACGGAGGGCAGGGGTAGGTTCATCGGACGGAAAGGGCGGGGGTGGCGCCGTGCAGGCGGACACTTTCGGAATATTTGCTGTAGGAGCGAGGAAAGATTCCGGCCGCGGAAAGATGCGCGGCGAAATCGTAAGGCACGGAAGAGGCGCCCTTCACCTCCATCAGGCAGCGCCCTTCGCCGAGGACAGGCAGGGCGCAGCCGTCATCTTCGGGGCGCGGCCGCAGGTCGTCGAAACGCGCCCGGATGCCCTGGTCGAACGTGATGCGCAATGGTTCGCGGCCGGCGTCGTCGACGAACCGATGGGCGTGCCGGTCGTACCGGATCACGCAGGCCGGCCGGAAGCCCTCGCCGGCCACGAGCTGGCGCGCCTCTTCGAGGATCCGCGCCTCGTCCGGAGGGCGGGGCGGAACGATGCCGTCGGTGACGGCGAGCATGGCGGCGGCAAGGTCGAGCGAGACGCGTCGCTTGGCCCCGTCGCTTCCGTCGCGATGCTTGATCTCAAGGAACGTCGCCGCGGGGATCGCGCCGTCCGCCGTGCCGTAGAGGCGGAGGCGGAGCTTCCGGCGCGAAGGTACGCCGCGCCAGGCATCCCAGTAGCAGGCGCGGTCAGGAGTGTCGCAGTAGAGGCTGACGACAGGGTAGCGTCCGCTCGGCGAGCCTAAGGTGTCCGGCTGGAAGCGTCCGGCGAAGCGGGCGAGCAGCGTGTCTCGCTCGGCGTGCGTGAGGACGTACTTATGCTCGAAGCGCGCGGCGATCTCCATGGTCAGGGGATACGCGTGAGCGTCAGCGAATTCCGGTCAAACCAGGCTTCGCCGGCTTCGGCGCGCAGCTCGAGCACGAGCACGGGGTCCGCGTCTGCCACGGAGAATTCGACCGAGACCTGCTTCCAGGAATTCGTCCCTGCGATCGACGGCACGCCCGTGAGCCCGGAGATGCGCAGACGCGCCCCCTTGGTCTTCTCGTCCTTGCCCGCGACGATCCCGGCGGTCTTGACCATGCCGGTCAGTCGATAGCGGCCCGGGCCCATCGTGAGCGGACAGCGGTAGTCTCCGCCTTTCTTGGGGCCGGCCGTGAGATGGAAGCTCCAATGTCCTTCGAAGGCCTGTTCTTCGGCTTCCTTCTCATCCGCATGACGTTCCCACGCGTATTGCGCGAGGTTGGCCTTGCCGCCGATGGTGCGAAGCTGCGCCACGTCTTCAAGCTGGGCGCGGACGGCGTCGAGGCGATGCTTCACGCGGTCGGCGGCGTCCTTGCCGCGTTGGTCGAAGCGCTTCGCCTCCTCGGCGTCGAAGGGCGCGATCTTGGCCTTCGCGTTCGCGGCCAGCTCGAGGATCCGCTTCGGCCAGTCGACGGCTCGGAAATTCTTTTCATAGACCGCGAAGAACTGCTCGCGGTAGCGGTCGCGCATCCGCTTGTCGCCGAGCAGGGCGTTAGGCACGAGCGAGCCCGGCTGTCGGAAGACGTACCAGCGGTCGTCGCCGAACATCTGGTCCATGCCGTGCAGGATGAAGGTGAACTTGCCGGTCGTGGGATCCTCGTAGAACCGGTAGTTGTTATGGTTGAAGGAATAGCCGTCCCAGTGGCACATGATCTGCTCCAGCGCGAGGTGGCGGAAGTAGGCGTCGATATCCAGGCTCCGGTCCATGCGCTGCAGCCGGAGCGCCGGATTCGGCTCCTTCGTCGCCGCGATGAGCTCCGTCAGGCGGACCTTCTCGTCCGGGTCGCCATGGTCGACCTCGATGTTGCCGTCGATCTCGTTGCAGAAGCCGCCGTCATACAGATGTCCGCTGGTGTCCTTGAAGAAATAGCCGAGGAACTGGGAGTTGAATCCTTCCTTCAGGACGTAGGTGCCGAGCGGCTTGCCGTTGAGGACGACGTAGGCGTGGGTGCAGCGCGAGGCCGGGACGCCCGAGCGGCGGGCCATCTCGCCCGCGATCGTCTCGAGCAGCATCGTGCCGTCCTGGGCGCAGTTGTTCAGCTGGAACTTGGTGAGGCCGCGGTATTCCTGGCTCTTCTTCGACTTGGCGGTGCGGATCGAGAAGCCCGGCCGGTCCTCGGTGATCTGGCGGAAACTGCCGGCCGAGCCCTTCAGTTTCACCGAACACTTCTCAAGCGTGGCGCCGCCGGCTTCCTTCAGGGTCAGCGTGACGAAGTCCCGCGGATTCTTCATGAGCTTGTCGATGCCTTCCTTGGAGATGCTGAGCTCGAGCTTAGGCACCGTGCCGGCGAACAGGGCGTCCGGCGAGACGTTCGCCGCCGCCGGCTTGGGGACGATAATCGGAGGCAACGTCTGCGCGGATAGCACGAAAGCCCCGCCGACGAGCAGTGCGGCATGGCGGAAGAATGGACGCAGGGTTTCCACGG
>CANGRI010000138.1 GCA_947456525.1 Opitutia bacterium
CACCGTGCCGGCGAACAGGGCGTCCGGCGAGACGTTCGCCGCCGCCGGCTTGGGGACGATAATCGGAGGCAACGTCTGCGCGGATAGCACGAAAGCCCCGCCGACGAGCAGTGCGGCATGGCGGAAGAATGGACGCAGGGTTTCCACGGGGTGGGCATACGATGTCCCCGCCGACGAGGAGAGGCAACTGGATTGGGTTAGGGTAAATCAGCCGCTCAAAAGGAGGCCGGAAACCGGAAAGTTACCTGTGGCTATTTATAACCGCAGCCAATCATCCGGTCTCCGATCCCCCTTTGACTGGTCTCCCTGCTTCGCAGCCTGCCAGCGTGCCAGCAGATCCCCGCGTAGCGCTATCCGAACAGCACGGACTTGCTCTCGGTCAGTCCGCCCGGGCGGGAGCGACGCAGCCAGACGGTCTCATAGGCCTTCGTGAGGTCGGCGCGTTCCTCGGCGGAGATCGTCTGTCCTGCGGCGCTCCGCAGGCCGGCGCCGGCGAGGCGCGCGCCGAGCGAGAGTTCTTCGCGGATCGTCGTGTCGGCGATCTTCGCGATCAGGGCCTCGGCTTCCGCGAGGTGCGCCTGGGAGGCGGCGATCTCCGCCGCCGTGACGCCGTCGGTGAACTTCGCGAGCGCGTCGGGCTTGGCGGTGAGGAAGTCCCATGTGAGGCTCTTGTTACGGTTCGCCTTGGCGATGCGGCCGTCGAGCGTGCCGAGCTGATGGAGCGCCGCGGCGACGTCCTTGGCTTCTGCGTCGGAAAGCCCTCCGAGGATCGCGCAGCCGGCGGCGAAGTCGGTCTTGGCGTTCGCGGCGAAGCCCCAGGCCTGCGCCAGGCCGGCGGACATCGGCAGCCACGAGGTCGGCCACGGCTGGTGGTGCCCGTTGTCGCCCCAGGTGGTGAGCAGGATGCCGCGGGCTTCATGGCGTACCGCCGCGCCGACGGCTTCGGCCTGGTTCGTCAGCGCGTTATCGAGGCGTCCGGTGAAGCTCTGCCAGGCGCTGGTGCCCGGCGCGACGAGATAGGCGCGGCCGAGTTCGCGGAGACGCCCGCACTGTTCCTTGAAGGGATGGCCGGCGTCATAACCCCAGACGACGGGCACGGCGTCAGCCGGGGCGTCCTGCGCGAGCGCGAGGTCTTCGAGGAGGATGTCGCCCCAGAATTGCACGGTGCGACCACGTTCGCGCCCGAGCGCGCAGAGCTTCTTGAGATGGTCGAGGTAGACGCGATGTTTGCCGCGTTCGGCGACGGCCTGCTTGCTGAAGCCTTGGCCGAGTTCCCACGGCTCGTCGCCGCCGATGTTCACCTGACGGCTGCGGAAGTTCGGGAGATAGTCGTCGAGCAGCGACGCCGCGAAGTCGACCGAGGCCTGGTCGGGCCGCAGGGTGCCGGGGAACTCCTTGAACTGTCCGGTGAGCGGATGGATCCACCCTTCGGGGCATTCGGCCATCGCCCGGTAGCGCGGATGACGCAGCCACCGTTCCATATGGCCGAACGTGTTGAGGTTCGGGACCAGCTCGATGCCGAGCTCCGCGCAGGCTTCGTCGAGTTCGCGGATCTCCGCCGGCGTGAGCGGCGACGCTTCTTTCCAGGCATCCTCGTGGCCGCGGAAGGCGAACGTGTGTTCGATGTAGAGCTGGAACTGATTGACGCGGAGTCGTCCGAGCGAGCGGACGAGGGCGAGGAGCTCGGCCTGCGTGGGCACGCGCGTGCGCGAGATGTCGACCATGAAGCCGCGCACGGGCAGGTCGGGCGAGTCCGTGATCTCGAGGTGCGGCAGCTCGTCGGGGTATTGCTCGGCGACCTGGCGGAGGGTCTGCGCGCCGTAGAGCACGCCATGGGCGTCGCCGGCGCTCAGGCGGACGCCGCTCGCAAGGATCTCGATATGGTAGCCTTCGGAGCCCCGTTCGGGCTTATGGACGATCCGGCAGGCGCCCTCGGTCGCCGTAGCCAGGGCCGCGCGGGCCTCGGTCATGGTCGTCGGCAGGTTCCTTAAGAAGAGAGCCGTCGGGTGGGGTAGGGGCGGCACCTTGAGCCAGCCCCCGCGCAGGGTCAGTTCCCTCGGGCGGGGGAAGAACTTGAGCACCGGAAGGGCCATGTCAGGAGGGTTAGCCCCCGGGGGCCGACGGGCAAGACGCTAAGATAGCCTCCGCCGACGCTTCCCGCTTGGAACAAACCCGCGGAGTCCTACATCTACCTCCTTACCCCGCTACACCCATGGTACGCTCATCCCTTGGCCTTCTCTTCCTCGCCGCCGCGGCGCAGGCGGTCCCCGAAGGCTTCACCATCCACGAATACGTCGGCACGAAGCAGGAGCCGGAGCTCTACCCGACCGCCCTCTCCGCGGCCGCCAACGGCGACCTCTACATCTCTTCCGACAAGAACGGCTCGCTCGGCCACACCCCGGGCATGGGCCGCATCCTCATCGCCCGCGACACCAAGGGCACCGGCGTCGCCGATACGATGATCGAGTTCACCAAGGTCGACAGCCCCCGCGGCGGCCACATCCTCAACGGTTCCTTCTACCTGGTCCACCCTCCCTTCCTCAGCGTCTATCGTGACAAGAACGGCGACGGCAAGGCGGACGAGGAGATCGTCCTCGTCGAAGGCCTCGGCGGCGGCATCGAGCACCCCCGCGGCGCCGACCACACCACCAACAGCTGCCGCATGGGCATCGACGGCTGGCTCTACATCGCCGTCGGCGACTTCGGCGCCGGCATCCTCAAGGACATGGACGGCGCCAAGGGCCGCGACGGTAAGCGCGTCACGCTCTACGGCGGCGGCGTCCTGCGCGTCCGCCCCGACGGCTCCGAGCTCGAAATCTATTCGGAGATGACCCGTAACATCGTCGACATCGCGATCTCGCCCGCGATGGACGTCTTCTCCCGCGACAACACCAACGACGGCAAGGGCTGGAACACGCGTTTCCACCACTTCACCTCGCTCTCCAATCCCGGCTATCCCCGTCTTTATAAGAACTTCATCGACGAGCTGGCTCCGCCCCTCGCCGACTACGGAGGCGGCGCCGGCACCGGCGCGCTTTACCTGAGCGAGCCCGGCTTCCCCGGCGACTTCGGCGAATCCCTCTTCACCTGCGACTGGACGACCGGCACCCTGCATCGCCACCCGATCAAGCCCTTCGAAGCTACCTTCGTCGCCAAGCAGGAGACGTTCGAGAAGGCCCCGCACGCTATCGACCTCGAGGTCGACGCCAACTCGAAGCTCTACTTCGCCGACTGGCGCGGCGGCGTCTTCAACTACCAGGGCGCCGGCAAGCAGGTCGGCCTCATCCAGCAGATCCTCCCCGTCGGCACGACGCCTAACAAGTACGTCGACGTGACCAAGGCCGCGGCTTCCGAGCTCCCGGGACTCCTCCGCTCCAAGAGCGCGGTGCAGCGCCTCGAGACCTCGCGTCGCCTCATCGAGAACGACCACGCCGACCAGGCCCCTGCCGTCCTCGCCGTCGCCGCCGACACGAAGGAAGCCCTCTACTCCCGCATCGCCGCGATCTTCACTTACAAGCAGATGCTCGGCGCCAAGGCCAACGAGGCCCTCCTCGGCCTCGTGAAGG
>CANGRI010000139.1 GCA_947456525.1 Opitutia bacterium
AGATTGCAGACCGGGTAGATACCGATCCAGGCCTTCACCTTGTCAGGATTACGGAATGCCCAGGTGAGCGTCATCATGCCGCCGCGGCTCTGGCCGAGCAGGATGGGTTTAGGCGAGTAGCCGCGCTTCACCATCTCGTCGTAGAACTTCGTGAACTGGGCTGCGCTCTTCGGGGCCCCACGGACTTCGCCGAGGTCGTAGCCCGCGATGGCGATACCCGCCTGCTGGCAGGCGTCGGCGTAGAGCTTATGCTGGACGATCGAGACGCCGCCGTTGAGCGTGGGCGCATACCAGAGCCAAGGCCTGCCGTCCGCCGGCTTGGCCGCTGGATGAACCACAGCCTTGCGTCCGTCGACGACGAAGGTCTCGACGGCGAAGAGCGGAGAGGAATTTCCCAGCGTGAGAGCGAAGAGAAGGACGAGGATTTTTCTCATGAGGGTTTACTTGAATTCGATCTTGGTCTGCGGAAGCACGGCCTGGATCTTCGCCTGCTGTTCGGGCGTGAATGGAGCCTTGGCGGGGACGAGGCGCATGGATTTCAGGAAGGCGAACGGCTTGAGGGCGGGGATGCGTTCATCGGGCAGAGGCATCTTGCCGATCTCGAGGTGGGTGAGCTGCGTAAGGCCGGCAAGGGCCTGCAGGTCGGCATCGGTGATGCCTTGGGCGTTAGTAAGCGTCAGGCGACGCAGCATGGCGATATCCTTGATGAAGGCGATGGCGGCGCCCGATTCGAAGCCTTCGCCGAGTTGCAGATACTCGAGCGGCAGTTTGGCGATGTGCTTCAGGGCCTGGGGCGTCGCCTTGGCGGCGCCGACTTCGAGGCCTTTGAGTTTCGTGAGCTTGGCGAGATGTGGGGCGCCGGCGTCGGTGAACTTGGCATGCGCGAGGCTGAGGCTCTCGAGGTTGGGCAGGTGGTCGCACAGTTGGCGGAGGCCTTCGTCATCGATCGAGCTACCGCGGTGGCTGACGCGGGTGAGCTTCGCGAAGCCTTCGAACTGGGCGTAAGCCTTGCCGGTCATCTGAGTGCCGACGAACGAGAAGTTCTCGAGGTTCTTTAGGCCGGCGAGCTGGGCCATGCCGGCGTCGGTGAGCTTGCCGTTGTTGGTGAAGCGGAGCGACTTGAGGTTCGTGAGCTTGGCGAGAGAGGGTATCCAGTCGTCGTTGAACTTCGTCGAGATGATGTTGAGCGACTCGAGCGTCGAGAGGTGGCCGACGTGCTCGAAGAAAGCCGCGTCATAGGGGTCATCCTTACGATGGTCGTGCGGGCCGGCGCCCGGCACGTTGAGGTCGATCAACTTCACGCCTTGGCCATCAGCGGTCAGTTCGACCTTGCCCTTTGCGGCGGCGACGATGCGGACGACCGCTTCGGCGTGCGAATCAAGGGCGCAGGCGGTGGCGCTGAGGAGCAAAGAAAGCGTCAGGACGGAAAGCGTCTTCATGAGAATCAGTATTTGGGAAAGATGGCCGGGGTGGGAAAGCGCTCTTCGGTGATACCGGCGTTGCCGTCGATGTATTCTTCGCGCGGAAGGTGTACGTCCGGCCAGAGCGCCGGCCGAAGTCGGACGATGCGTTTGGGCCGGAGGCCTTCGGTGATGAGGTCGATCTCCATGGTGACTTGGATGCCGCTGCTGCCCGTAGGGGCTTCGCCTGGCAGGCGGGTCACTTCGATCATCGGGCCGCGGGCGGCCATCTGTGATGGGCCGGCCGAGCCGGCTTCGGTGTGCTTGAGCGTGTTCTCAGCCCCGTTCATGAAGGCCTGACCGCCTGGCTGGAAGTCGGCATAGAGGGAGGGGTCCATGCCGCCGAAGAGTGTCACGGTCACCTTGGCGCGGCCGAACTTGCCGTATTCCACGCGATCCACCCAGGCCGGCATCCAACGGCTCCGGACGAAGGCTTTGTGCTTTTCGGTCTGGATGGCGGACGCACGCTGCATCGAGAGGTCGTCGAGCCAGAGGTCGGAGATGTGCAGACGTTGGAAGATGCCATCGGGACAGGGCTTCCAAGTCAGGCCGAGGAGCACCGACTGTCCGGCGAGAGCTTTGTCGCTCTCGGCCGGCCGCGAGACATCAGCGAGCAGGTCGTCGATGCTCAGGAGTTCCCGCCCACGCCAGACACGCGTGGCGGCATCGATGGTGAATTTCTGCTCGGCGGCCTTGGGGTCGCCTGCTTTCGGCTCGAGTGTCGCGACGATCATGCCGGAGCCTTGTCGCAGGTCGACCTGCCTTAGTTTCCACATCTTGCCGATGCGCCGACAGTAACTCGGCTCATCTTCCAGCAGCATCACATGGTTCTCGGCCGGGAAGACGCCGACTCCACGTCGATGGTTGGCGTCGCGGTTCCGGTTATCTACCGGCAGCACGGGCACCGAGGATAGTTTCGGGTCGGGTGGCAGGAAGGCCGTCACGTGGAGGAACGTTCCCAGCGGCAGGTCGCGGAGGTCGGCGGGGGCGCCGTGGTAGCGGACCATGCCGTAGGGCAGCATCGCGAACGGATTGGGCTCGGTGCTCCGAAAGATGCCCGGCCCTTGGACGCGTAAGCTGCCACGACGATTGGCGTGGTCGATGAAGGCCAGTTCGCCTTGGTAGGTATGGGCCTTCTCAATGGGCGGAAAGACGCCTGCCTCCGGGCGGAAGGGCTCCGCCACTTGTTCTTGGTTCTTCGTTCCTGGGGCTTCGTTTGCGGCAAAGGCACCTAGAACCAACAGCGAGGAACTAAGAACTAGGAACAAAGAACGATTGCCCATCAGTACTTCGGAAAGATGGCCGGGGTGGGGAAGCGGTCTTCGACGCGGAACTCACCGTCTCCGAGGTATTCTTCGCGCGGAAGGTCGACGGCCGGCCAGACTGCGGCGCGGATACGGACGACCTTGCCGGCGCGGATGCCTTCGATGATCAGGTCGGTCTCCATCGTGACTTGGATGCCGCTGCTGCCCATCGGTGCGTCGCCGGGAAGCTTGGTCACTTCGGCGATGGGGCCTTTGGAGGCCATGTGTGCGGGGCCGTAGTGGCCGCCGGCGTGCTTCAAGGTGTTCTCGGCGGCGTTGATCAGCACGGGATTACCTTTCTGGAAGTCAGCATAGAGCGAAGGGTCCATGCCGCCGAAGAGCGTCACGGTGACCTTGGCTCGGCCGAACTTACCATACTCGACGCGCTCCACGTGGGCGGGCATCCAGCGGCTGCGGATGAAGGCCTTATGCGTTTCGGTCTGATTCTGGGCGGCACGTTGCAGCGAGGCGTCGTCCAGCCAGATGTCCGAGATATGCAGGCGAAGGAAGATACCGTCGGGGCAGGGCTTCCAGGTGAGGCCGAGGTGGAGCGTTTGACCATCGAGCGTTTTCTTCCCTTCGGCGATGAGGTCGGCGACAGAGAGGGCTTCGCGACCACGCCAGATGCGGGTGGCATTGTCGAAGGTCAGTTTCTGTTCGGCAGGCTTGGTGTCGCCGGCTTGCTTGGGTTCAAGCGTGGCAAGAATGGGTGTGGCCGGCTTCTCCAAG
>CANGRI010000140.1 GCA_947456525.1 Opitutia bacterium
GCCCGCGACAAGGTCATCGTCTTCGACCAGCCGTTCGCCCCGGGCCTGCATCAGCCGCGCACCTACGCCGACGGCCTGGCGATCCCCGAGGGCGTGCTCCCTTATCATGATGGCGCCATCGTCCAGCATGGCCACGACGTCGTCTTCCTTCGTGACACCGACGGCGACGGCAAGGCCGACAAGCGCGAGGTCCTCCTGACCGGCTTCGGCGTGCAGGACTCGCACCTCTTCCCGCACCAGTTCACGCGCGCGCCGTTCGGCTGGCTGTGGCTCGCGCAGGGCGCCTTCAACAAGGGCACGGTCGTCACCACGAAGGGGGAGCAGGTCGACTTCCCGAGCACGCGCATGGCCCGCTTCCATGCCGACGGAAGCTTCTTCGAGCCTACCTCGACGGGTCCTTGCAACATCTGGGGCCTCGCCCTGACAGGTGAAGGCGAATGCTTCATCCAGGAGGCCAACGACTATGGCTATCCGGTCATGCCATTTCATGAGTACGCCCTCTATCCCGGCTGCGCGGATCGTCTCGCGAAGTCCTACCAGCCGCAGTTCCCGATCCAGGCGCCTGACTTCAAGATGGGCGGTACCGGCCTGAGCGGACTGGCCCTTTCCGACGTCGGCGTCTGGCCGAAGGGTTATGACGGCGTGATGTACGTCGCCAACCCGATCACCTCGAAGGTCAATGCGGTGCGCCAGCATCGCGAAGGCTCCGGCTATCGCCTCGAGAAGCTGGACGACCTGGTCAGTTGCGACGATCCGTTCTTCCGCCCGGTGGCGATGACGATGGGTCCCGACGGCTGCCTGTACGTCGTCGACTGGTACAACAAGATCATCAGCCATAACGAAGTCGCCCGCAACCACCCCGACCGCGACAAGCAGTCCGGCCGTATCTGGCGCATCAAGCCGAAGGGTTTCGTCCCGCAGCCGGTGCCGGATTACACCAAGCTCTCTGCCGCCGAACTGGTCGCCCGCCTCGGTTCCAAGGTGACCGCCGACGCCCACCTCGCGTGGCAGGCGTTGGCGGACCGTCAGCCGGAGGAGGCGACGAGCCGTACGCTCACCGCCCTCGCCGAAGACGCGTCCGTCTCGGCCGCCCGCCGGATCCAAGCCCTCTGGGTCTTGTCGGAGCACGGACAGAAGGTCGGGCCGTTGGCTATGCGTCTCCTCTCGGATCCGAATCGCAACATCCGTCGCGAGGCCGTCAATGCGCTGCGATACCTAGGAGCGTGGGCTCCGCACCTCGACGCGCTGGCCGCCCTTTCCTCCGACCCTGATGCGGAAGTCCGTGCCGCCGCCATCAAGACCCTCGGCGAGGCCTCCGTGAAGCACCCCGCCGCCCTTGGCGTCATGATGCGTTTCGCCGGCCCTTCGCTCGAAGGTCCCGTCGCTCCGGACCGCCGCGGCAAGCCGATCAAGGTCGGCGTCGCCTATGAACGTGAATTCGAGCGCTTCCTGGTGCGCATGTATCTCGAGCGCCAGCCGGAGGCGGTCGCCAAGTTCCTGGCTTCGGAGGACGCGAAGTCGCTGCCGACCGAAGGTCGCATGTTCGCCGCGCTCGCGCTCGACCCGAAGGTCGGCGCGCCGTTGGTCGCCGAACTCGTCGGCCAGCTGGGCCGCGCCCCGGGCCCCGAGGAGCTGTTCGCGGTAGCCAAGACGCTCGACCAGCCCTCCAGCGTCGCCGTGTTGCGCAAGTTGCTGGCCGATGCCGCGGTGCGCAATCGCGTCGCCGAGCTGCTGCTCGCCTATCGCACCGACCTCGATCCGGCCAAGGTCGGCCCGGTCGTCGCCGAGGCCGCCCGTTCGTTGCTCACGCAGGGCGCCTCCGAGCGCGCCTTGGCCGCCCAGCTCATCGGCGGCTTCCAGCTGCTGGCGATGGAGGATGACCTGCTCGCCCTCGTCGGTCGCGAGGATTCCCGGCGCGACGCGCTCCTCGGGTTACAGCAGCTGCGGACGACCAAGCCCGAGTCTGTCGCGGCCTTGGTGGGCGTGACGACCGCCGACGTGTCGAACCTCGCCTTACGCGCTTTGGTCGCCTCCCGCGCCCCGCAGGCCTCCGTCCTCGCCATGAAGCTCTACCCGGCCCTGTCGGTGAACGATCGCAAGGTCGTGCTCGACGGCATCAGCGGAACGAAGGCCGGTGCCAAGGCCATCGCCGCCGGCTTGGCCGACAAGTCCGTCGCCGTCGCCGACATCGAGATTCCCGTCGCCGAGAAGCTCGCCATCGCCTTGGGCGACAGCCCCGAACTTGCGGCCGTCTCCGCCCAGCTCGGCGGCGTCTTCCGTAGCGTGCTCTCGTTGGACGGCACCGATGAGGCCGTGGCCAACGCCAACCTCTCGCTCAAGGGGCCGTTCACCGTCGAGACCTGGGTGAGGCTCGACGGCAAGATCGATAATAAGGCCAGCATCCTGGGCGCTGCCGGCAAGATCGACCTCAACTTCGCGGGCGCGGCCTTCCGCGCCTATTTCGGCGGCACGATCCGCGACGCGGTGATTTCATCTAAGCCCGTCTCATCCGGCATCTGGACGCATGTCGCCTTCAGCCGCGACGCCGCCGGCATCCTGCGCACTTACCAGGATGGCGAACTGACCGGGACCTCGAAGGTCGCTGTTCCGCAAGATCTCGCCGGCCTCAATATCGGCTGGTCTACGCCGAAGGGCGGACCCCTCGGCGCTTTCGCCGAGTACCGCGTCTGGAACGTCGAACGTACCGCCGCCGAAATCCGTTCGAACATGACCCGCACGTTCGCCGGCGAGAAACTGCCGGCCGCGCTCGTCTTCGCTTCGGCGAAGGGCGACGACGCCTGGGGCAAGCTCGGCAAGGGCGCGAAGGTCGTGCGCACCACCGACGCGCCTCCGCTTCTCAACGGCGAGCAGTTCGCGGCGCTCGAGAAGAAGACGGCCCACTATTTCGCCTTGGCGCAGAAGGCCGGCGACCCCGCCAAGGGCAAGGTTGTCGTGGCGCTCTGCCAGTCCTGCCACATGATCAACGGGCAGGGCGGCCTGATCGGCCCGAACCTCTCCGGCGCGGGCGCGATGGGCATGGAAGGCGTCATCCGCAACATCATCGACCCGAATGCCGCCATCGAGGCCGCGTACCGCATCTTCCAGGTGAAGCTGAAGGCCGGCGAGGTCATCGAGGCGTTCTACGTCTCCGAGGACGCGACGGCCTACGTGCTCCGTCAGCCCGGCGGCGCCGACCGTCGCGTGCCGAAGGCTGAGGTCGCTTCCGCCAAGTATCTGCGCCGCTCGATCATGCCCGAAGGGCTACTGGACGGCTTCACGGACGAGCAGGTGATCGACCTCTTCGCCTACCTGAAGACGCTCAAGTAAACCCAATCCCCACCCCTGCCCCTACCCCTGTCAGGCCTTCTTCGCTTGCCGAGGGGGCGTAGGGGCTTACGGCTTGAGGCATGTCCGTCTGGTTCAATCCTGCCCGCGAAATCGACGCCCTGCTGCGCAAGGCGGCCGCTTCCGTCCC
>CANGRI010000141.1 GCA_947456525.1 Opitutia bacterium
GGTCTTGGCGCCGAGGGCGCGCGCGGCTTCCATGAACATCTCGTCGTTCAGTAACGTGAGCGCCTGGAGCGGGCTGTTGGAGACGTCACGGCGGGCGATGCACGACTCGCCGGTAGGCGCGTCGAAGGTCGTCGCCATGGCGAAGGGTGCGGTGCGCTTGATGAAGGTGTACAGCGAGCGACGGTAACGATCCTCGCCTTCGCTTGGCTTCCATTCGATGCGGCCGTAGGTGCCTTCGCTGGTCACGCTGGCGGGCTGCGGCGGGTAGACCCCGGGGCCGCCCATCTTGGCGGAGAGCAGGCCGGCGGCGCTGAGCGTGCCGTCCCGCAAAAGTTCGGCGTCGAGGCGGAAGCGGCTGCCGCGGGCCAGGAGGAGATTCTCCGGGTCCTTTTCGGCGAGCTGCGGCGTGACGACGGAGGACTGGCGGTAGGTGGCGCTGGTGACGATGAGGCGATGGAGCTTCTTCATCGACCAGCCCGACTTCATGAAATCGACGGCGAGCCAGTCGAGCAGCTCAGGGTGGGTCGGCGGCTGGCTCTGGTAGCCAAAATCTTCGAGGGATCTCACGAAGCCGTGACCGAAGAAGGCCTGCCATTGGCGATTGACCGCGACGCGGGCGGTGAGGGGATTCTCGGGTGCGAAGAGCCAGCGGGCGAACGTCAGGCGATTGGCCGGGGCGTCCTTGGGCAGGGCGGGGAGGAAGGCGGGCACCGCCGGCGGGACTTCTTCCTTGGGGCTGAGGTATTCGCCGCGGTGGTAGCGGAAGGTCGGACGCGGGTGGGCGGCCGGACGTTCGCGCATGACGAGCGTCGCCTGGCCGCGGGGGGCCTGCTTGCGGAGGTTGGCGAGCGCCTTCGACTGTGCGGCGAGCTCCGGGGTGGTCTCGAGGAAGCGCTGGCGCAGCTTCGCCTGGTCCTGCGGGGCGCCGCCGGCGAGCATGGCTTCGATCTCGGCGGGGTGGCCCGTGGCGGTGGCTTGCGCGTCGGTGCTTACGGAGACGCGGAAATGCCCCACGGGGCAGGCGTAATGCTTTTCGAACAGCATCTTGATCGCCCAGCCGGCGGAAAGGTCGGTCGGTTTTTCGAAATGGAAGACGGCGGCATGGTTCTGGCCGAGACCGCCGAGCACCTGCCAGCCGCTGGACATCTCGCCGTCGAGCGCGGCGGCGGCGTTGTTCTTCTTGCGATTGGCCGCGGACTTGGCGGCTTTCGTCGCCTTGGCGGAGGGTTTCGTGGCGCCGGCGGCGTCGTTGATCCGATCCTCTTCCTCGTCGTTGGTCGCCGTGGCGGAGTCGAAGCTCAGGCGGCGGTCGCCTTGCCAGGCTTGGAATTCGCTCAGGAAGAAGCCGCCGATGGGGCCTTCGTAATTCGTGAGTCCGGGGCCGTCATTCGGCAGCAGAGGATGCGGCGCGACTTCGATGCGGATGGCGACGGCGCCCTTGATGGCAC
The DNA here is from genome assembly GCA_947456525.1 of Opitutia bacterium. Taxonomy (GTDB): domain Bacteria; phylum Verrucomicrobiota; class Verrucomicrobiia; order Opitutales; family UBA953; genus UBA953. The sequence continues at coordinate 1,449 of CANGRI010000141.1, forward strand.
GGTCGAACGTGAGGTCATAGACGTCGCTCTTGGTGATGTCTCCTCCGCCGAGGATGAAGCCGTCGGGTTGCACGTCGAGCGTGGGTAGCGTGGACTTCATCTTTCCCGGGATGAGCGTCTCCCATTTGGCGGCGCGCTGGCTTTCCTGGCTCAGCCAGGCCCCGAAACTTTTCTCGAGGGCCGCGGGGCCTCCCGGGAATTTTACGGCCAGTCCTTCTTCGGCGGCGCGGACGCGTCGGGCGTGCTCGGCCTGGCGTTGGGCGAGGTCGGCCGGGGGGATGTTGTAGGTCGGTTCGTCGGCGTTGTTCAGCAGCGCCATCAAAGAATAATAATCCGTGTGCAGGACCGGGTCGTACTTATGCGTGTGGCATTGGGCGCAGTTGAGCGTCAGGCCCATCCAAGTGGCCCCCGTGACGGCGACGCGATCGACCATGGCGTAGAAGCGGTACTCGTTGGGATCCGCGCCGCCTTCTTCGTTGAGCATCGAGTTGCGATGGAAGCCGGTGGCGACGAGGTCGTCGGGCGTGGCGCCTGGCAGGAGGTCGCCCGCGAGCTGCCGGATGCTGAACTGGTCGTAAGGCATGTCCGCGTTCAAGGCCTTCACGACCCAGTCGCGGTAGGGCCAGATCGAGCGGGGGCGATCCTTCTCGAAGCCGTTGGTGTCGGCGTAGCGGGCGAGGTCCAGCCAGCGGCGCGCCCAGCGTTCGCCGTAGCGGGGCGAAGCCATCAGGCGGTCGACGAGCTTCTCGTAGGCCTCGGCGGACTTGTCGTTTACGAAGGCGTCGGCTTCCTCGGGCGTCGGCGGCACTCCGGTGAGGTCGAGCGAGACGCGACGGACGAGTGCGTAGCGGTCCGCTTCGGGTGAAGGTTTCAGGCCGGCTTGGGCGAGGCGGGCGCGGACGAACGCGTCGATCGGGTGGACGCCGGGCTGGGGCAGGGGAGCCTGCTTCGGCGCGGAAAAGGCCCAGTGCGCCTGATACTTGCCGCCTTCGGCGATCCAGGCGCGCAGCACAGACTTCTCTTTGTCGGACATCGGCTTCTTGGATTCCGGTGGCGGCATCAGCTCGTCGGCTTCATGCGAGAAGATACGGCGGATGACTTCGCTCTTTTCCGGCTGACCGGCGACGATGGCGAGTTCGCCTGACTTGCCTTTGCCGTGGGCCGATTCCGGGAGGTCGAGGCGCAGCTTGGCCTTGCGCGAGTGCTCGTCCATGCCGTGACAAGCGAAGCAATGCTGGGCGAGGATCGGGCGGACTTCCTGGTTGAAGTCGACGGCCACGAGTCGCGTGGCGGCGAAGGCGAGCAGGGCGACGGAGGGAAGGCGGGACATGGGGCTGAGGGGGTGCCGGGCGGGGTTTTTCCGGGTAATGCTAAGACAGATTATACCGCCCGGGGTTGCGAGCAATTAGCAGGCAGCCCCGGGCGGATAGATGACCAAAGTCGACCTGTTTGGCCTGGGTTTACTTAGCCTGGGTGGCTGGGATAACGAGGGGTGCTGCCATGGCGCCGGTCAGCGTCTTGGCGGTCAGCGTGATCTCCTTGGCGGAGGCCTGAAGCCGTTGGACCAGACCGCCTTGGTAAATCGCGATCAGGTCCGGCTCGGTGATCGTCCATTCGACATTGAGGTCGGTGAGGTCTACCCACTCCTCGCCCAGTTTGCCGAAGGCGCGAAGCCGGGTCGTCTCGAGTATCCCAAGCGAGCTGGCCTTGCCCGGGGTGAAGGTCTTCTCCTCGATTCGGAGCTCCTTCACCTGGGCGAGGTCGGCCTTCGTGAAGATGACCTGGGTCAGCGATTCGGCCGGGAGGTCGACCACGAATTCGGCGCCTTTGAGCGCGGCCTGACGGATGGCCTTATCCCGGTTCCA
>CANGRI010000142.1 GCA_947456525.1 Opitutia bacterium
CGCGGTCCGACTCCGAGGGCGTAGCGGATCGAGCCGTCGCCGGTCTCGCGGTAAAGCGATTGCTTGAGGTCGAAGGCCACCGTCACATGCCGGGCCGAGAGCGTCAGCAGGGCGTAACATTCGTCATCGAGGTCCTGGCCTTCGTCGACGAGCGCGGCGTCGAGCGTGGGGGGGGAAGGCCGGGCGCGTAGGTGCGTGAGCAGGCCGCCGCGGATGGCTTCGAAGTCGGGATAGCCTCGCTGGTCCGTGGGCGGCGGGCCGATCAGTTCCAGATGACGGAGACGGCACCAGTGGTCGAACGTCTGGACGGCTTCCTCGGCCAGACCCAGTTCCGCGACGGCGGAGCGGATGAAGTCGCGGAGGACGTTCGTGAACACGAGCAGGCGGATCTTCCCGGGCTCTCCGGACGTCGCGATGAGCCGTCTGGCGCGATGCAGCAGGACGACCGTCTTCCCTGAGCCTGGTCCGCCGCGTACGATCAGCGGTCGGTCGGCGGGGGCGTCGACGGCGGAGGTTTGCTCGGCGGTCAGGCGGTCGGTCGGGGGGAGCCAGGTCATGGCGATGGTTTCTCGTGGTCCGTCTCTAGCCGCGGCAAGTGGGCGTCATGGTCGGGCGCGGGGGCGGAGGCGCCCGTCTTGCGGCGGCTTTCCTCGGCTTGCGCGGTTCGGCGCAACGAGTCGTCCTCGGTCATGGCGACCGCCGCCTGATACCAGGAGAAGGCGGTCTCATCGAGCGAAGCCAGGTCCTGTCCGAAGCGCGCGAAGGCCGAGGTCAGGGCGTCCGTGGCTTCCTCGTTCTTGCCCCGGGCGCGCAAGCAGCGCGCGAGCAGCACCATGCCGATCGCGCTGGGTTCCTCGGCTTCGAAGCGGCGGCACAGTTCCTCCGCTTCCATCCAGCGACCCTTGCGCGCGTAAAGGTTGGCGAGGCTGAGGAGCGCCATCGAGCTGCCGGCGATGATGGCGTCGAGGAAGCATTTCTCCTGCCGATAGGCGTCGCCTTTCCGTCCGTAGATGCCGGCCAGATGGCAGAGCCCGCTCCGGCGATAGTCGGGCTGCTGCCGGATGAGCCGCTTCAGCAGCGCGATCGCCTTGTCATGCATGCCGACCTTGCTGTGGAGCAAGGCCAGTTCGAGCAGACGCGCGGGGACGGTCTCCGGGGCGAATTCGCCCGCTCGGATGCTTCGTTCGATGCGCAGGATCGCCTCGCGGTCCTTGCCCGGGTTGACGACGTTGTGGAGCGGCGACTCGATCCGGCCGGCGAAGGTCTCGCCGCCGTCCGCCGGCGTGACGCCGAACGTGAAGTGCTGGTTGGCGTCGAGGTCGAAGGAGAGCGTCAGCGGCATGCCGGCGGCGACCGGCTGCGTCGTGCCGGTGAAGACCGGCCGGGCCTCGACGCCGGCGCCGGCCCAGAACGTGATGCGGATCGGGCCGCCGGGCGCGACGATGCGGTGAGCGTCGGTCGGTCGGAAGTCGCCGGCGACGGGCAGGGCCCGACCCCGCGGGACGATCTCATGCAGCCCGCGGTCCGTCTGAAGGCTCAGCGAGTCGCTCGCGACCGGGGTCAGCAGGCTCCGGCCGTAGAGGTGGAGGAGCAGCGCATGATACGCGGCGCCGCGGGCGACGGCGACCTGCATGTCCAAGGCCGAATCGAAACGATGCACGAGGAACTCGCCGAAATAACCGCGCAGGGCGCGGATGACCAGCGGGTTGAGCGAGCTGCCGCCGACGGCGAGCAGGAAGCCGACCTGGGACGGCTTCAGGTTCGCCCGTTCGAGGGCGTCGGCGATCGGCGCGAAGACCGAGCAGCTCAGGGTGTACTCGTCTTCGTTCGCCTGCAGGCTTTCCTCGTCGAGGAAGGGTTCCATGAGTTCGGCGAAGCGTTCGCCGCCGAGGGAAGGGGCGGTGAGCCTGAGGTGCGTGCCGTCGGCCAGGCGCAACGTCTGCACGCCGGGATAGCTCTTGGTGGTCCGGGCAAGGAGGTCGTCGAGGTCGGCGCCGTGGGCCAGCCGATGGTCGAGCAGCTCGCAGAGCCCGATCTTGAGCTGTTCGGCCGTGGCCAGCAGCTGCGGTTCCAGCTGTTCCTTCCGGACCTCGTATTCCCATTCGTCCGCCGCGACGCCGTTCTGCCGGGCGAGTTCGGGGATGAGGACCTGATGGACGATGGCCCGATCGATGTCGGCCCCGCCGAGGCGATGGTAGCGCGAGACCGCGCGGGGGCTGACGCCGAGGGTGCCGTCGGGCTGCCGGCGGAGCGTGAAGATGGCGACGTCGCAGGTACCGCCGCCGAAGTCGATGATCATCGTCTCGGTCTCTTCGGTGATGCCGTCGAGCGCGGCCTGTCCTTGGCGGGCGATGAAGTCGAGGAACGCCGCGAGCGGCTCGTCGAGCAGGTCGCCGTGGCCGAGCGAGAGCCCGGCGAGGTCGGCGGCGAGCAGGGTGTCTTCGCGCTGCGAGATCTGGAACGACGCTGGCACGGTCACGACCGTCCGGGCGACCGGTCCGGGCGCCTGGTCGCGCAGGAAGCGGAGGATCTGGCCGGACACCTCGGCCGGGCTGCGTGAGCCTGCCTTTGCCTGGGGGTAGAGCCGGCCGATGCCCATCTCGTTCTTGGCTTCGGCCAGATAGCTGGCGTTAGGCCGGAGGCCCAGTTCGACCGAGCGGGAGAGGCAGCGACGGGCCCCTTCGCCGATGAGCTGACGGTCGGAGAGGTGGCTCACGACGGAAGGGACGAGCACGGAGGTGAAGTCGCCGCTCAGCGTCGGTTGGGCGATCTCGAGGCATTCGGCCAGGGCGATCTCCTCGGGCCGGTCGGGGGACCACCGGAGTTCGGCGACGGCGGAGTTGGTCGTGCCGAGGTCGATGCCGAGCACGCGGAAAGCCTTGAGCCGGGGCCGCTGCCGGGCGCCCTGCGGCCGGATATGGGGGAGAGGATTCATCGTGCCAGGGGACGGCCCCGCAGGCTTGGGCGTCGGTGGTGCGGAGGCAACCAAGGAGGGTGGTAAAGAACCTTAAGATGAGATGAAACTATCAATCCTGCGCTGGGGTTCTATAGTCAGTGAACCCCTCTATGCGCCTCTTCGCCCTGATAGCCTGTCTTACCCTGGGTGTCTCGGCTCAGGCCGCTGTCAAGCAGGCCGGCAAGAAGGCCGCCGACCCCGTCATCAAGGTCGTCGCGCCGCCCGCGGCC
>CANGRI010000143.1 GCA_947456525.1 Opitutia bacterium
TGATCGTCACCAATTTCATCCTGAAGTTCAGCCACAAGCGCGGCGCCCAGTTCCGCGTCTCCGCCGTCAACATCAACCCGGAAGGCGTCAAGAAGGCCGACCTTTCGGACATGGTGAAGGTCACGGCCTGATCCGCCGTTTCCCGTTTGCGGTGTCCGTGGTTTCAGGCTGAATGAGCCTGCCCATGTCCACCGTCGTCCTCCGCAACGCCGAAATCATCAACGAAGGCCGTCGCCTCCGCGCCGACGTCCTTATCCGCGCCGGCCGCATCGAGCGGATTGGCGCGATCCCCGCCGGCACGAAAGCCGACCAGGAATACGACCTGACCGGCAAGCTCCTGCTACCCGGGCTCATCGACGACCAGGTCCACTTCCGCGAACCCGGCCTGACGCATAAGGCCTGCATCGCGAGCGAGGCCCGCGCGGCCGTCGCCGGCGGCGTCACCTCGTTCATGGAGATGCCGAACACGAACCCGACGGCCACCAACCATGAGGAGCTCGAGAAGAAGTTCGCCATCGGCGCGGCGACGTCGGTCGCCAACTACTCCTTCTTCTTCGGCGCGACCAACACCAACCTCGATGCGGTCAAGGCGACCGACCCGCGCAAGGTCTGCGGCGTGAAGGTCTTCATGGGCTCGTCGACCGGCGACATGCTCGTCGACCGTCCCGAGACGCTCGAAGGCATCTTCCGCCACTCCCCCACCCTGATCGCGACGCACTGCGAGGACACCCCCCGCATCAAGGCCGCCGAAGCCGCCGCCAAGGCGAAGTGGGGCGAAGACGTCCCGGCCGGCGAACACCCGCGCATCCGCGACGCCGAAGCCTGCTACGCTTCCTCGTCGATGGCCGCCGAACTGGCCCGTCGCCACGACGCGCGCCTGCACATCCTGCACATCACGACGGCGAAGGAGCTCTCGCTCTTCAGCGCCGCGCCGCTCAAGGGCAAGCGCCTGACCACCGAAGCCTGCGTGCATCACCTCTGGTTCGCCGAAGAGGACTACGCCCGCCTCGGCCACCAGATCAAATGCAACCCCGCCGTGAAGACCGCCGCCGACCGCGCCGCCGTGCGCGCCGCGGTCGCTTCCGGCGTCATCGACGTCATCGCGACCGACCACGCCCCGCATACGCGTGAGGAAAAGGCGCAGACCTACTTCAAGGCCCCGTCGGGCCTGCCGCTCGTCCAGCACTCGCTCCAGGTGCTCCTCGACCTCGTCGCGCAAGGCGTGTTCACGCTCGAGACCGCGGTCGAACGCGCCTGCCACGCGCCCGCCGTGCTCTTCGGCGTCGAAGGCCGCGGCTTCGTCCGCGAAGGCTACTGGGCCGACCTCGTCGTCGTGGACCCCAAGAAGCCTTACACGGTCAAGACCGGCAACATCCTCTACCAGTGCGCCTGGTCGCCGCTCGAGGGCCACACCTTCGGCAGCACCATCGAACGCACCTTCGTCAACGGCGTCTGCGTCTTCGAAAACGGCCAGATCCGCGCCGATGCGCCGAAAGGCATGCGGCTGACGTTTGATGGTAACCGTCGCTGAAGAGCGGCGGCAGAATAGAGGACTGAGTAGATCGCTGAGTTGAGGACTGAATGGAGGACTGAATGGAGGACTGAATGGATGGCTGCACAGGGCCAATCCCGACTGCCATCTTCTCAATTCAGCCCTCAACGCAGTCCTCCATTCAGTCATCTACGCAGTCCTCTTCTCTTGTTGTCACTCTGCCCCCCTGCCCCCTAGTTTCGGGCCGTGTTCACCCTGCTTAAGACCGATACGACGACGGCTGCGCGCCTCGGCGTCCTGAAGACCCCCCACGGGGAGGTCCGCACGCCGGTCTTCATGCCGGTGGGCACCCAGGCCACGGTCAAAGGCCTGTCGCCGCAACAGGTCGCCGAGACGGGCGCCCAGATCCTCCTCAGCAACACCTACCACCTGAACCTCCGTCCGGGCCGCGAGATCGTGCGCGCCGCCGGCGGTCTCCATAAGTTCATGCACTGGGATAAGCCGATCCTGACCGACAGCGGCGGCTTCCAGGTCTTCTCGCTCGCGAAACTCCGCACGATCACCGACGAAGGCATCCACTTCAGCTCCCACCTCGACGGCAACAAGCTGTTCCTCGACGTGAAGGACTGCTTCGACATCCAGGACGCGCTCGGCTCCGACATCGCGATGGTGCTCGACGAGTGCCCGCCCTACCCCTGCGACCGCGCCTCGTGCGAAGTCGCGGTGACCCGCTCCATCCGCTGGGCCAAGGAGATGCTCCAGCTGGCCAAGGACAGCGGCTTCCTCGCCTCGGGTCGCCACCTGTTCTGCATCAACCAGGGCTCGGTCTACGACGACCTCCGCATCCGTTGCGCGGAAGAGCTCGGCGGACTCGACTTCCCCGGCCATGCCATCGGCGGCGTCAGCGTCGGCGAGCCCGAGGAGCACATGCTCCACCAGGTCGGCCTGGTCGCCCCGCTCCTGCCCAAGAACAAGCCCCGCTATGTCATGGGCGTCGGCACCCCGCCCCAGCTCCTCCGCATGGTCGCGCTCGGCGCCGACATGTTCGACTGCACGATGCCCACCCGCATCGGTCGCCACGGCGGCGCGTTCACGCCCGATGGTCCGATCAGCGTGAAGCACCTGCGTTACAAGGAAGACCACCGTCCGCTGGTGGAAGGCATGGATAACTACACCTGCCGCCATTTCTCGCGCGCCTACCTGCGTCACCTGCACCACGCCGGCGAACAGCTCGGCGGCACCTTGCTGGCCCTGCACAACATCCACTTCCTGCAGGACCTCATGGCCCAGGCCCACGCGCACATCGCCGCGGGGGACTTCGCCTCGTGGTCCAAGGCCTGGTGCGAACGCTACGAAGCCGGCGCGAAGGACGAGATTCCCGCGGACTAGAGACAGGCTCAGAGGGAGACCGGAAACCGGGAGATTGGATCGAGGTAGGGTCGAGCATCCCTGCTCGACCGCGGCCGACCAAGGATGGTCGGCCCTACCATAAGGTAGCACACGGGGCGTCCCTACCCAACGCCTTGCCCACATGCCATCGTGTCAACTTGCCCCCTCGCATTGACCTGCGGTCAAAGCGAAAAACTCTCCCCGCAGGAGCAGCTGGCCTTGGCGTTGGGGTTCGAGAACTTGAAACCGCCGCCGATCATCTTGTCAGAGTAGTCGAGTTGCGTGCCACGGAGATACAA
>CANGRI010000144.1 GCA_947456525.1 Opitutia bacterium
GCTCCTCCCCTCGTCGACAGCGACTGGGTCCTCGGCAAGCCCGACGTCACCACCCGCATCGTGCTCAACGGACTCGGCGGCCCGGTGAAGGTCGGCAACCGCACCTGGGACCTGACCATGCCGCCGATGGGCATGCTGAGCGACGAAGATATCGCCGGCGTGCTGACGTACGTCCGCCGCGAATGGGAACACAACGGTTCGCCGATCGACGCCAAGTTCGTCACCGGCATCCGCAAGCAGTTCGCCGATCATCCCAATTCGTGGACCTCGGAAGAACTCCGCCCGCCGACGAAGAAGGCGGCCAAGGCCGCCAAGGAAGAAGCCGCCAAGTAAGGTCATGTTCGGAGGCAAATGCCCCTTCGGCCATCAGCCGTCCGACCCTTTCAAAGCGAAGCGGGAGGCGGCTCCGGTCGCGCGTTACGAGTTCCAAGGCGAGCCGATCCCGATGATCCTGCGCCACGCCGACGTCCGGCAGGCGGCCAAGGACTGGCAGACCTATAGCTCCGACGCGCCCTTCCGCGTGCCGATTCCCTCGGAGGAATCCGTCCGTTCGGTCCGCCAGCTGCCGCTCGAGGTCGACCCGCCCTCCCACGCCGACTACCGGGCGATCGCCGAGCCTTTTTTCCAGCGCCCGAAATCGGAGGCCATGATCGCGCAGGTCGAGGCCCTCACCGAGGAGATGCTCCGGGCCGCCTTCGCCCGGACGGAGACCGAGATCGTCCATGGCTTCGCCCTCCCCCTCCAGTCCCGCGCGCTCACCTACCTGTTGAACGTGCCGGAGAGCGAAGCCGAGCTTTGGATCGGCTGGGGCACCCACGTCTTCCGCAAGCAGGACGGGCTCAGCAAGAGTTCCGGGCTCGACGAATACATCGAAGGCAAGTTCGCCGCGACGGCCGAGCGCCCCGGCGACGACTTCTTCTCCGCCCTCCACAAGGCCACCTTCCGGGGACGTCCGCTCACGCACCAGGAAAAACTCGGCTATGCGAACATCGCCTTCGCGGGCGGGCGCGACACGATCATCCACACCGTCGCCTGCGCCCTCGGCCATCTCGCGGCCAACCCCGACGCGCTGGCATACCTTCGCGCCGACCCAAAGCGCATCACTCTCGCGAGCGAGGAGTTCTTCCGCTTCTTCATGCCGCTGACGCATATCGGCCGCGTCTGCCCCGTCGCGACCTCCGTCCACGGAGAGACCGTCCCCGCCGGCGGCCGCGTCTCGCTCGGCTGGGCCTCCGCCAACCGCGACGAAGCCGTCTTCCCGCAGGCCGATGAGTTCAAGATCGACCGGAAGCCGAACCCGCACCTCTCGTTCGGCTTCGGCGAACACCTCTGCCTCGGGGCCGCGCACGCTCGCCTCATCCTGCGCACATTGCTCCTCAAGTGCGTCGAACTCGTGGGTTCGATGGAAATCGTCTCGGCGACCGAAAGGGCCGAGAAGGAACGCTCCTACGAGCGGACGCTGGGCTACGAATCGCTCGTCCTCCGCCTCCGCCCGCGAGCCTGATGGGGATTGCCACAAGGCGGGCCGGCCCGTAGCCCTCCCTTACCCCAACCTTCGCCCTTCGGCGGGGTTTCAAAGACATACCCTGCCATGTTCGCCTTCAGCCTGACCATCTTCTGGGGAGCCTGCCTGCTCTTCCTCGTCCAGCCGCTGATCGCGCGCTTCATCCTGCCGTGGTTCGGCGGCGGCCCCGCGGTCTGGACGACCTGCATGCTCTTCTTCCAGGTGCTGCTGCTCGGCGGCTACGCCTACGCCCACTTCAGCATCAGCCGCCTGACCCCGCGCCGCCAGGTCATCACCCACCTTTGCCTGCTGGCGCTCGCGGTGGCCTTGCTGCCGATCACGCCGGGCGACCAATGGAAGCCCACCGACGGCTCACATGCCGCCGGCCACATCCTGCTGCTCCTGCTGGCCTGCCTCGGCCTGCCCTACCTCGTGCTCTCCGCCACCGGCCCTTTGCTGCAGGCGTGGTTCAGCAAGGCCAACCCCGGCGTGTCGCCTTATCGTCTTTACGCCCTTTCCAACGTCGGCTCGCTCCTCGCGCTGCTCGCTTATCCGTTCGTCCTCGAACCGCAGCTCGCACGCCAGACGCAGGCCAACGGTTGGTCTATCGGCCTAGCCCTCTACGCCGGACTGGCGGGCTGGTGCGGGTACAAAGTATGGCATAGCCCAGGGGCCGACACGAAGACGTCCGCTGACGACGACATCGAGGCAGCGCCGACCCTGACGCGCAAGCTGCTCTGGTTCGCCCTGCCCGCCTGCGGCGTGATGCTGCTCCTCGCGATCACCAACAAGCTCTGCCAGGACATCGCCGTGGTGCCCTTCCTCTGGGTGCTGCCGCTCAGCCTCTACCTGCTGTCGTTCATCATCAGCTTCGACAGCCCTCGCTGGTATCACCGCGCCTTCTGGCTGCCGCTCCTCATCGCCCTCCTCGGCGGCGTGACGTACAATCTGTATACCGCCGAATCGCACCCGAACATCACCCCGCTCGCCTCGCTCTACCTCGGCACGATGTTCGTCGCCTGCATGGTCTGCCATGGCGAGGTCTTCCGGCTGCGCCCCGGAGCCAGCCGCCTCACGGGCTACTATCTTTCGATTTCCGCCGGCGGCGCCGTGGGCGGCATCTTCGTGGCGTTGGTCGCCCCGTTCGTCTTCCCGGACTATTTCGAACTGCACCTGGCGCTCTTCCTCACGGCCGCCCTGGTGATCCTGGTCCTCCGCCGCGACCCGTCCCTGCCTTTCCAGTATGGCAAGGCCCGCTGGGCCTGGGCCGTCCCCTTCCTCGCCTTGGCGGCCCTCGGCTACGGCCTCGCAGACGTCGCCACGACCTCGCTTCGCGGCGCGGTCAGCGTGACCCGCGGCTTCTACGGCGTGCTCAAGGTCACCGAGGCGGAGAAGACCGACCGCGCCCGCCACCACCTGACGCTCCAGCACGGCGCCACGATCCATGGCCTGCAGTATCAGAGCGTCGAACGCCGGACCGATCCGACGAGCTACTAC